>JBDZVF010000245.1:0-9182 GCA_040255575.1 Pseudomonadota bacterium | reverse complement strand
CGTCAAGACGCTGGGCCTGCGCCTCATGAAGCGCACGCTGCTCTATGACGGGGTCGAGCCGATCTACCACCTTTATTTCGGCGACGAAATGGGGAGCCCGGGCAACCTCACGACGACGTTCCCCTGGCGCCGCACCGGGCGCAAGGCGCGCGCCGGCACCGGTCAGATCGGCATCATCAGTTACACCGTGCCGAAGGGCTCGCACGACTTCTGGGTCGAGCGCTTCAACAAGCACAAGGTGAAGATCACCAGTCAGTACGAGCGCTTCGGCCAGAAGATCCTGCAGGTGGAGCATCCCGAGTGCGGGCTCATTTTCGAGCTCATCGAGGATGACCGCGACACGCGCAAGCCCTGGGTCGACCCGAAGTACGGCGTGCCCGAGAGCGCTGCGATCCGCGGCTTTCACAGCTGGACGGTCTCGCTGCGTGACATGGACGACATGCACTTCTTCATGAACGAAGGCTGGAACCACCAGAAGGTGGGCAGCGATGGCGCCTTCCACCGTTACCAGGTGGATGAGGGCGGCCCGGCGAAAACCGTGGATCTGTGGCTGCAGCCGGAACGCGCGCCGGGCAACTGGTCGTATGGCGAGGGCATGGTCCACCACGGCGCGTTCGGCGTGCCGAACATGGACGTGCAGGACAAGGTGAAAGCGGAGATCGAAGGGCTCGGCTTCACCGATGTGTCCGACCGCAAGGACCGCACGTACTTCAAGTCAGTGTATGTGCGCACGCCCGCGGGCGCGCTCTTCGAAGCGGCACACTCGATCGGCTTCCTGGTCGATGAGCCGAAGGAAACGCTGGGCTCGGAGTTCATCATCTCGCCGCAGTTCAAGGATCAGCGCGAGGCGCTGCTCAAGCGCCTGAACGACCCGATCGATATCTGACGTGATCGGCCCCGGGCGCGGCGGGCGGCTCGCTCGCCGCGCCATTCCCGCTTCGGATTGAAGAGGCCCTCAATCGCCGGGCGGCTGAGAGGAGCTTCGCCGTGAATTTGCGTTTCATCCATGAGACTTTGCCTTCGCGCGTCGTGTTTCGCGTGGGGGCGCTGGCGGACCTCGCGCCCGAGACGGCGCGGCTCGGGTCGCGGGCATTCATCATCACCACACCGGGGCAAAGAGCCCTGGGCGAACATTGCGCGGGCCTGCTCGGCAGCTCCGCCATCGTGGTGTACGACAAGGCGGCGATGCATACCCCTGCGGACGTGGTGCGCGCAGCCGTCGAGCGCACCACGCGCCTCGACGCGGACTGCCTGATCGCAATCGGCGGCGGCTCGACCATCGGGCTTGCGAAAGCGATCGCGTTCGAGCGGCGGCTGCCGATTCTGGCGGTCGCAACGACGTACTCCGGCTCCGAAGTGACGCCGATCTGGGGCTACACCGAGAACGGCATCAAGCACGTGGCGCGTGACGCGCATACGCAGCCGCGCACCGTGATCTACGATCCGCTGCTGACTCTGAAGCTGCCGCCGAAAGTGTCGGCGACCAGTGGCGTGAACGCGATCGCCCACTGCGTCGAGGCGCTTTACAGCGAGAATGCGAATCCCCTGATTTCGCAGATGTCGGAAGAGGGCATCCGCGCCCTCGGTCACAGCCTGCCGGCGATCGTGAAGGAGCCCACTGACGTCGACGCGCGCTCGGAAGCGCTCTTCGGTGCGTGGCTCGGCGGCTGTGTGCTGGCGGCCGTAGGCATGGCGCTCCATCACAAGCTCTGTCACGTGGTCGGCGGCGCGTTCAACACGCCGCACGCGGAAACGCACACCGTCATCCTGCCGCACGCCACGGCGTACAACGCCGTCGCCGAGGACGCGATGAGCCGTATTTCGCGCGCGCTTGGCGGCGGCAACGCCGCGCAGGCGCTGTTCGATCTGAATGTCGCGATCGGCGCGCCGCTCTCGCTGAAGGAGCTCGGCATGCCGGAAAGCGGTATCGAGCAGGCCGTGAGCCTCGCCACGAAGAATCCGTATTACAACCCTGCGCCCCTGACGGCCGACGGCATCCGCCGGCTGCTACGGAATGCGTGGGAGGGCCGGAGACCGGAATGACCACTCGAATCGACCGCATTCTCACGACTCACGTTGGCAGCTTGCCGCGTCCCAAAGACGTGGTCGCCGTGCTGTTTGCGCAGGACAAGGGCGAGGAAATCGATCCCCAGCACTTCGACACCACCATGCGCGCCGCCGTGAAACAGGCCGTTCGGCAGCAGCGCGAGGCCGGTCTCGACATCGTGAACGATGGCGAGATGAGCAAGATCGGTTACGCCACCTACATGCGTCATCGCCTGCACGGCTTTGAGCTTGGGAACGCCCCGCGCGCCACGCCGCAGGACCTCGATGACTATCCGGACTATCGCGACAAGATCGCGGCCGAGGGCGCCACTCCGAAATACGTGCGGCCGATCTGCCGCGGGCCGCTCAGCGTGAAGACACTCCAGCCGCTGCATGACGATATCGCGCGACTGGAAGACGCGCTGGTGGGGCAGGATCCGGCGGGCACGTTCATGTCGGCGCCCTCGCCGGGCACGATCGCCATCTTTCAGCCGAACGAGTACTACCCGACGTACGAGAAGTATCTCGAGGCGCTCGCCGAGGCCATGCGTCCCGAATATGAGGCGATCGCGGCGGCGGGCATTACCCTCTCCATCGATTGCCCGGATCTCGGCATGGGCCGGCACATCCGCTTCCGTGACGTCGATGACGACGAGTTCCTTCGCAACGCGGCGCTTCAGGTGGAGGCACTGAACCACGCCGTCCGCAACATTCCCGCGGAGAGCATGCGGATGCACATCTGCTGGGGCAATTACGAAGGGCCGCACACGCGCGACATTCCGCTCTACAAGGTGCTGCCTACGCTCTTGAAGGTGAAGCCGCGCGGCATCCTCATCGAAGGGGGCAATCCGCGGCACGAGCATGAGTACGAGTTGTTCGCGACGGCGAAGCTGCCGGACGAGAAGGTGCTGGTGCCCGGCGTGCTCGATACGACCACGAATTTCGTCGAGCATCCGGAAGTGGTTGCGCAACGTATCCGACGGTATGCGGACCTCGTGGGCCGGGAACGAGTCATTGCCGGCACGGATTGTGGCTTCGGTCACTTCGCGGGCTTCGGCGCTGTGCACCCATCCATATGCTGGGCAAAGATGCAGTCCCTGGTCGAAGGCGCGCGCCTCGCGACGAAGAAGCTGTGGAGCTGATGCACGGCTGAGTCTTCGCTTGTCTCGCGCCGAGCCGCTCGCATAGCCTGAGGCGATATGTGCGAGCGCTATGTACTCCCCAGGCAGGACGACGCGGAACGTGAGTTCGTGCCCGTGCATCGCTGGTGGAAATTCGTCCCCAGGTTCAACGTGTCTCTTGCTCAGTACGTGCCGGTGTTGCGCTGGCATGAGGGTGCGATCGAAGGCGTGATGATGCGCTGGGGGCTCGTGCCCGCATCCGCCGAAGGCACGCCGATTCCCAACGAATACGGCACGATCGATTCCGAGTGGCTCGGGCAGACGCCGGATACGCGCGATCCCTGGCTTGCAAGCCAGCGGTGCATTCTTCCCATGGCCGGCTTCTATGTATGGCAGCTGACGGCTGAGAAGTATCGGCAGCCTTACTTCGTCAGCTTGCTCGATCGGCAGGTGTTCGGGGTTGCGGCGGTGTGGGATCGATCGGAGTCGGACGACGGGGATGTCATTGAGAGCTTCGTCATCGTGACTGTGCCGGCGAATACTTTGATTGCCCGCATCGATGCGGGTGGCAGGCGAATGCCAGGAATCCTGCGGCGGAAGGATTATGCGACCTGGCTCAGCGGGACGCCCGTGCGGGCCACGGCAGTGTTGCATGCTTATCCGGACAAGTGGATGCAGGCGTATGCGGTGAGCCCGAGAGTTAATTCCACTTCGCAGGATGATCCGGAGTTGATTCGGCCGTTGGGGTGAGGGCTGGCACCAAGACGGTGACGCCTGCACGGCTGGCATGAACGAGGTGGCGCCTGCGCGGGCGGCGGCTCGCTCGAAGGGAACCTCGGCGGGGGACGCTCAAGGCTCCATGCGCGCTCTTCCGATGTTCCTGACATCGGAAGCCCCCGCCGAGGTTCCCTTCGAGCGAGCCACCGCCTCGAGGCGGGTGGCGTTCATGCAGCTCGAGGTTGCTGGTCAGCCGCGGATGATTTTCGAGACTTCGTCCGCAGCGGTGGGGCTGCCGATGATGGCGTCGTATTTGCCGGGGGTGTGGGTCGAATCCCAGATCAGGGCGCGGCCGCCGGCTTCTTCGATCAGGACTTCGGTGGCGGCGATGTCCCAGCGCGCGAGGCGGAACTCTAGCAGCGCGTCGATGGCGCCGCGGGCGACCATCGCGTGGGCCCAGCAGTCTGCGAAGCAGCGGAGGTGGGGCACCTGTGCGCGAAGCTGTTCTTCGCTCTCTGCGATACCGGCGAGGCGGAAGTAGTGCTCGGGCGGCGCTGAGATGATGCATTCGCGAAGCGAACGCGGCTGCGCGACGTGCAGGCGTTCGCCGTTGCCCCATGCGCCTTGCCCGCGCGCGGCGGAGTAGGTCTCGTTCATCGCGGGCAGATGAATCACGCCGACGAGTGCTCGCTTCTCAACCGCATCTTCAAACGCCAGCAGCGTGCCGAATGTCGGCAGGCCACGTGAGAACGGGAGCGTCCCGTCGATCGGGTCAACCACCCATCTGTAGCGCGCGCCCGACGTATCGTCGCCGAGCTCTTCGCCCAGCACCGGCCAGTTCTGCGGCTGATGTTTCGCGAGATACGCGCGGATCTGCTGTTCCGCGTTTCGATCGAACTGCGTGACCGGTGAGCCATCCGGCTTGCGTTCGGTGCTCAGGTGCTTGCTGCGGAAGCCGGAAAGAATTCCTTCGGATGCAGAGCGTGCTGCGTCGACCGCGAGGGCGAGTAGCTCGGGCATCAACTCGAGAGGCGAGCGGGTTGTCATGCCGCTACGATAGCACTCCATGACTCGACTCACTGCCGCGCTCGCAAAGAAGGCGCTGGCTCAGTTTGCATCACCCGAACGCGCCGTCGGCGTGGCGCGCTTTCTTCAAGACCGGCAAAGGTGAATACGGCGAAGGCGACGTGTTCATCGGCCGCACCGTGCCGGAATGCCGGCGCGTTGCGAAGGAGTTCCGGGCGCTGCCGCTTGCCAGGCGCTAGCCGGCGGCGCGCTTCAGTCGCCGGCGCGAGAAATCCCGAATGATCTCGCGCGCGGCGTTGTGCCCCGGCGCGCCCGTGACTCCACCGCCCGGATGCGTGCCCGAGCCGCACATATACAGCCCGGGCAGCGGCCCCCGATAGTTGCCATACCCCAGCATGGGCCGCGCCGAAAACATCTGATCCAGACTCAGCTGTCCGTGGAAGATATCCCCGCCGACGAGCCCGAACGTCCGCTCGAGATCGAGCGGGCTCATGATCTGCCGCCCGAGCACCGAACCCCGGAACCCCGGCGCGACCGCATCGACCGTCGCAATCATGAGATCCGCAACGGTCTCACGATGCGTATCCCACGACTCCCCGTTCGGAAGCTCAGGCGCCACGTGCTGACAGAAGAGGCTCGCCACATGCTTGCCCGGTGGCGCAAGCGAATCATCCAGCGTTGACGGAATCAGCATCTCGACAATCGGCGCGCGGGACCAGCCATGCGTGCGCGCATCGAAATACGCCTGCTCCATGTAGCCCAGCGTGGGCGCGATGATGATGCCGGCAGTGTGGTGATCTCCAAGCGAGCGCCCCGGCAGGCAGCGAAACTCCGGCAGCTCCGCCAGTGCGACGTTCATGCGGAACGTTCCCGACCCGCAGCGCCAGCGCCCAATCTGCTGCCTGAACTCCTCGGGCAGCGCGACCGGCGCGATGAGCTTCTGATACAGCAGCTTCGGATTCAGGTTCGAGATGACTGCGGACGCGCGATGAACGTTACCATTTTCCGTGATCGCGCCGACCGCGCGCCCGTTCTCCACGAGCACTTCGCGCACGGGACTGTTCACCTCGATCTGCACGCCGCGCGACTGCGCGCACCTCGCCATCGCCTGCGTGATGGCGCCCATGCCACCGATCGCGTGGCCCCAGGCGCCCTTGTTGCCATTCACTTCGCCAAACACGTGATGAAGCAGCACATAGGCGGAGCCGGGCGTGTAAGGGCTCGCATAGTTCCCCACGATCCCGTCGAACCCATACACCGCCTTGATCGGATCGCTTTCGAACCAGCCGTCGAGATAGTCACCGGCCGACGTCGAGAAGAGCGCCAGCAACTGGCGCCGTCGCGGCATGTCCAGCTTTCGCAGGCGGCCACCCAGGCGGGCGGCGTTCACAAGCTCGGGGAGCGCCGCGCGCCAGCTGCCTTCCACAATGTTCGGCGGTGTCTGCAACACTACATCGCGCAACAGATCCGCAATGGCATCCAGATTCGCGGCGTAATCATCGAGTCGCTCCGCATCCTTCAAGGAGAACTTGGCGACTTCCGCTTTCGTGCGCCCGCCGCCGGTGAGGAGATAACGCCCGTCCGCCGTCGGCAGAAAGTTCGATGCTCGCCGTTCGACCACGCGCAGCCCGTGCCGCGCAAGCTCGAGATCGCTGATCACGCGGGGGTTGAGCAACGAAACGGTGTAGGCGGCCACGGAGTTGCGGAACCCAGGGTGAAATTCTTCGGTGACCGCCGCGCCGCCGACGACGTGCCGTCGCTCGAGCACCCGCACGCGCAGCCCCGCGGCCGCGAGATATGCGGCACAGGTGAGGCCGTTGTGGCCTGCGCCGATGATGAGTGTATCGAGTGCGTCGGTCATGCTGGCGAATCCGGCTTCTCTCAGTGGCAGGGTATAACCCACAGGGTGGCGGTGGCGGCCTGGCTTCTCCTCGCGCGGGTCGCACGCTTCACGAGATTTCACTAGGATACCCTGCAATTCCCGATCGATCGCTTCGATCATCACCCCGGAGCAGCAGCCCATGAGCCAGAACCACGGCAAGCCCGAAGACGCGCAGGACGCATACGCCACGGGCCTTGCGATCCGGCGCGAGATGTTCGGCGTCGAAGGGGCCGACCGCCAGATCGAGGCGGCCACGGATTTCACCCGGCCGCTGCAGGACATGGTGACGCGCTACTGCTTCGGCGAAACCTGGGGTAGCGCGACCCTCGATCGCAAGACGCGCAGCATGCTCACGCTCGCGCTGCTCACCGCGCTCGGTAAGCAGAACCAGCTGCGCGTGCACGTGAGGGGCGCCCTCCAGAACGGTGTGAGCAAGGAAGAAATCCGCGAAGTGCTCATGCACAGCATGATCTACGCGGGCGTGCCGGCGGCGGTGGACAGCTTCGCCACCACGACGGAAGTGCTCAAGCAGATGGGGCTGGAGTAGTCGCGCGGGGAAGAAATCAAAGGGGGGAAGGTATGCGCGTTGGTTTCGTCGGCATCGGCAACATGGGTTCGCCGATGGCGGGCCATATCGTCAAGGGCGGTCACGCGGTGACCGTGTATGACGCGGACCCGAGCAAGGTCTCCCGCTTCGCGAGTACAAACGGCTGCCGCGGGGCCAAAGCGCTCGCGGATCTCGGCGACTGCGAGCTCGTCATCACCATGCTTCCCGACGGCCACGTTGTCCGTGACGTGATGCTGGGCGAAAGCGGGCTCGCCCGACACCTGCAACGGGGCACGCTGTTCGTCGACATGAGTTCCTCCGATCCGGTTGGCACACGCACGCTCGGCGCGGAGCTCGCTGCGCTCGGCATCGTGATGCTGGATGGCCCGGTTTCGGGCGCCGTGCCGCGCGCCATCACCGGCAAGCTCGCCATCATGATCGGTGGCGACGACAAGACCGCCATCGAGCGCGCGCGTCCCATCCTGGGCCTCATGGGCGATCGCCTGTTCGAGACCGGCGGTCTCGGCAGCGCGCATGCGATGAAGTCGCTCAACAACTACATCGCCGCGGCCACCTTCGCCGCCTCGGCGGAGGCGCTGCTCATCGGCCAGCGCTTCGGGCTCGATCCCGCCACCATGTTCGACATCATCAACGTGTCCACCGGCCGCAGCTTCGTTTCCGAGATGGTGATGAAGGAGCATGTGATCACCGGGAAGTTTGCCACCGGTTTCACCGTCGGCCTGCTCGCCAAGGATGTGGGTATCGCCGCCGACCTGGGTGAGGCGATGAACCTCGATGCCCCGGTGCTGCGGCTCGTGCGGGATCGCTGGGCGCTCGCGCGCGATACGCTCGGCGCCGCGCGCGACAATGCCGAGGCGGTCAAGAGCTGGGACGAGGATCTGAAGAAATCGTAGAGCGACTCACGGTCTGCGGGTGGCCTGCAGCTCCCCGCAACCCGCCAGCTCGCGCGCGGCATTGATGACGACTTCAGGCTTGTCCCGCTGGATGTAGTGGGTCGCGCCTGTCACGAAAACGTGACGGGAGCCGGGAAAGTCCGAGGCGATCTCGCCCTGAAGTTGAGCAGCCCGCTCGAGGGATGCCGGCGTGCTGTTCTTGGGTGGCAGCGTGCTGGAAAGCACGATGGTGCGTACATCATCGACCTTGGGGCTCGCGTGCACCTGTTCGCCCGCCTGCACGCTGTCCTTCAGCTCCTGTCGCATGATCAGGGGCATGAAGAGGGTCACTTCTCGTTGCCCCATGTACTGCTGGTTCGCTTGCGGCTCGATCACCATGTGCTGATTCCAATGCGTGGAGTCGATCAGCAGCAGGCCCGTGACTTCGGTTGGGAAATTGCGCGCGAAGTACTGCATGTAAAGCCCGCCGAGCGAGTGACCCACCAGCACGTAAGGCGGGGCGATGTTCCGGCGTTGGAGCTCCTCTCGCAGCTCCTTCACGATGGTCGCTGAGTCCCGCGGACCATCGGCGGGATCGCTGCCCAGGTATCCCGCTCGCGTGTAAGAGACAGTACGCGTGCAGTGTGCGGCGATCTTCGGCTGGATGTCCTTCCAGACGGCGAGGGTATCTCCCAGTCCTGATTCGAGGATAACCGTGCGGGCACCGGTCCCCACGATGTGTAGCTGATGGTGTGACACGCCGGCTGCCACAGCAGGTGTGGTCAGGGCAACTGCAGATACGCAACACGCGATGGCCAACGCGAGCATGCGACGGTGAACGACTGATCTCATGAGACCAGTTTGGCAGCAGGCATGTGCACCCGTCGATACCTCTTAACAGGCCGTTGAAAAACGCCGCTGCTGGTAGATCTCATGGTTAGGCGACGATT
>JBDZVF010000244.1:0-9192 GCA_040255575.1 Pseudomonadota bacterium | reverse complement strand
CCGGCGAATTTCATCTTTCGCGCTCGCTTGCGTTGCATGGCGGGATGCGCCGCAGGCCAGCGGCGACACCGCCGTGCTTCGGCCCGCCAGCGATCCGTTTAGTCCCGATGGCGGGCTGCGCGTCGTGCGCGGCAATCTCGGCCGCGCCGTCGTGAAGGTGTCTTCAGTGAAGAGCCATTGTCGGCTCATCGAAGCGCCCGCTGCGGTGTTCGAGGATCAGGAAGAGGTATTGCGGGCGTTCAAGTCCGGTGCGCTCACGCGCGATGTCGTGGTGGTCGTTCGCCACCAGGGCCCGCGGGCAAACGGCATGCCGGAGCTGCACAAGCTCACTCCAGCTCTCGCCTCCCTGCAGGACAAGGGGTTCAAAGTGGCGCTCGTGACGGACGGGCGCATGTCCGGCGCATCGGGCGCCGTGCCCGCGGCCATTCACGTCACGCCGGAAGTGGCGAGTGGCGGGCCACTGGGCCGGGTGCGGGACGGTGACGTCATCCGTCTCGATTGCGGGTCAGGGGTGCTGGAAGCGCAGGTTTCTGCCGAAGTCTGGAATGCGCGCGAGTTGCCGCAGGCGGATTTGCGCGGGAACGAACATGGCATGGGGCGCGAGCTGTTCAAGCTCTTCCGTGCGAATGCCGCGGGCGCCGAGCAGGGCGGTGGATTGCGGCTCGATACGCCGTAGCGCGCTGCGCGGCGGATGAGTCGGATGGAGGCCGTGGGCGGGGCTGAAAAAATCGCCGGCAGCCGATTCTTTCCGATGACCTCATGGTAGACAATGCGTGCTCGGCGGGGCGTGGGGGTCCTGCCACCGGAGACACGATATGGTTTGGGTTTCGGCGGTCATCCTGCTCGCTGTACTTCAGTACGTCGTGATCGGCGCGTTCGTCGGCATGGCGCGCGGCTGGTATGGCGTCGCGGCGCCAGCGACCACCGGGCACCCGAAGTTCGAGCGTTGGTTCCGCGTGCATCAGAACTCGCTGGAGATGCTCATGGCCTTCGTTCCGGCCATGTGGCTGTACGGCTGGTGGGTGAGCCAGACGTGGGCGGTGGGCATCGGCCTCGTCTTCGTGGCCGCGCGCATCATCTATTCCATCCAGTACATCAACGAGCCGCGCAGCCGGCAGCTCG
Organism: Pseudomonadota bacterium; assembly: GCA_040255575.1. Classification (GTDB taxonomy): domain Bacteria; phylum Pseudomonadota; class Gammaproteobacteria; order Steroidobacterales; family Steroidobacteraceae; genus JADGHX01. Next base: position 8,070 of record JBDZVF010000244.1, on the reverse strand, counting down.
GCGCCGGCCTTTCGTTTCTCACGGTCTTCGTGCTCGTGATCGGCGGAATCTGGGGCGCCGTCAGAATCGGGCTGACGAACTGATTCGCCGCGCGAGCTAATTCGCCGCCGTCACCCGCGCCGCGGGTGCTTCCACGGTGGCCGTCGGCAGCCCGGCGGCGCGCCAGCCTTCGATGCCGTCCGGGAACCAGTAGACCTTGCGATAGCCATAGCGGATGGCGCGCTTCGCGGCGTTCCAGCTCAACCAGCACCGCTCGTGGCAGTACACGACAATGGGATGGTCGAGGTTGTTCGCCGTCGCTTCGGCGAGCCGCTGTCGATAGATCTCCTCGACTGCCGGGTCGATCGCACCCGCGCCCGCCCCCGCGATCCAAAGACTGCCGGGAATCACCGGATGCGGTGGCGGCATCCACACCGCCTGGGGTGCGAGCTTTTCCGGGCGCTGCTGCGAGTTGGAAACATCGACCACCACCGCCTGCCGCTGCTTCAGCAGCGCGGCGAATTCCTTCGCGCGTATCACGGTGCCGCCCCTCAGCGTCGCGGGCACGGGGCCGTTCACGGCACCGAGCCAGAAATCCTTCGGTTCGGCGACAGGCGATTCCTCTGGCGGCGTTGCCGACGCTGCGGAAGGCGCAGCCGGGGCAGGCACTTCGAACTTCTGCTCGAAGTGTGCGTCGGTGCTGTCCACCGCCTTCACTTCGAGGCTGCCTTTCGAGCGCGGCACGAAGCCGAAGGTGATCGCGGGGTTCTCGCTCATGGAGATGTCGGATTCGACGTGCAGCACCTGTTCGCCGGCGTAGCTCACATCGAGCGTGCGGATGAAGCGGGCCGGCGTGTACATCCGCGTGACCTGATTCATCTGCATGCCGTTGAAGTTCGGATGGCGGATCTGCAGCAGCGCCTGCATCGGCTTGCCGGGCTCGAACTCGCCCAGCAGTCGCAGCTTCATGCGCCCCATCTCCTTCAGCGCTTCGGCTTCGTCGGTGCCGGCCGGAGCGGAGCAGCCGCCCGCTGCCTTCACGAACTTCTCTGTGCTGAAAAGCTTGCCGTCGCGCGTCTCCGCCACGGCGTGCACGAGCGTGTATTCGTTTATCCGCACGCGCATCTTCAGCGTGGAAGGGTCGGCGGCCGGGCCGAACACGAAGCGGCCGGCAAGAGGCGAGGGATTGTTGTCGATGAAGAGGTAGACGCCCTTGATCGTGTTGCCGCCCTTGATGGTGAGGCTCAACGGCATGAGCGCCGCGTCGAGCGCACGCGTGGGCACTTCCATCTGGATCACCGCGCTGCCTTCGGCAATCGGCCGGTTGCCGAACACGGCTTCGCGGAGCGCATGCCACCGAGTGATGCGTGAAGCATCGTTGGGTGGCGCGACCCCTTCGCTGGCCGTTTCCGTCGCCGCCGAAGCGGCACCGCCGAGCAGAAGCAGGGTCAGGATGCTGGAGATCACCGCGAAGCGCGCGGAATGTAGAGATTTCATTCCCATTCGAGCTCCTTGTACGCCTGGGTGACGTTGCGCCCGTGGTAGTCGTCGAAGAGCGCCCAATTGCCGCGCTCCGCCTGGCCGACGACGTTCACCGCCTCTTCGATCGTCACGCCCCGTGCGATGGCGGCCCGTGTCTCGGTGAGCAGCGTGTTCAGGTACCGCTCGAGTGCGGCTGCCGACGACGGCCAGTCTACGCTCGCCGGGCCGTGGCCGGGCACTGCGCGCGCGGCGCGAATCGACTTCAGCCCCTGCAATTCCCGCAGCCAGCCACGCAAGCTGCCGTCGAGCGAGGGAACGCGGCGAACGAACAACAGGTCGGAGGCGAGCAGCGTGGCCGTCTCGGTATCGAAGACGCTCAAGTCATTGTCCGTGTGCGCCGTCGGATGGGCGGTAAGCGTGAGCACTCGGCCGCCCAGATCGATGTTCCGTGTGCCTTCCACCAGCATCGTGGGCGCAACGACGGCGCCTGCGCGGCCCTTGCCAAGCTCGGACTCGAGCCGCGCTCGGTAGTAATCACCCCGAAGCGCGAGCGCGTTGGGGAGCCGGGCGTGGCCGACGAACTCCGGCTTGTCCTCGAGAAAGGCGGAGGCGCCGAAAACGTGATCCGGATGCACGTGCGACAGGATGACGTATCGGATCGGCAGCCGTGTGCGTGCGCGGATGGCCGCACGCAGCGTCTGGCCATCTTCCAGGCTGCCACCCGCATCCACGGTTGCGACGCTGTCTTTGCCGATGATGAAGCCGATGTTGGCGATGGCGCCGCCGTTGGCCGTGCTCGCATCTTCATCCCGGCCGCTGCTCACGAAGAGGCCGCGGGAGACTTCAACGAACGCTGCGCGGCTCAGGCGCCCAGGTGCCGCCGCGGCCCGCGATCGCACAGACACGGCCGCGCCTAGCAAGCCGAGCACAGCCTGTCGTCGCGTGAGCAGCCTCGTAGCAGTGCACTTCATGAAACGGGTGCGCAGTGTGTGCGCCGGTGTGACGCCTGGGCTGGCGACGTCGTCGCGCCAGCCGCATGGGCCTGTCACGTTCTTATCGCACTATTTTTCAGCAGCCTCAAAGCGATTTTCCGACCCCCGCGCCCTGTCTCCCGGATGGTACGATCCTCGAGAGGCACGCCGTTTGCTTCGAGCAGACACTCCCCCGACGAACGAAACCGCTCTGGCAAGAGGCGCGCCGTGGACATGCACGTGAATCCGCTTCAGCAGTCACTCAGGCCAATGGCCGCGGAAGAGCACACCGCGGCCTCCGATCTGCGCATCGATGACACTCGTCTGGATGAGCTCATGCGCTGGCACGGCACAGAAGAGAGCAACCTGCCTCCGGCGCACACTCTGCAGAATCTCTCCCGCGACACCATCGCGGCGCTCACTGAGCTGCGGCAGGCCCGGCGAACCATCCGACAGCTGCGAGCGGCAATGGGTCGCGCCTTCTGGGCCACGGAGTTTCGGGAGGTGCACGCCATTCTCCTCGACGCGCTGGGGCCGCCGCCGGAGGAGAACGAGGAACCCTGGGAGCGCGAAGAGGGCGGCTAGCCGCCGCCCGTCGATCTGCCACGCGCGAGCCAGGCCCGGCGCGCTCGGCGTACCGCTCCACGCCGCTCGCAAGACTCGCCCGCGAATCCACTGTGCGGGTCTCTCGCATGACCCAGCGCACAGTTTCAAACTCCCCTCGGCCGAATCGTGACGGCCTCGACACCGGCTTAAAAAGAAAACACCCGCGCGTGTGATCGCCTCCCGTGGGGCGGCGCGGCGGCGCTGCTAGAGTGGCCCGCGATTGGTGGGGTCACTTGGCGTCGTTTGCTAGCCCAATCAAAGGTTTGTGGGGTGGGGTCCGTTCTGGTGAATCGTCACGTCGATGGCTTTGTCGAGCGTCTTGCGCTCGCGGCGGAAGCGGCTGGCATTGGTTTCTGGGAATGGGATCTCCTGGCCGACCGGCTGAGCCCCGATGGCTTTCTGTCGGCCCGCTTCGGCATGGGCCTGAGGAGCGGCTGCGCGCCCGCCGAAGAGTTCGAGCAGCTCGTGCACCCGGATGACTATCCGGGCTTCCTCGCAGCGCTCGGGCGTGCGTTGAAGGCGAGCGAGCGCACGCATCACCGCTGCCGGATGCTGCATCTGGATGGCGCGGTTCGCTTCATGGATGTGCATCTCAAGGTGAGCCGGGACAAGCTCGGCAAGCCCATGCGCATGCTCGGCATGCTCGAGGATGTGACGGCCGACGTCGAAGCGGCGTCCCAGCTGCAATCCACGCGCGATCACGAGCTGCAGCTTCTGGAGCGGCTGAGCGTCGCGATCCAGGCCGCGGGGCTTCAGTGCTGGGAATTTTCCTACCTCGAAGAGGCGTTCACGTGGGTGGACAGCCTGCCGGACGGCATCGATCCGCGCACCATCACCATGGAGGAAGCGAACCGCAGGCTCGCGGGCTCGGCGATCCCGGAAGACGCCGAAGCCGTGCGCCTCGAGACCGTGAAGGCACTCGCCGCCGGTGCGCAGACGCTCTCCTCACGCATGCGGCGGCGTCTGCCGGACGGGCGCATCCTGCATTACCAGATCTACCAGCGATTCTTTCGCGACGAGAAGGGCCGCCCGATGCGCGCGCTCGGCGCCACACGCGATGTCACGGACGAGGTGCGGGCCGAAGAAGTGCTTCGCCTGCAGAAGGATGAGCTGCTCGCCGCGCACAAGCGGCTCGAGCGCGCCTCCTCATCGGTGCAGGAAGGGCACTGGGAAATCGATCTCGTCACGCGTCGGCACTGGGCTTCGCCGAGCTACTACACGCTGCTCGGTTATTCGCCGGCGGAGCGCCGTTTCGACACCATCGAGTCCGTCTCGGAGCTCATGCATCCCGAGGACGCCGAACAGGCGATGCAGGCGGCGCGCGCGCATATGCTGGGCAACACGCCCCATGACGTCGAGCTGCGCATTCGCTGCAATGACGGCGCGTATCGCTGGTTCCGCCTGCGTGGCAAGGCTGAACGGGATGCAGATGGCGTGGCGCTGCGCGTGTCGGGCTCGATCCACGAGATCGATCGCCAGAAGGCCGCCGAAGATGCGCTTCGCGAAGCCACCGCCCGCTTCGAGCGCGCGATCGAAGGCACGCAGGACGGGCTGTGGGAGTTGGACCTCCGGCGCGGCAAGATCTGGCTGTCGCCGCGCGTGAACGAGCTGCTCGGCTATGAGGTCGGTGAGCTGCATGACGGCCGGGACGTGATGCGCTCGCTCGTTCATCCCGACGATCTCGCCCTTTCCGATGAAGCCGTGGCAAACCAGGTGCTGCACGGCAAGGCCATGGAGATGGAATTGCGGATGCGCCGCAAGTCGGGCGAGTATCGCTGGTACCGGCTGCGGGGCGCGCCATCCTGCTTCGAGAACGGCTCGTTCACTCGCGTTTCCGGCAGCATGCAGGACGTGACGGAAGCGCGGCTCGCGAAGGATGCGCTGGTGCGCGCATCGGAAGAGGCGAAACTCGCGAACCAGGCGAAGAGCGCCTTCCTCGCGAACATGAGCCACGAGATCCGCACGCCGATGAACGGAATTCTCGGCATGACCACGCTGCTGCTGGATACCTCGCTCGATACGGACCAGCGCGAGTGCGCGGAAACCATTCGCTCGAGCTCGCAGTCGCTGCTCACGGTGATCAACGACATCCTGGATTTCTCGAAGATCGAGGCCGGCAAGCTCGATATCGAATCCATCGAGATGGACGTGCGCAACGTCATCGATGAGGTGGTCGCGACGCTCGAGTATCAGGCGCAAGCCAAGGGGTTGAAGCTCACGGTCGATGTGCAGGCGGACGTGCCGCATCTTTCGATGGGCGATCCGCAGCGCATTCGGCAGTGTCTGCTCAATCTGATGGGCAACGCCATCAAATTCACGCGAAGCGGCCAGGTGAACGTTTCGGTGAGCACGGCTGGACCGAGCGACGGCCGCACGCAGTTGCGCTTCGAAGTGCGCGACACCGGCATCGGCATGGCGCCTGCGACCATGAAGATGCTGTTCCAGCCCTTCATGCAGGCGGATTCGTCGACCACGCGGCATTTCGGCGGCACGGGTCTCGGCTTGTCGATTGTGCGCGGGCTCGTCGAAATGATGGGCGGACACGTGGGCGCGCAAAGCGAGCAGGGCAAAGGCTCGACGTTCTGGTTCGTTCTGCCGATGGCGGATGTGAGCGCGGCCGGCCGGCGCGGCGGCAAACCCGAAGCGAACGCGCACTGGGCCGCGCGACGTTTCCGCGGCAAGGTGCTGCTGGTCGAAGACAATGCCGTGAACCAGAAGGTCGCGCAGCGCTTCCTGGAGCGGCTCGGCTGCGAGGTGACGCTCGCCGAGAACGGCGAGCAGTGCCTGCGCACGTGGGAACAGGGCCGCTTCGATGTCGTGCTGATGGATATCCAGATGCCGGTGATGGATGGCTACACGGCGACCCGGCTCATTCGCGAGAAGGAGCTCGACCGGCGCACGCCGATCGTCGCGCTCACGGCGAACGCGATGACGGGGCAGCTCGAGCGCTGTCTCGCCGCGGGCATGGATGGGCTCCTGACGAAGCCGATCGCAATCGAGAAGCTGCGTGAGGTGCTCGAGCGCTACGGGCTCGCGGAATCTGAGATCGAGGTATTGCCGGAGGCAGAGGTCGCTACGATGGTGACCGCTCCGGCGCAGCTGCCCGCGGTGGATGTCTCGCAGCTGACGGAGCTCGCCAAGGAGGATTCGGAGTTCGTGCACTCCGTGGTGCTGAGCTTCGAGAAGAGCATGGCGCAGTTGCTGGCGACGATGTGTGCCGCTGCTACCCAGGACGACGCGCAGCACCTGGCCCGCGCGGCTCACCAAGTGAAAGGGGCCGCAGCAAATCTTCACGCGACGGCGCTCCGCACGCTGGCCGCTGATATCGAAGCGAATGCAAAGACGATGTCGCAGGCGCAGGTGCAGGAGCGCTTGAACAGGCTGGCCCTGGAGATCGGGCGGGCGACGGCGGCGCTGCAGGGCTTCGCTGCGGAGGCCGGGCAACGCGCCTCGGCCTGACGCGTCTACTGCTTGTTCCGAGCCTCTTCCAGCGCTTCCCAGCGGGCAAACTTGGCAAGCAGCAACTCCTCGATCTCGCCCGCCCGCTTGCTGTCATCCCGCATCGCCTGCGGCCCCTGCTTGTGGTACTCGGCGCTGCTCATGCGCGCATTCAGCTCGCCTTGTTCGCGCTCGAGCGCTTCGATCTCACCCGGCAAGGCTTCGAGCTCCCGCTGATCCTTGTAACTGAGCCGGGCGCGCGGTTTCTCGCGGGCAGGCGATGCTGCCGCTGGCGCCGCGGCTTTCGGCTCCTTCCTGACGGCGGGCGTAACCTTGGGTCGCTGCTGCAGCCAGTCGCTGTACCCACCGACGTAGTCCCGCCAGCGACCATCACCCTCTGCGGCAATGGTCTGCGTCACCACGTTGTCCAGAAATCTCCTGTCGTGGCTCACCAGCAGCAGCGTTCCCGGATATTCCTGCAACTTCTGCTCGAGGAGCTCGAGCGATTCGATGTCGAGGTCGTTCGTCGGCTCATCGAGCACGATGAAATTCGCCGGCCGCGCGAACAGCCGCGCCAGCAGCAGCCGGTTGCGCTCCCCGCCAGACAGCATCTTCACCGGCGATTTCGCACGCTGGGTCGGAAAGAGAAAATCCGCGAGATAGCTGGTCACGTGCTTGCGCTCGGTGCCGATCTCGACCCAGTCCGACCCCGGGCTGATCGTGTCCGCGACCGTGCGATCCTCGTCGAGCTGCTCGCGAAGCTGGTCGAAATAGGCCACCTGCAGGTTGGTGCCGAGGCGCACCGTGCCGCTATCCGGCGGCAGCTGCCCAAGGATCACGCGAATCAGCGTCGATTTGCCCGCGCCATTGCGGCCGATGAGGCCGACGCGGTCCCCGCGCATGATCCGCGTCGAGACATTGCGCAGAACCGTGCGCTCGCCGAACTGCTTCGACACGTTCTCGAGCTCGGCGACGAGCTTGCCGGAACGCTCCCCGGCATCGAGGCTCAGCTTCACGTTGCCGAGCCGCTCGCGCCGCTCCGCGCGCTCGACGCGCAGGCTTTCCAGCCGCTTCACACGCCCTTCGTTGCGCGTGCGGCGGGCTTCGACGCCCTTGCGGATCCAGACTTCTTCCTGCGCCCAGAACTTGTCGAAGCGCCGGTTCATCACGTCTTCGGCCGCGAGCTCCTCGGTCTTGCGAGCCTCGTAGGCCGCGAAGTTGCCGGGGTAGGAGCGCAGCACGCCCCGATCCAGCTCCACGATGCGCGTGGTGATGCGGTCGAGGAACGCCTTGGTGCCGCCGTAGATGCACGCGCCGCCGAGGCGGGACCGCGTCGGTGCGCCGACAGGGCTCGGTCTGGGTGCGGCCTGGCGCGAGCTGATCGAGAGGATCCATCCCGCGCCTCGTTCGCGCATGCCCGGGATCAGCGTCTTCGCGAGGTCCCACATCGCCCACACGTTGACCTCGACGCTGCGGAAGAACCATTCGCGGGGCGTGTCCGCGAAGGATACGAGCGGGCGCCCGTCGCCGAACTCGCGGGGTGCTGCGGCGGAGTGGACGAGGATGTCGGGTGACCGTCCGAACGCACGCGTCG
>JBDZVF010000728.1:0-1800 GCA_040255575.1 Pseudomonadota bacterium | reverse complement strand
CATTGCCAGGCGCGGGCCGCCCTCAACCATGTAGTTCTCGGCGTGAATCTCGAACCACAGACCCGCCGCCGGACAGGCCAGCGCCTCCTCGAAATGCTCGGGCTTGAAGCCCAGTCCGGCGGTCGGGGTCATCATCGCAAGGGGATCTTCAGGACTTGATCTCACTGAGCGAGCCCGTGCCCTTCGGCGTTTTGATGGTCGTGCACGTTCCCTTCGGCACGTACTTCCAGGAATTTCCCTGATAGTCGGCCTTGGCCGTTCCCGCACAAGTGGTGCCGGCGCCCGCCTTGCAATCGTTCTTTCCAGCGAGAGCGACGCCGTAGCACTTCTCCATGTTCGCCTTGCCGGCGTCCTTCATCTTGGGCATGTCTTCCGCCAGCGCCACCCCGGAGGCGAGGGCGCCCAGGGCGAGCATGGCCAGAGTCTTTTGCGCAGTCTTCATTCGGTCAATCTCCCGTCAGTTGATGTGCCGCTTCGGTAAGTTCGTACGGCCGGCCGAATGGGTTACAGCACGCGCTTGAGATCGGGGTAACCTTTCGGGGTGCTCGCGCGAATTACCCCTCCGGAGCCCCCGTGCCGCACACCGAAGTTCGATTAAAAGCTCTGATGCTCTCGAGCCTCGGCGGGGACGTTGCGGCCTATCGAGATCTGCTGCGCGAGCTGGCCGGTCACCTTCGGCGGTACTACCGCAGGCGGCTCGGTCACGGCAGAGCGGACCTCGAAGACCTGATTCAGGAGACCCTGATGGCCGTGCACACACGGCGCGCGAGCTACGATCCTTCATATCCCTTTACGCCGTGGGCGTACGCCATGGCGCACTACAAACTCGTGGATCATCTGAGACGCGAGAGGGTGCGTGCTGCTGAGCCCATCGATGAATACGCGGAATTGTTCGCGATCGATGAGAACGAGCAGATGGCTGCCGCACACGATGTGGAGCGGCTGCTGGCCCCGCTGCCTGCCCGACAACGTGACGCCATACGCTTGACGCGTATCGAAGGACTATCCGTCGAAGAGGCGGCGCGCCGTACCGGCCAATCACCGACCGCAACGAAAGTAGGTATTCACCGCGCATTGAAACGATTGCGCGAAGCCATGGGTGCACGAGATGCAGACGAATGAGCTGATCGAGGAACTCGCCAGCGATCTTCAGCCAACGCCGTCGCGCGCGCGACTTTTAGCTATGGCCATCATCGCCGGGGCCGCCGCGGCGCTCGTTCTGGTGTGGGTTCTCTTCGGATTTCGCGCGGATCTTTCCGTCGCGATGCTGACCGCGCCGTTCTGGATGAAGTGGGCGTTTGCGCTGGTGACTGCGGCCATTGCCTTCGTGTTGTGCGCGCGCCTAGCGCGGCCCGAAGGCAAACCCGGGTGGTGGCCGGTCGCACTGACCGTGCCGCTCTTCGTGCTTGCGATCTTCGCGTGTGTCGAGTTGCTCAATGCGCCGCCGGGCGAGCGGCAGATGCTGTGGATGGGGGACTCGGCATTTCAGTGTTTCTGGTGCATTCCGGCGCTTGCCGCGCCGTTCCTGCTCGGCGCTCTGTGGGCGTTTCGGCAGTTCGCGCCCACGTATCTGCGACTTGCCGGGTTCAGCGCGGGCGTGTTGTCCGGAGCCGCCGCCGCGGCTGTCTATGCCTTGCATTGTGACGAAGTGGCGCCAGCATTCGTCGCAACATGGTACAGCGCCGGGATGCTGCTTCCGGGGGTTCTGGGGTTGATCCTTGGGCCGCGATTATTGCGGTGGTAGATGGGGAACGCTTGAGCATGCCTGCACTGCCTGCCGAGGCTGTCGCCTGGAGTTAC
>JBDZVF010000243.1:0-9234 GCA_040255575.1 Pseudomonadota bacterium | reverse complement strand
AGATCTGCCAATCCGTGCCGCCATCGGAGATGGCGTACGCGACGACGTCTCCGTTGGGGCTCGGCGTGTATGACGCGAGCGAGATGGTCGCGTCCTCCGCAGCCGCATTCGGATCGAACAGCGGCTTGCCCGGTGAACCAAGACTCTGCGTCACGTACAGCACGGACTGGTTCTGCTTACCGTCGTTGTGCGTGAAGTAGTAGTGCTCGCCGGCCTTGTAGGCGATGCCATAGCGCTCGTAACTCCAGAGCCTGGTGAGCCGCTGCTTCACCCACTCGCGCATCGGCAGTTTTTCGAGGATCGGGCGGGTGAGCTGGTTCTCCGCATCGACCCACTGCTTCGTCTGCTCGGAGTCCAGCTGTTCCATCCATCGATAAGGGTCGGCCACCTTCGTCCCGAAATAGTCGTCGACGACATCTCCGCGCCGGGCCTGGGGATACGCGAGCTTCGCGTCCCCGAAGCCAGACGCGGGCGCACTGGCCTGCGCGGCAGGCAGGGGCGCGTCACTTTTGCGATCGCAGCCCGCGAGCAGCGCGCACGCGGTGAGCGTTACCGAGGCAGTGAGCACCACGTGGCGCCTGATGGAAGGGAGGTCGTGCCGGTGGCTCGTGTGCGGTTTCATCCCTAAACTCATCCTGAATCTGAATGCGGGAAGTCTAACAAAGCACTCCATGCCCACTACCCCACCGCTCGCCGCACGCCGGGTGCTGTTCGTCCTGCTACTCTCGGCGGTCTTTCACTCGGCAGGCGCTGAAATGCTGACGATCGAACGAATCTTCGCTGCTCCGGATCTGTCGGGCGCGAGCCTCCGGTCCCCGCAGATCTCGCCAGATGGCCACTATGTGGTGTACCTGCGCGGCAGCGATCAGAACAAGGATCGGCTCGATCTGTGGGGCTACGACATCCGTGCCAAGAAGCACGCGCTGCTGGTGGATTCGTCGCAGCTCGTCCCGGAAGAGCGCGCCTTGTCCGCCGAGGAAGAAGCTCGGCGCGAGCGGCAGCGCACGTCCTCGCTCTCCGGGATCATCGAGTATCAGTTCTCGCCGGACTCGCAGTCGATTCTCGTGCCGCTCGGCGGCGATCTCTATGTGTACAACCTGCGTGCGAAAGAAGCCCGGCGCATCACGCAGACGGAGAGTTTCGAGACTGACGCGCGGTTCTCACCTCGTGGCCGGTACGTGAGCTTTGTGCGTGATCAGAATCTCGTGATTTACGACCTCAGCACCGGGAAAGAGCGCGCGATCACGCGCGAGGGCGGCGGGCTCGTGAGCTTCGGAATGGCGGAGTTCATCGCGCAGGAAGAGATGAATCGCAACACCGGCTACTGGTGGGCGCCCGATGAGAAGCACATTGCGTTCGCGCGGGTCGATGAGTCGCCGGTCGCAGAGGTCGAGCGCTTCGAGATCTATGCGGATTCGGTGAAAGTCGTGAAGCAGCGGTATCCGGCCGCGGGCGCAAAGAACGCACTCGTGCAGCTCTTTACGGCAGATCTCGAGAAGCCCGATGCGCCGCCCGTGCAGATGGATCTCGGGGCTGACACCGATATCTACCTTGCGCGCGTGAACTGGTTTCCAGACGGTCGCTCGCTCGCCGTGCAGCGGCAGAGCCGGGATCAGAAAACGCTCACGTTGCTGCGAATGGATGCGCGCTCGGGCGCCGCGCGGGAACTGCTCACCGAGACAAGCGACACATGGGTCGAGATCAATGACGATCTCGTGCTGCTCAAGCAGTCGCCTCGCTTCATCTGGGAATCGCGGAGGTCTGGCAACAGACACCTGTATCTCTACGGTGAGGACGGACAGCTCATCCGGCCGTTGACGGAAGGCGAGTGGGACGTCGTTGGGGAGAGCGATCGGGCCATACGCGCTGTCGATGAGCGCGCCGGCCGCGTGTACTTCATGGCGAACAAGGAGACGCCTCTGGAGCGGCAGCTCTACTCGGTGTCCCTGGACAGGGGTGTGCGCGACATGGCGCGTGTGACGCAGGGGTCCGGCTGGCACGCGGTGACGATGTCCAAGGATGCCAAGGTGTTCCTCGATACCTTCTCGACGCCGGAACAGCCGCCGTCGCTCACGCTACGCTCGGCCAAGGGCGACGCGCTCGAGGTGCTCGTCGCGAATGAAGTGAAAGGCGATCACCCTTACGCGCCGTATATGTCCGAGCACGTCGCGACCGAGTTCGGCACGCTGAAGGCGAGCGACGGGCAGACGCTGCATTACCAGTTGTTGAAGCCTCGCCACCTCGAGCCGGGCAAGCGATACCCGGTGATTGTCGATGTGTACGGCGGGCCGGGAGTTCAGCGAGTGCGCCGGGCGTGGGGCGGGTATCCGCGCAGTAACGAAGGATTTTTCCGCCAATACCTCGCGCAGCACGGCTATGTGGTGTTCACGCTGGATAACCGCGGCAGTGGCTTTCGAGGTGTGCAGTTCGAGACCGCGCTGTACGAGCGCATGGGTTCGGTGGAGGTCGAGGATCAGGTCGCGGGCGTTCACTTCCTGAAAACGCTTCCGTATGCGGATCCCGCGCGCATCGGTGTGTTCGGCTGGAGCTACGGCGGGTACATGGCGCTCATGTGCATGATGCAGGCGCCGAAGGAGTTTGCCGCGGGCGTGGCGGGTGCCCCCGTCACCGACTGGAGCTTGTACGACACTCACTACACCGAGCGCTACATGAGCACGCCGCAGGCGAATGAAGCCGGTTATAAGGCCGGTAATGTGCTCACCTACGCCTCGAACCTGAGCGGCCCGCTGCTCGTCATGCACGGCATGGCGGACGACAACGTGTTGTTCACTCACAGCACCACGCTGTTCAAGAAACTGCAGGATCTCAACAAACCGTTCGACATGATGACGTACCCCGGCAGCAAGCATGCGCTGCTTCGCTTCGCGTCGACGGGGCCGCATGGGTACGAGACGGTCGTGCGGTTCTTCCAGGCGCACCTGAAGGGCGAACGCTAGCGGCGGGGTCGCGGGCGGAGCCCTCGACGGTGACCTGGCTCCCGCTAAAGGGCGAGGCGCTGCCGCGGGCGCACCGATAAAATCAAAGGCCGCGGATAGGGGTCACTCCGTGTGACCTCTTAGACAACCCCGGAGCGACCCATGCGACTCACCCAGCTTCAGAAGGCGGAGAAATTCCGCGCCCTGCACGAACGCGAAGGTGCCTTCGTGATCCCCAACCCGTGGGATGCCGGGAGCGCGCGCATTCTCGAGCGGCTCGAGTTCGAGGCACTGACGACGACGAGCGCGGGGTTGGCGTTTGCGCTCGGGCGCCGCGATGGCACCGCGACGCGCGCTGAAACGCTCGCCAATGCGCGTGCGATCGTCGACGCGACGGATCTGCCGGTCGCGGCGGACCTGGAAAATGGCTTCGGCGACTCCCCTCGGGACGCGGCGGAAACCATCCGGCTCGCCGGCGAGAAGGCGGGCCTGGTGGGCGGCTCGATCGAGGATGCGACACGCGATCCGCGCAAGCCCATCTACGAGTTCGAGCACGCAGTCGAGCGCATTGCTGCCGCCGTCGAGGCGGCGCGGGCATTGCCCTTCCCCTTCGTGCTGGTCGCGCGAGCCGAGAACTATCTGCACGGCCGCCCTGATCTCGAAGACACCATTCGCCGCCTGCAGGCGTTCCAGAAAGTCGGCGCGCACGCGCTATTCGCGCCTGGCGTGAACCGGGCGGAAGACATCCGGCTCATCTGTTCATCCGTCACTCGCCCGGTGAACGTGCTCGTTCCCTCGAGGGGCCCGCGGCTCTCGGTCAACGAGCTCGCTGCCCTTGGCGTGAAGCGCATCAGTCTCGGTTCCTCCCTGAGCCGCGCCGCGCTCGGCGGCTTCGTGCGCGCCGCGAAGGAAATCCAGGCTCACGGCACCTTCAACTTCATGGAAGACGCCCTGCCCTACCCCGACGCGAATGCGTGGATGGCGGGGCGCGATGGGGAATAGCTACCGAACCCCGATTAATTGATCCGGGTGAGGTGGTGCCGAACGTACCCCAGAGTGTCGGCGAACCTTGGGATCACTCGGCAGTTGTAGCTTTCCAGGTGCTCACGGATCTGAGACTTCATGAACCCTGCCGCATCCTTCGTCGTGAAAACCTTCGGTTGCGTGTCTTGAGACTGCAGGTAACTGGCGATCGAGGCGAAAACGACGGCATCCGGTGCCGTGAGGTCATAGAGGAACTGCCGGTAACTCGTCGCGGCTGCGACGATGGCGCCTGTCAAGGGAATGATCGTCGCCACATGCGCGATGTGATCGATCGTGTCATCGAGCGCTTTCGCTTCTACCGTGACACTGCCAGCAATGGTGCCGGCCACCGATCTGCACGTATCACGAACCGCTGAGAAAGCATGGGAGCGGGCAAGCTCGCTGATTTCCTGTTCGAACTGGCCGAGTAACCTGCTGCGCTTTCGATGCCGGCGAGTGAGAGTCTCGTAAGGCTCGAACAGAGCACATGCCGGCAGTACCAGTCGGATCTTTCCGTTTGCCGCGAGATCCAGAATCGAGCGCGCCTGCGCCCCCTCTTCCTGCTCGAAGGCGAGCTGGAGCACGAAGTTCGATTCGGCGGCGACGATCATGCAGGGACATGTCTTCTTACAACGCCACCCTTCATCTGATCGTAAAGTCCTGATCTGAGGAGCAACTGGTCGGCTTCGGAGCCCGAGTCCGGCTTCGTGACGTGGTGAGCGAGATCGTTGAGCCACGCACCGACGGCAATCACCATGCTCGCGGATCGCAGCGCCTCGGGGTCGTCCGCGAGCTTTCCCAGATAGTCGCGCCATATCTGCGTGGCAGAGGCTATAAACCGAGCCTCTGAACCGGCGGTTGCAGCTTTCCGCCAGAGGTACAAGTCGGTTTGCAGCGCCAGCATGAAGTACTCGAAATCGGTGCTCCAGAGCTCCGCAAGGCTGTCGCGCAGCTTTGTGGCTTTGGCGGATGAGGGCTCTTTCATCCACGTACATTCGACGAGCAGCAGACGCTTGGTCGGCGTGTCGAGGACGATGTCGGCTTCAGCGGACATGTGGATGCTCAGTGCAGTGTTCATGTTCAGTATAGCCTGCTCAAGAAAGTGCCTCGTGCCGACCCTCGGCTTCGCGCGGATGCGCGACCTGACCGTCACCGGCATTGTGATCAAAGGAACGCTGGAAAATTTACGCTGACGAGCGCGCGAGGGCAGCTCGAATAATTGCCAAAATCTTGTGAAATGCCTGCCGCGGGGCATTCGATGTGTAGCGATTGCTTCAGACGTGGACGGCAGCCGCCTTCGCCTTGCAACCCGCCCTCCAGTCGCGCGTACAACCGCGCGCAGGCGGTACACGCGCGCGTATTTCGACTAGTCGCCTTGGCTCAATGAGACGGGACTAGGCTCGCGCAGAGTGAGCCAGGTTGGCGCTCGCACCGCGCGTGGCCGCGCGCTGCACCATCCAGGATGAAAGGAACCATCGCGCAGCCCCGGATCGGTCGCCGAACCGCGAATCAAATGGAGGAACACGGGTTCTCGGGCGCAAGAATCACCACCATCGAGTCACGATGGGTCAGCCTCGCGATATCGAGCGTGATCTGCTGAACAGCCCTGGGGATGCGCGGTGAGCGACTAGCTCTTCAAGGTCGAGGACTTCTTCAAGACCGAGGAAGCGATGCCGGAGAAGCGATTCGCGAAAGCGCGCTCGCCTGCGCCATGGCGTTCGCGATGTCGCCGGCGCTCGCCGCGGCGCTCGCAGTCGCCGTCGTACTCGCCGTGGTAGTCGCCGTCGTGGTCGCAGTTGGAGCGGTAGTCGAAGTTGTAGTCGTTCCCGCCTTGAGCGGCGAGGAAGGCGGCACACTCGCATCGAGCTGCCGCATTTCCGCCAGCTCGTCCGCAGTAAGCATCGGTGTCTCCAACGCGCCGATATCTTCATCCAGCTGCTCGATCGTCACCGCCGAAGGCAGCGCAACCGACACCCCCTCCAGCGCCAACGCAAATCTCAACGCCGTCTGCGCCAGCGTGCGATCCGGCCGAACCCACTGCATGCACGCCGCCGCGCGCGCGCGCCGCAGCTGCAGTTGCGTGGAGGTGTGATGTGACGACTCGTCGGCCTTCGTGATCCCGACCGTGTTTGTAAGTAGACCTTCGCCCAATGGCGAGGCCGCGATCACCGCCACGCCACGCTCGCGCGCCGCCGTCAAGAAGTCGCCACATGCCGACTGATCCACCAGGCTGATGGAGAGCTGGATGGATTCGATGCTCGGGTGTTGGAGCGCGGCGTAAGCGTCTTCGAGCCCGTACGCCGTCACGCCGTAGTGACGGATCTTCCCCGCCGCCTTCAACCGGTCGAGCGTCTCGCTCGCCTCGAACTCGGTCAGGTCCCGCACCGTCGGATTGTAAAGTTGGTACAGGTCGATGTAGTCCGTGCCCAGCCGTTTCAGGCTGCCCTCCACGGCGCGCACGAGGTGCTCCGGCGAGTAGTCGTAATGTTTACGACGCGCGTGCGCCAGCTTGATCGAGCGGCGCGCGCCGCCCAGCACCGCACGAAACGGCCGTAGCACCGGCCGGCTACGCAGCAGCGCCTTGTCCAGAGAGTTCCAGGTGCCGCCGCCCTTGGTGGCGATGACCACCCGCGAACGCCGCCCGCGAAGCGCACGGCCCAGAATTCTTTCACTGTTTCCGAGGCTGTAGGTATCCGAGGTATCGAAGAACGTGACGCCCGAGTCGAGGCAGCGAGCCACGAGGTCGAGCGCGCCGCGCGTTCCGGGCCCGAAGAGGCCTCCGCCGAGAGCGGAGCAGCCGAACCCGATCTCAGACACCATCAGGGGGGTCTCACCCAGTGAGCGATAGCGCATCGGCACGGAAATTGACCTGTTCTGATTCTGATCTGGCGCTGATCGCTGCATTTTTCGGACCAGCTGACCCTCGCGCCGCCCGGCACAAATCCTGCGACCCCTGCCAAGGACCGGGCGGAGGTTGAGCCGCGCCGGAACATTCTGCGCACAGCGCCACAGCAAAAAACGGTCTGCTTCAATGTCACGGCGGGTTTTGACGATCGTGTTGGCGGAAGCCACTCTGGACCTGCTCATCCCCTGGGCGGAAGCGGGTCGGCTACCTGTGTTCGCCAGCATGATGTCGCGCGGAGCGTACGGCCGCCTGCGTTCCCAGATGCCGATGGTCACGCCCCAGATGGCGGGCACGCTCGTCACCGGCCGCTCGCCGGGACATCACGGGCTCATGGACTTCTGGCAGCGCGGCCCGGATGGCCAGTTCCGCGAAGTGCAAGGCTCAGCGCTGCGCACCGCGCCCATCTGGCAGGTGCTTGGCGAGCATGGGCTCGCGAGCGCGATTCTCAATCTGCCCTTCACGTACCCGCCGCCAAAGCTCAAGGGCTTCATGATCGCAGGGGAAGACGCGCCTGGCGTGCACCCCTCCATGGCGTATCCGCGCGAGATCCTGAAGGAGGTCACGCAGCGCTTCGGCCGCTATCGGCTGAAAGACACGTTCCCCGGCGGGCGTCAGAAATCCGATTACCTCACGCTGATCGATGAGGACGTGCGCGCGCAGACCGACGTGTTCGCGCACCTGCTCGCGACACGCCCGTGGGATTTCGGGCTCGTCTTCTTCAGCCACACCGCGATGTGCCAGCACTACTTCTGGGCGGACATGGAGAGCAAGGATCCCTCGAACCCATTCCGCGGCGTCGTCGAGTCCGCCTATCGCGCGCTGGACACTGCGGTGGGCCGACTCATGCAGGCCGCGGGCCCCGACACGAATGTGATCGTGATGTCCGACTCCGGCGCCGGCCCGCTGTACTCGGGCGTGAATCTCAACACGCTGCTCGCGCAGCACGGCTTCCTGCGCTATCACGAGCAGCCGGCCGACGCGAAGAAAAAGGACGTGACGCTCGCGGAAAAGATCCGCCGTGCCGCGCTCGCGCGGCTGCGCAAGTCGTCGCTGTACTTCGCCGCGAACCACTACCTCAAGCCGCTCAAGAGCTGGATGCAATCCAGGCGCGACAGCTCGGGCATCGACTGGTCACGCACGCTCGCGCATTCGCGCGGCCAGTGGGGGCACATCTACATCAATCTCAAGGGTCGCGATCCGCACGGCATCGTGGATCCCGCGGACTACGAGAAGGTGTGCGCCGACATTGCCGAAAAGCTCACCGCGACGGTGGATCCGCAGCGGCGCGAGCCGCCGATCCAGAAAGTCTGGCGCCGTGACGAGCTGTACAACGGCCCGGCGGTGAGCTACGCGCCCGACCTGATCGTCGACTGGCGCGACGGCGCGTACATGCCGAACGATCGCGACCGGGGCGAGACAGCAGTGTTCGCGCCGCGCTTTCGCCAGTACATGAGCTGGCCCACCTCCGGCAGCCATCGGCTCGACGGCGTGCTGATCGCTGCGGGGCCGGACATCGAACCGGGCACGCGCGTCCACGGCGCGCGCCTCATCGACATCATGCCGACGTGGCTGCAACTGCTCGGGCAACCGGTGCCGCGCGAGCTCGAAGGCAAGCCCATCTATTCATTGCTCGAACGCCGCAAGGCTTCCTGATCAACCACATGACCACTAACGGGACGAGGGACGTGTGTGCGGTAGTCGATGCGCACGTGCACCTGCATGCCTGCTATGACCCCGACGCGTTCTTCAATCACGCGTACTTCAATCTCGCCAGCGCCGCGGCGCGCACGGCGCCGCCCGTGATGCGCGCCTGCTACCTGCTGATGACCGAGTGCGAATCGGACGACTATTTCGGCCGGCTTCACGACCTCGCAACCGGCCGCGGCAACGGTCACGCGGCGTGGCTGAAGCGCTGGAAACTCCGCGCTACGAACGAGGCCGAGTGCGTCGTCGCCGAAGAAGAGAACCGCCGTCTCTATATCGTGGGCGGTCGGCAAATCGCATGTCGTGAAGGGCTGGAAGTGCTCATCCTCGGCACGCGACAGAAGTTCCGCGATGGCGGGCGCATCCGGGACGTGCTCGATACCGCGGCCTCGCTCGGGCTGCCGCACGTTATTCCGTGGGGGCTCGGCAAGTGGTTCTTCCAGCGCGGCAAGCTGCTCAGCGCTCTGCTGCGGGAGTACAGCAAACCCACGTTGTTTCTCGGGGATGAAGGCGGGCGGCCCGACTTCTGGCCCTATCCCTCGCACTTCCGCGAGGGCGCGGGGCTGGGTGTGCGCGACCTGCCTGGCACTGATCCGCTGCCCTTTCCTCATGACGTTTCGAAAGTGGGGCGCGTCGGCATCCGCGTGCCCATTGAGCTCGACGAGG
>JBDZVF010000727.1:0-1801 GCA_040255575.1 Pseudomonadota bacterium | reverse complement strand
CGGCAACTGGCCAAAGCCCGGGTCGGCCAAGGTTACTTTCGCAAACAGGTAATCCTGCTGGACGGTGCTTGCCGCGTCACCGGCGTCACCGACACCCGCGTGCTTATCGCAAGCCACATCAAACCCTGGCGCGAAGCCTCCAACGCGGAGCGCCTCAGCGGCTACAACGGACTGCTGCTCTCGCCGCACGTCGACGCCCTGTTCGACGAACAGTTCATCACATTTGAAGACGACGGCCGCATGCACGTCCATCCCTCGCTATCGCGCGACGTGCTCGATCGCTGGTCAATTGATCCGCACAGGCGCGTTGACCCATTCCGGTCAGAGCAAGCTTCGTTCCTCGCACATCACCGAGAGCTCTTCGCGCGCAAGGCGACATCCCTTTAGCCCACCTGAAATTCATCGTGACGCTCGCACGGAATTTCTTGCCCGCGATTTCAGCGCATGAGCCCGCTCGCGGTGAGACTCGGCTGCGTCGAGCCCGTTCGCGTCCTACAAAACAGCCTCCAGCCCCTTGCGATCAATCAGGTTCAGCAGCTTCAGCGAAGGACCGCTGGGCTTCTTCTCGCCGATTTCCCACTTCTGCACGGTGGAAACGCTGGTGTTGAGCACGGCAGCGAAGACGGCCTGGCTGACCTTCGAATTCTCGCGGATCAGCTTGATCTTGCTTGCGCCAATGTCCGGCACGGCGAGATGGCTCAGCGCTTCGTACTCGTGCATGCGGCGCTTGCTGATCACACCAGCCCGATGCAGGCCTGTGGCCGTCTCGTGGACTTCGGCAAGAATGCGGCTCTTGCGGACTTTGTTAGTCATGGTCTACCTCCACAAGTTCGTCGGCTTCCAGCGCGGCGGCAAGAGCTTTGTCGTCCTGACCAAGAAGATCTGACGCCAGCTCCTGCAGCGCGCGAAGCTCATGCTTGTCGATATTGGCTCGTTCGTTCTTGCCGAAACCAAAGATGAAGTACCGGCGGTCGCCTCGATTGGTGGCGACGATGGTTCGTGCGCCTCCGCGCTTTCCACGGCCGGGCAAGGCAATCCGTTTCTTGACCAACTGTCCGCCGAGGTCGGCATCGATCAGTCCTGCCTCCATCTCGATCACCGACTGGAACAGATCAGGACCGGCCAGACCCGTCTTGCCCATCCAACGGCTGAACGTCCGTGTTCTGAAAATCCGTTTCATGGCTACAACCATAGCACTTGGTGATATGGTTTTCATCTGCCCGTGGAGTCCTCGCATCAGTCAAAAAAGAAGCCCGCCATCGGCGGGCTTCTTCAGGCCAACGAGGTATCCCGTGCCCTACCCCAGCAACACCCGGTTCATCCGCTGCACGAATGCGGCGGGGTCCGGCAGCTGCGCACCGGCGGAAATCTCCGCCTGCTCCAGCAGCAGCGTAGCGAGATCGCGCGCCTTGTCCTCATCGGCCTCGTTCTCCACACGCTTGACCAGCGCGTGCGCCGGGTTGATCTCCAGCGTCGGCTTGCTCTCGGGCATGTCCTGCCCGGCTTCGCGCAGCAGACGCGCCAGGTGCGGGGCCATTTCGTAATCGGAGAGCGCCAGGCACGACGGCGAATCGGTCAGGCGGGCGGACACCTTCACCTCGCCCACGCGATCGCCGAGCAGGTCCTTGAGCTTCTTCAGCAGCGGCTCGGCCTCTTTCGTGGCCTCTTCCTGCTTTTTCTTGTCGGCCTCGTCCAGCGGTACCTCGCCCTTGGCCACGCTCTTGAGCTTCTTGCCTTCGTACTCGCCCAGGGAGCCGATCATCCATTCGTCGATGCGGTCGGACATCAGCAGCACCTCGAT
>JBDZVF010000726.1:0-1810 GCA_040255575.1 Pseudomonadota bacterium | reverse complement strand
ATGACGACATCGTCTGCCGTGAGCAGAGCCTGGCCGAGATGGTAGTCGCCGTGATGCCGGACCTTGAGTCCGCTCGCTGGCGCCGAGCGGCAGGTCGCCAACCGACGGAGCAGCTCTTTGCGCCTGGCGCACAGGGACTGCGCATCGGCGCGTGTGGCTTGCGGCAGGGAATCGATGCTCCGCTCGAGCAGATCCAGTGTCTGCGCGATCTCCTGCTCCACGCCTTTGCACCAGCGCGTGAGGTCCTGTGGCGTGATGGGCTCAGGCGAAAAATCCACATTCTCCGTGGGCGTTGCGAGCGCGCGATGCAGGTCCGCCGTACGTTGTGCGAGTGTGCGCACCAGATTGAGATAGCCGGCATGCGCGTCTGCGGGGACCGGGGTGTGCGTCGCGCGCACTTCTTCCGCGAAGCGTTGCAGATACGCGATCGTGTGCTCCCATGCATCCCCCTGATTGCGCACGAAGCCGAAGAGAAGCGCGAGCGTGCCTGGTTCGCCTTCGGAAGGCGCATATTCCAGCGCGCCCGCAAGCGGGGCGATATGAGGGAACCGCGCGCTCTCGGTGAGATAGCGACCCATCTCCAGCTCGAGGCTCATGCCCTGGCGCACGCGGCGATATACCTTCAACACCAGGCGATCTCCCACCATCACCGCGGTGTTGCTGCCCTGGGCATGGGCGGCGCTTGCTTCAAGAGGCTCTGCAGGATCGCCGCGCAGCGATGAGAATGCAGAAGTTGCCGTGCCACGCAAACGCCCGCCCTCCAGTGCCATCTCTCGGTTGGCGCCGATCACATCTGTCAGATACAGGCCGAACGCGGGATCGGCGAGCGCGTCCACCAGGAGCCCGATGGAGGCCTGCTGCCGCACCTGGGCGACGGCACCGGCGGCGACGGGGCCCGGGTAAGCGGCTTCGGGGCGCTGCGCTTCCCATGCGAGTGCCATCGGCAGGAAGTACCGCTCGGTGAAGTTGCCCTTACCCTCGACGCGAAAGAACGCGAGCAGAGCCTCGCCCGAGGGTGAAGAGGCGAGCCCGTGGTCCTCCATGACGACGCGTGTGACCTGTCTTCCCTTGGCGGCATACCAGCGCTGTGTGGCCAGGAACTTTGGCACGACCTCGGTTTCGAGGCGCGCACGGAGCTTCTCGGCGAGACCGATGCGCCAGGGCACGACCTGCTCGCGGAAGAAGCTGGCCCAGCCGTCGAACAGAACGAGTAGCGGCAGCTCCTCGCGCGGCAACTGTGCCGCGTGCCAGCCCGGCGGCGGCGCCTCCTTCGAGAGCCGGAACCAAAAGAAGCCGTGGCTTGCCAGCGTCAGGAGATAGGGCAGCTCTCCTATAGGCGGGAAAGTCGAGCGCCCCAGAAGCTCGGTGGGCACGTGGCCTTTCAGGCTGGCGAGGTCGAGCTCCACCGCCTGCGCGGAGCGCGCGAGGTTCGCCACGCAGAGAATCGTGTCGTTGCCATAACGGCGCAGGTAGGCGAGCACCTTGCGGTTGCCGGGCGAGAGGAACTGCAACGTGCCGCGCCCGAAGGCCTGTGAGGTGCTGCGCACGGCGAGCATGCGACGCATCCAGTTGAGGAGCGAAGATCGATCGCGGGACTGCGCCTCGACGTTCACGGATTCGTAGCCGTAGATCGGATCCATGATTGGCGGCAGGAACAGCCGCTGCGGATCGGCACGCGAGAAGCCGGCGTTGCGGTCCGGGCTCCACTGCATTGGCGTACGCACGCCATTGCGATCGCCGAGGAAGAAGTTGTCGCCCATGCCGATCTCGTCGCCGTAATAGATGATCGGCGAGCCCGGCATCGACAGCA
>JBDZVF010000242.1:0-9359 GCA_040255575.1 Pseudomonadota bacterium | reverse complement strand
GGCAAGAGCTTCCTGCTCGTCGAGGCGGCCGTGCGGTTCGCTCGCGACCTCCACATGCCCACCCTGCTCACCTGCTGGAACCTGCTCATGGCCGAAGAGCTTCGGAGTATGGTGCGCGGGCGCAGCCGGCTCGTGGATGTCGACGACCTCAACACGGTCATGCTCCGGCTCTGCGGCCTGGCCGCCAACCCCGCGGATGCCGACGACACCTGGTACCGCGAGACCCTCCCGCAGCGGGCGCTCGCGGCCGTGCGGGAGCATCCGCACCTCGCCTGCTACCAGGCGCTGTGCATCGACGAGTTCCAGGACATTGCGAGCGAGCCGCACGTGCTCGAGCTCGCCCTCGACACGGACGTGCGTGATCCTCTCGAGGCTGCCGCGCATGGTTACGTCAGCGTGCTCGCGCGCGCGCGTGGCTTGCGGGACAAGTCAGATCCGCTCGCGCCTTTTCAGACCGAGGGAGAGGACGCACGCGCGGTGATCGAATGGATGGCGAAGCAGCCCTGGAGCAATGGGCGCGTCGGCCTCCTGGGTTCCAACTACGGAGGGTACGTGGCGTGGGCCGCCGCGAAACATCCGTTGCCCGCGCTGAAAGCCATCGTCACTTCAGACCCGATGGCGCCCGGCATCGACGTGCCGATGTCAGCGAGCATCTTCGTGAACGCCGCGTATCGGTGGGCCTACAGCGTCACGGCCCAACCGGACGACAAGCTCATCGGCGACGACGCCCGCTGGCGTGCGCTCGATGAAGACTGGTACAAGGCCGGCCGTCGCTACCGCGAATTTCCGACGCTGCCGGCGCGCGCGAGCACCATCTTCCGCAGCTGGCTCAATCACCCGAGCTACGATCGGTACTGGCAGAAGCTGCTGCCTTTCCGGGATGAGTTCGCGCGAATCAACATTCCGGTTCTGACCGTAACGGGCTACTACACGACGGGTGCGTCGGCTTCCCTTTACTACTTCACGCAGCATCATCAGCACAACGCTCGCGCCAACCACGCGCTGCTGATCGGCCCTTACGACGATCAAAGCATCGAGCGCGGCCCGTCCTCCTCGGTGCGAGGTTTTCAGCTGGACAGCGCCGCCATCGTGGACCTGCACGAGGCCTGGTACGAGTGGTTCGAGTACGCGCTCAAGGGCGCGAAGCGTCCGGCGCTCCTGAGTGCCAACGTGAACTACCAGCTGACCGGGACCAACGAATGGCGCCACACGGCCACAATAGACGCCGCCAAAACCAGGCCGCTGCGCTTCTACCTGATCGGTTCCGCCTCACCGAACAGCGACCTGAACCGGCTTGCGGATGAGCGGGAGGAGAAGCTTTCGTTCCTGCCGCAGACCTTCGATCTGCAGGATCGCAGCGACGTCAGCTGGCGCCCGATGCGCGAGCTCGTGCAGCGGACGCTGAAGGCGCGGGAAGGCGAGCTCTTCGTGAGCGAGCCGCTGAAGCAGGCGGTGGACATTGGCGGCAGGATGCGCGGGCAACTGGATTTCCGGGTGAACAAGCTCGATATGGATGTGGTCGTGTCGCTCTATGAGCTGCGGCCGAACGGCGAGTACGTGAAGCTCTTCGATCCGGCCTATGCCTTCCGCGCAAGCTATGCCCAGGACCGCGTGAAGCGCCGGCTCCTGCGCGCGGGCGTGCGGCAGCAGCTAACGTTCCGGACGGAGCGTATGATGGCGCACAGGCTGCAGGCGGGCAGCCGGCTGATCATGGCCCTCGGCATCAACAAACGGGCCGATCAGCAGCTGAACTACGGCACGGGGGACGATGTGAGCGAAGAATCCATCGACGACGCCGGCGTTCCGGTGCGAATCCGCTGGTACAACAGCAGTTTCGTTGAGATCCCCACCCAGTGAGCGCCCCGGGTCGCCGCGAGTATCTGGTCTTCTTCCGCTCCGGGCCCAACTCCTTGCACCCCCGGCTGCTGGCGGAAGATCCGCGCCGCAACTGGGATTGCGCCATCAGCTATTGGGCCTGCGCCCAGCCACCCGACAACCTGGCGGAGCTGTACTGCACGGGCGGCGGCAACAAGTTCGACGGCTTCATCGAGTTCTGGCGCACCGAGCCGCGCTCACGCGGCTATCGTTACTACCTGCTTCTCGATGACGATGTGTACTTCGAGCCCGGCGACATCTCGCGTTTCCTCACGCTTTGTGACCGGCACAAGATCGAGCTCGCGCAGCCGGCGCTGAAGTGGAGCACCTTCTACAACCACAATGTCACCGTCGAGAACCCGTTCTGCGAGCTGCGGCGCGTGTCGTTCATCGAAGTGATGGCGGCGTGCTTCTCGGCCGCCACGCTCGAGCGGCTCCTGCCAACGTTCTCCGAATCACGCAGCACGTGGGGCATCGACTGGGCGTGGGCGTGTCTCATGCGCGATCACGGCTCGCTGCACGTGGTGGATGCCGTGGCCATCGATCACACCAAGATGGTGGATGTGAAGAGCGGCGCGCTCTATCGCCGCTTGCGAGCCGAAGGCGTGAGCTTCGAGGGCGAGCTCGATGCCGCGCGCGCGCAGTACGGGGAGTTCGGTCGGCGACGTACTCGTGCCGGCCCGCACGTCTATCGAAGAGGCATCCCGCGCGTGCCCGGCTTCGTGCTGGTGCACCTGTTCGAGTCGCTCAAGATCTTTGCGCGTCAGCAAAAGAAGCTGAAGCGATACTGGCACAAGCGGGTCGCGGCGGCGCGCTGACGGCGGGGAACCGCAACATCACACGCGTGCCCTTGCCGTTGGGGCCCGCGTCGATATCGATGCGGGCGCCGTGCAACTGCGCCACTTCCCTCACGATGGCGAGACCCAGCCCGCTCCCCAAACCACGGGCGTTGCTGCCGCGGACGAAGCGCTCGAACACGCGATCGCGCTCTTCTGGCGGAACGCCCACGCCCGAGTCCGTCACCTCGATGAAGGGCTCGCCCCGCTCGGTGCCGCATCGAACGGTAACCTGCGCGCCGCTGGGCGAGTGCGCGATGGCGTTGTTCGCCAGGTTGCCCACTGCCTCACTCAACAGCCAGCCCACGCCTTTCACGCTGGCCGGGGCGATCTCGGCGCCGAGATCCACGCCGGCAAGGTCGGCGGCGGCCAGTCGGTCCGCAACGATGTTCTCGACGATGAGCGGGAGGCTCACCTCCGCGAACTCCCATCGCAGGTTCGCAGCCTCTTCCGAGCGGGCTAAGGTCAGAAGCTGTTGCGTGGTATGCGTGAGTCGGCGGGCTGCCTCGAGAATGAAGGTAAGTCGCTGCTGCTTCGATATGTCCGCTTCGTCCGCGGCCATCAATTCGAGCTGCGCCTGGATACCCGTGAGTGGTGTGCGCAACTGATGGGCAGCGCTCTCGAGAAACCGCCGCTGGGCCGTGGCACTTTCACTGACGGTGTTGAACAGCCGGTTGAGCGTGCCGACGATGCCCCGAATCTCGAGCGGAACGCGATCGAGCGGCAAGGGCGCGAGGTCCCGCGCGGAGCGCTGGGCGATCTGTTCCTGCACCTCGCGAAGGGGTGAGAGCGCCAGGCGTGCGCCGATGCCGATCAGCGCGAAGACGAGCCCGAGCTCCATGAAATCCACAGCCAGCGCACTGGAAAGAATGTTCCTGCGCACGCCGTCCCGCTTGTGCGTCGTCTCGGCGACGGAGATCGTGAGCCTCCCGGCATTCGTGTACGTGCGATAACTGATGACCCGGATCGGCTCGCCGAGATAGATCGCGTCCGCGCGGGACGGATTGGTGTTGGAGCGCGGCGCTTCAGGCAGGCTCGCGTCCCCCGCGATCAGTTCGCCACTGGAGTCGGAAACGCGGTAGTAAACGGCATCCGACGAGTCGGCCCGCAGGATCGCAACCGCTTCCGGCGGCAGCGTCAGCACCGGCTTGTCGCTCACGTCCAGGCGCACGTTGGCGGCGACGGCGAGCGCGCCGTCGATCAAGGATTGATCATAGGCTTCGCGGATTGGCGTGACGGCCGAGAAATAATCGCTCAGCGTTCCCGCTGCGAGCACCAGCACCGAAGGCACGAGCAGGAGCGCGAAGAGCCGGCGTTTGATCGAGCGCGCGCGCTCATTCTGCGGAGATCTCATCGATGCGATACCCCATGCCGCGTACGGCGCGGATCAATGCGGCGCGCCCGAGCTTCGTGCGGAGCCGTGATACATAGACTTCCACTGCGTTGGGCGAAATGTCGTCGTTCCAGTTCGCGATGCTGCTCAGGAGTTTCTCTTTCGAGACGATGTGGCCGGCGTTGAGCACGAGGCATTCGAGAATGGACCACTCCCGATGCGTGAGGTCGAGCTTCTGTCCGGCGGCGCTCGCTTCCTTGCGGGCCAGGTCGAACTGCAGGCGGCCGAAGGTGATCAGCGGGTTCGCCACGGAGTTGGCGCGCCGGATGAGCGCCCGGCACCGCGCGAGAAGCTCGGGAACCTGGAAGGGTTTCGTGAGGTAATCGTCCGCACCGAGATCGAGTGCGGTCACGCGATCCTGCAGGTCGTCGCGCGCGGTGAGCATCAGCACGGGAACGACCTTGCCGCGCGCCCGCAGGCCACGCACGAACTGCATTCCGTCTTCTTTCGGCAGGCCGACATCGACGATCAGCAGATCGAAGTTCTCGGCATGCAATGCGGACTTCGCCGCCTCCGCGCTCGCGACGTGATCGGCCGCGTAGCCACTGGCCGTCAGCGCGCGCCGCACGGCATCTCCCACCAGGGGATCGTCCTCGACCACCAAAGCTCTCATGTCGTGATCCTGGCTCGTGCGCCGGTTACGAAATCATTCATCCGGCCAGTGTGCGATGACAATGCTTGCAGGGCGCTGACTGGCTCGCGGCAGCGGCATGTCAGCCTCCTGTCAGCTTGCCGGCGCAGGGTGATCGGCGAACCAAGAGGTAGGCCAAGATGGATCATCGATGGGGTCAGCGAGTTCCAGTGGACCTCGCCGTGCAGCTTCTGTGTCACCCGCGCACCGTGGCGGTGGGCCGGCTCATGAACGTGAGCGTCAGCGGTGCGTACCTGCGCACCGGGCTCGTGCCGGCGCTGCTCGCGCCGGTAGGCATCCTCGCGTTCCTGAGCGAGGTGGAAGGCACACGGCGTGAAGCGATCGAGGGCTACGTCGTGCGCCGGGAATGCGATGGCTTCGGCATCGAATGGTTCGAGCTGGCGCCCCCGGGAATTTGCCGATTCCTCATCGCCAGCACGGGCCTCAGCCCCTTCGAGGAAGGCTACGTGCCAGCGAGGTCACGGGTGATGCGCGCGGCGGGCAACTCCGCACAGCGGGTCGTGTTTTGACCGGCCCAGAGGGGCGAGAAGTCATCGCTGCCCGCGCGCTCAGCCGCGGCGCGCAACGGCGCGAGCGCTGCGGAGGCGAGTGGGAACGGCGGGGCTTTCGGATTGATCGGCGCGAGCTCGCGCATGAGCCGATTGGGGATGCCGCGCGCGAGCCCGCCCGAGAAGAGGTTGGTGAGCTGCGTGCGACCGGCCCGCTCCTCCTTCAGGGCCGCGCGATGAACGCGGCTCGTTGTGGCCTCGGGGCAGAGGAGGTAAGCGGTGCCTGCCTGCGCCCCGGCCGCACCCAACGCGAGTGCCGATGACACGGTCGCCGCATCCACCATGCCCCCTGCGCCGACCACGGGCACGCGTACGGCATTCACGATCTGTGGCAGCAGGGCGAATGTGCCCATCTGCTCGCTCACGTGGCCGTCGAGAAACGTGCCGCGATGACCTCCCGCCTCGTATCCCTGGGCGATGATCACGTCCACCCCATTCGCCTCCAGCCAGCGCGCCTCGGCCACTGTGGTGGCGGAGGAGAGCACTTTCGCGCCCCACGAGCGCACTCGTTGCAGCAGCTCGGGAGAGGGCAGACCGAAGTGGAAGCTCACGACGGGCGGCTTGAAATAGCTCAGTATTTCCGCGGCTTCGGCGCTGAACGGCCGGCGCGCCGGCGCGTTGGGCGGCGTCGAGGAGTCGAGGCCGAGCTCCTTGTAATAGGGCTCGAGCAGCGCTCGCCATTCGGTCTCGCGCGCAGGCTCCGGTGTTGGATCCTTGTGGCAGAAGAAGTTGACGCTGTAGGGCCGCGTGGTCTTTTCACGGATCGCGGTGAGCTCGCGCTGCAAGTCCTGCGTGCTGAGCAGGGCGCACGGGAGGGAGCCGAGCCCGCCCGCATTGGATACAGCGCTGGCGAGCGCACTCGCCTGAACACCCGCCATGGGCGCCTGGATAATCGGCAAATCGATGCCGAGAACCTGCGTGATGCGCATCGCGTGAGTCACCTGCCAACCGCTTCGGCGGGGGCAGTCTAGCGCGTCTAATCGCGCTCGGCGGCCGCGGCGGGAGCCGAGACCGTGATTGAGAAAGCCGGCAGCGTGACGGTGTTCGTCCCGTCGCTCACGGTGATGCGGATGTTCGAGTAGGTGCCCGCATTCGCGAGCAGCGGCGTGCCGTAGAGCGTGCCGCGCTTCAGCCCGAAGGACGCCCAGGCCGGCTTGTTCTCGATGCTGAACGTGAGCGGCCGATCGGACCGCTGCGTCACCGTGGGGGTGAACGCGTAGAACACGGCGGGGGCGACGGTGCCGATGGCCTTGCCTGCGATCTCCAGGGCCGGCGCGTCGCTCGGCGCCTGCGGGCCCGCCGAGCCCAACCCCAGAATGGCGAGAAACACCGGCTGATTCAGCGAGCTGGGTAGTGGCACGATCTGGCGACCTCCGCGTCTCGAGCAACGAGATACGCTCACACCGGATGGCCCGGCAAGACGGCGGACGGCGACGCCTCCTGCGTGTTCGGTCAAATGCCGTGTGCGCGGATTAGCCGAGTGGCATTGATTTGGTTCGACAAACTCCGGCGAGTGAGCAGTGCGTGCCCTTTTGAAGGCGCGGCTACAGTGAGCGCGTTCGTGACCTGCGTCACGCAGCGACAGAATGCCTGGCCACTGTACGGTGAGGTCAGCTGTTCAGTTTGCGGATGAGGGGCTCGGTCTCGCTGTGGTCGTAGCCGAGCACGCTGATGGAGGTCGGGTCGAGGTAAAAGCGCTGCGCCTCGGGCGCGGGGAGCCCCACCCAACGCATCGCCACCACTCTCAGGATGTCACGATGCGCGAACAAGAGTGCATCGGCGCTCAACGCGCGCAGCCGCGCGACCACGTTGTCCGCCCGCGCAGCCAACTGCGCGAGCGTTTCACCACCGGGGCTTGCGTCCCGGAACAGCTGCCACGTGGGGCGCTCCGCGCGAATCTCAGCGGTGCGCCGCCCTTCATATTGCCCGTAGTCCCATTCGTAGAGGTCGGGATCGATCACGGCCACGTCGCCGTATCCCGCGAGCTCGCACGTTCTGCGAGCGCGGATGGATGGGCTGCTGAACACGCTGGCGAATGAATGGCCGGCCAATCGCGGCTTCAGCGCAGCCGCGTCGCGCTCGCCCCGCGCGGTCAGCGGGATATCGGTTCTGCCAGTGTGCTGGCCACTGAGTGACCAGGCGGTCTCGCCATGTCGCACGAGCCAGATCTGTGGGAGAGCGGCGCGGCTCATGTGCTCAGTCGGGGAGGGTTGAACATGCGAACACCTCGCTTCTTGAACACCCAGATCAGCAACATCCCTGCCACGACGCCGCCGATGTGCGCGCGGAACGCCACGCCACCGCTGCCCGGCCTGGCCATGAGATTGCTCACGAGCTGTAGCGCGAACCAGAGGATCAGCACCACGCTCGCGGGCAAGCGCACGGTTTGCAGGATGAAGCCAAGCGGGATGAGCACGAGCACGCGCGCATGCGGATACAAGAGCAGGTATGCGCCGAGCACGCCCGAGATGGCGCCGCTCGCGCCCACCATCGGCAGCTGCGAATGGGGCTCGGGCAGCGCTTGAGCGAGGGCGGCGGCGAGCCCGCAGAGGAGATAGAAGGCGACGAAGCGGCCGTGGCCCATCGAATCCTCGACGTTGTCGCCGAAGATCCAGAGATAGAGCATGTTCCCGATCAGGTGCATCCAGCCGCCGTGCAGGAACATGGACGTGAAGAGCGTGGCGGTGGGTGGCACGACCGCAAGACCCGGCGGCAGCACGTCGTAACCGAACAGCACCGATGGCACGAGACCCAGGGTATAGCCGATGAGCATGCTTCCGCGCGGGCCCTGCGCGAACTGCCAGAGGAACACGACGACGCACATCGCGATGAGCGTGGTGGTGATGATGGGCTTGAGAGCCGAAGGGTTGTCGTCGCGAAGTGGGATCATGGGCGGCGAGCTTGCCCGAAGGGGAGGGGGCACTCAATCGCCACGCGGCGATCGAGGGCTTTTCGAGTGGTGCAAGCTCAGCGAGTGCGCTGGCGCTCAGGCATCGAGCTCCCGACGCAATCGGCGCATGCCTTCGATCAACTGACCATAGGCCCCGCACGCCGTTACCGTGCTCGCGGCGGCGACCTCGAGTGAGGCATCGCCCTCCGCAAGATGTTCGAGCTCCTGGAACTGCCGCGCGATGGCGTTGGCACCGACGGTTCGGGCGTTGGTCTTGAGGCTGTGCGCGTAGCGACGGACCTCCTTGCGATCGGCGGCCGCGAACGCGCGCTGCAGGCCTTCGAGCATGCCGGGCGCGCTGTCGATCATCGCGCCGAGCACCATCGACGCGCCGGCGGGACCTGCGACCGACACAAATCGATCGATCACTTCACGGTCGTAATCGAGCTCGCCTTCCGAGCCGCTCACGACGCTCGCTGGCGTGGTTGCAGCCGTGATGGGCTCAGAGGTCGCGGGCGAGCGCATTTCAGCAGTCGCATCGCCGGCCACCGCGGGCGCGCCCGGTCGATTGCGCTCGATCACCTTGGCGAGCTCGCCAAGCTGAATGGGCTTGCTGATGTAGTCATCCATCCCGGCCTCGAGACAGCGCTCGCGGTCGCCGCTCAGCGCGTTCGCCGTCATGGCGACGATGCGAGGTTGCCGCGCGCGGGGCAGCCGCTCGCGGATGAGCCGCGTGGCGTCCAATCCGTCCATTTCCGGCATCAGCACGTCCATGAGAATGAGGTCGTAGGGCAAGTGAGTTGCCGCATTCACCGCCTCGATTCCGTTCGAGACCACGTCTGCCGTCTGCGATAGACGCTCGAGTAGAAGCTGCGCCATGCGCTGATTCACGACGTTGTCTTCCGCCAGCAGGATGCGCATCGGCGGCGCGAGCAGCCACTCGCGTGCCACCGGATTGTATTTGTACGGAAGCTTGCCCTTCGACGCACTCAGCACGCCGACGACCGCATCGAACAGATGCGACTGATGGATCGGCTTGGTGAGCACGCCGGCGACGTGCGGCGTATCGGTTGGCACTGCTACCTGCGCGAGCCCCGCGTGCGTCATCAGCAGCACCGCAGGCCGATGGGCGAGCGCGAGATCCGCGATTTGCCGCGCGAGCTCG
>JBDZVF010000241.1:0-9372 GCA_040255575.1 Pseudomonadota bacterium | reverse complement strand
GAACGGCCCGCAAGAGATGGGCTGGCGCACGACCGCGCAGAACTTCAACCTGAACCGCGACTACACCAAGGCTGATGCACCCGAGATGCAGTCGATGCTTCGACTGCTGGACGCATGGGACCCGGTGCTCTATGTCGATTTGCACGCCACCGATGGCGCGCAGTTCGAGGTGGATGTCTCCAACAATCTGGAGCCGATGCGAACCGGCGACGCCGAGATGCAGGCGGGCGGCAAGGCGCTCATGAAAGAGCTGAACGACACGCTCGCATCACAGGGCTCGCACCCGATCGACTTCTACCCTTCGCTGCGCGACACGGACGATCCGGCGTCGGGCTTCGATGCCCCGGTCTATCCGCCGCGCTTCTCCACCGGCCTCTTCATCCGCGCCTTCCTGGCGCAATCGCACGAGCGCGCACAAACGCCCGCATCACGCAAAACCCTGATTCCACGCCCCATCACACCCCCGCCGCCGCTCACGCACGAAACTTGCACCCCTCCCGCCGCATGAACGCCCTGCTGGAACCAACCCGCATCCCCGACGACCGCATCGCCCTGAACAAGGACGCCTTCAAACACGCCTTCCTGGACAACCTCTTCTACGTCCAGGGCAAAACCCCCGCCCTCGCCACCAAAACCGACTACTACATGGCGCTCGCCTACACAGTCCGCGACCGCATGCTCCACCGCTGGATCAGCACCGCCGAGACGTACACGAAGCACGGCTCCCGCACAGTGACCTATCTCTCAGCCGAGTTCCTGATGGGCCCCCACCTCGGCAACAACCTCGTCAACCTCGGCATGTACGACAGCGTGCGCGCCGCCGTCACCGAAATCGGCCTCGACTTCGACGACCTGCTGAGCCACGAAGAAGAGCCCGGCCTCGGCAATGGCGGCCTCGGCCGCCTCGCCGCGTGCTTCCTCGATTCGCTGGCGACGCTCGAAATCCCGGCCATCGGCTACGGCATTCGCTACGAGTTCGGCATCTTCCAGCAGGAGATTCTCGACGGCTGGCAAGTCGAGAAGACCGACAAATGGCTGCGCTTCGGCAACCCGTGGGAAGTCGCTCGCCCCGAGTGGGCCGTGGAAGTGAAGCTCGGCGGATACACCGAACGCTTCGATGACGAGCACGGCCGCCTGCGCGTGCGCTGGGTGCCGCACAAGACCGTGAACGGCGTTCCCTATGACACACCCATTCTCGGCTATCGCGTGAACACCGCGAACACCCTGCGACTGTGGAAAGCCGAGGCACCGGAATCATTCGACTTCGCCGTATTCAACCGCGGCGACTACTACGGCGCCGTCAACCAGAAAATCATCTCCGAGAATCTCAGCAAGGTTCTCTATCCGAACGACGAAGCCGCACAAGGCAAGGAGCTTCGGCTCGAACAGCAATACTTCTTCGTGTGCTGCTCGCTGCAGGACATGCTCCGCATCCTGCAGGTGCAGAAAATTCCGCTCGACCGCTTCCACGAAAAATTCGCGGTGCAGATGAACGATACGCACCCATCGATCGCCGTAGCGGAGCTGATGCGGCTGCTGGTGGACGAGCGAGCGATGGATTGGGATAACGCGTGGCACATCGTCCGCAACACGTTCGGCTACACCAACCACACGCTGCTGCCCGAAGCGCTCGAGCGCTGGCCGATCGCGACATTCAGCAAGGTGCTGCCCCGTCACCTCGAGATCGTGTACGAAATCAACGCGCGCTTCCTGGACGAAGCCCGTCTGCGCTTCTTCGGCGAGGACGCGCGCATCGCGCGACTGTCGCTCATCGATGAAACGGGCGACCGCTACGTGCGCATGGCCAACCTCGCAAGCGTCGGCAGCCACGCCATCAACGGCGTGGCCGATCTGCACACGCAGCTGCTCAAGCAGGATGTGCTGCGCGACTTCAACGAGCTCTGGCCCGCGAAGATCTCGAACAAGACCAATGGCGTCACGCCGCGCCGGTGGCTCGCGCTCGCGAATCCGCGCCTCGCCGCGCTCATCACCGAAACGATCGGCGACGGCTGGCTCACGAACCTCGAACGGCTGCGCGAGCTCGAGCCGTTTGCCGACGACAGCCCCTTCAGGATGCGCTGGCGCGACATCAAACGTTGCAACAAGCGCGACTTCGCACAATTCGCGCGTGAGCGCACCGGCATCCTCGTCGACCCGGATTCGATGTTCGACGTGCAGGTGAAGCGCATCCATGAATACAAGCGCCAGCACCTGGCGATCATCCATGTCGCCTCGCTGTATCACCGGCTGAAGTGCGACCCGCATTTCGAGATGCCGCCGCGCACGTTCATCTTCGGCGGCAAGGCGGCACCGGGCTATCACTTCGCGAAACTGATGATCAAGCTCATCCACTCGGTCGGCGAAGTCGTCAACCGCGACCCGCAGGTGCGCGACCGGCTGAAAGTGCTATTCCTGCCCAACTTCAACGTGACCAACGGGCAGCGTCTCTACAACTCCGGTCGGCGGAAGCCGGCCGCCTTGACGTTGCGATTCACGGCCGCATAGCCTCGCTTGCCACCCCGGCCCGTATCGATTTTGTGAAGGCAGAACTCCCTATGCGCGCAGCCGTATTCCACGGTCGAGAAGACCTGCGACTCGAAGACATTCCCGAACCCCGCACCGGCCCGGGTGAAGTCAAACTGAAGGTGCTCTACAACGGCATTTGCGGCAGCGATCTGCACGAGTACTACCACGGCCCGATGACCACGCGGACCACGCCGCATCCGCTCACGGGCGTGAAGAATCCGGTGGTGATGGGGCACGAGCTGTGCGGTGAAGTCGTCGAAGTGGGTGACGGCATCGAAGACCTGAGCGTCGGCGACAAGGTGGCGGTGGAGCCCGTGGAGACCTGTGGCCACTGTCTCTATTGCAGCTCAGGGCAGTACAACCATTGCGGCCTGCTCGCTTTCCACGGCTACAACCGCAGCAGCGGCGGGCTCGCGCAGTTCTCGGTCGTGAAGCGCTCGATGGCGCACAAGTTGCCGAAATCGATGACCGGGATGCAGGGCGCGCTCATCGAGCCGATGGCGATTTCCTACCGGACCGCGCAGCGCTGCGAGGCTGAAGCGGGCCAGACGGTGGTCGTTCACGGTGGCGGGCCGATCGGTGTCGGGCTGTTCTACACGCTGCGCCGCTGGGGAGTGAACGTGATCATGGTCGATCCGTCGGCGCAGCGGCGCGCCACGCTGACGAAGCTCGGTGTGAAGACAGTGCTCGATCCGCGGGACGGCGACGTGGTTGCCGCGATCAAGGATCTCACCGGAGGCCGCGGCGCCGCTGTCTCGGTCGACGCCGCAGGCGTGCCCGCGGCTTTCCAGACCGCGCTGTCGAGCACAGCGGTCAACGGGCAGCTCGTCGTGGTCGCGATCCACACCAAGCCGCTGCAAATTCATCCGATGGAGTTGCTGATGTCCGAGGTGAAGATCAGCGGCATCGCGCTCTCGTGCAACACGTTCCCGAGCGTCATCGAGGAGATGGCGGCCGGCACCTACCCGCTCGACGGGTGGGTCGAGACGATTCCGTTCGAACGCATCATGAGCGACGGTTTCGAGCGGCTGCACCGGCAGGAGGGAATGAAGATCCTCGTCGATGTGGCGGGGGCCGCCCGGGCGGCCTGACGCCTCAGGCCTTCTTCTCCCACATATTCACCTCGATCTTGATGCCGTTCGGGTCGAGCAGGAACACCTGCCGCAGCCCGTTCGGATTCGCGACGTTGCGATAGGGCTCGACGCCCTGGCGCGCGAGGTTGGCGAGGAAGTCATCGTAGTCGCTCGCCACGAAGGCGATGTGGTCGAAGGCGCCGGTGCCTTCGGCCGGCTTCGAAACCGGGATGCCGCGCGAGTTGGAATGCGCGGTGTACGTCTCCCACTCCGCGATATGAATGCACGGCGTGTCGCCGAGATAGAGCCAATAGCCGGGAAACGCGAGCGGTGGGCGAAAGCCCTCCTGCATGCCGAGCACGCGGCAGTAGAAATCGCGTGTGGCGTCGATGTTGCTGGTGAGCACGAGGTAGTGCTCCATTTTCGTGAGCGGCATGGCGGCGGTCTCGCTGTTCGTCGCGGGGTGACGTGCGCTGATCGCACGCGCCCCGCATGCGAGCCTTTTCGCTCGCGGGCCACAAGGGTACCCTCGCGCGTCCCGATTGGGCAGCCGCTGGAGCGGCTCGACTCGTGCGCCACCCGAAAGGCTGCTGTTGAAACTCGACTCCCTCGTGCTGCTCCTCGGTTGTCTCGTGCTCGGCTGGCTCGTGGCCCGGCTCGGCAAGACGCCGCCGGATCTCGCGCCACGCCTCAACTGGTGGGTGCTCAACGTCGCGCTGCCCGCCCTCGTGCTCGATCTCATCCCCAACGTGAAGATGGGCGTGCACCTGTGGTTCATGCCGGTCGCCATGTGGCTCGTGTTCCTCGGCGGCTGGGCCTTCGCGGCGCTCGCCGGGCGCGCGCTCGGCTGGTCGAACCCGCGCATCGGCGCAACGGCGCTCGCGGCGGGCCTCGGCAACACGGCGCTGGTCGGCTTCCCGCTCATCGAGATGCTGAGGCAGAAGGAAGCGCTGCCGTTCGCCGCGCTCTCCGACCAGCTTGGCTGCTCCATCGCGCTCGCGGTCGGCGGCATCACGATCGCCGCGATCTACGGAGGCGGCAAGCCGCAAGCCGGCGTGATCCTGAAACGCGTGCTGCTGTTCCCGCCGTTTCTCGCGCTGGTGGCCGGGGTCATCATCGGGGCCTTCGGCGGCTGGCACCCTGAAGGGGCCCCGGCGGGCGAGACCTGGCGCACCCTCGCCGAAAGCTTCGTCGCCCGCATCGGCGCGACGCTCACACCGGTCGCGCTCTTTTCCATCGGCCTGAGCTTCAAGCTGAGGATGAGCGGCGACCGGCTCGGCGCGGCAAGTCTCGCTCTGGGATGGAAGCTTGCGATCGCGCCGGCGTTCATTCTCGCGCTCGGGCTGCTGGTGGGCGCGAAGGGCCTGATCCTCGTGGTCCCGGTGCTTCAGGCGGGCATGGCACCGATGGCTTCGGTGCCGATCCTGTGCCAGCAATACAACCTGGAAACGGAGGTGGCGAATGCCGCGCTTGGCGCGGGGCTCGCGATTTCGCTCGCCACCGTGCCGTTCATCAATACGCTGCTACCGGCGTAGCGGACGGGGCCGCGGTCGATCGCGCGGAAGTCAGCCGCGCGATTCAGGACCTCCGGCGTCGTCACCCGCCACGCGCGGCCATGCGCGGCAAAACCGCGCGATTTGCCGCCCGCAACGTGCGGGGCTCGAAAAACTCAGTTCCAGCCCTGCGTGGTCGCTTCGCGGGTGAGCGACGCGGTCTGCTCGGCGATCTGCGTGCGCTCCGTGATGAACTCGTTCAGATCCTCGACGTCGTCCTTCTTCTTGCCTGGGCTCGCCGTCCACTTCTTCATGGCGTCGAGCAACTTGCCGGCGAGCTCGCGATTCACCGCGAAGAGATCGAGATACGCCTGCTTGGCATCCTCGGTGCGATTGAGCGCGAGGTAGGCTTCGCCGCGGTACTCCGTCGCTTCCGGATAGCCCGCGCGCAGCTCGATCGCCTTGTCGTACGCGCTGAGCGCCGCCTTGTAGTCCCCGAGCTTGCGGCTCGAGTAACCGAGCCCGTTCCACGCCTGGGCGAGCTTCGGGTCGGCCTTCGTGGCGGCACTGAAGCTTTCGCGCGCCTTTCGGTACGCCGCTTTGGCCGCGGCGGGAAGCTTGCCCGCGGCCTCGCCCGCGGCCGCGTCGGCCTCCTTCACCGCGGCGAGCCCCGCATCGAGGGCGGCCTTCGCTTCCGGAGAAGCTGGCACGGCTTCCTGCGGCTCGGCCGCCTGCTGGGGCTCGTCGAACACCGCCCAGGCGGGCCTCGCCAGCAGCGCCAGACCCACGATCTGCGCGGCCACGAGCGCCGCCACTTTCAACCTCGAGCTACGCATCCGTATGACCTGCAAGAAAAGAACCCAAAAGGTGGATGAAGACGCAAATCGACCGCGGCGTGACGCCCGGGCCCGCTGCCCCTGCCGGTGCCATCTGCTACTGTCCGCAAACTCGCGAGGGGTTTTAAAGATGAGCAGCAGCAAAGACAAGGCGGCTTTCGGCCGCGACTCCAGCATGGACCGTCGCAACTTCATGGGGGCCGCGCTCGGTGCGGCCGCAGGAGCAGGCGCCGCAGCCATGATGCCAGCCAACGCCCAGAACGGCCCGCCGAATCAGCAGCGGCCCACGCCGTCGCCGCCGGCTTCCGCGCCACCCGCGGGCAGCGGCCTCGATCGCGGCGTGCGCCCCGGCGGCCCGCAGCTCTATCGGCTCGAAGCCGACGTCGCCGACGTGGAAGTCGAGGGCAAGATTCCGGCCGACCTCGAAGGCGCGTTCTACCGTACGGGCCCCGATCCGCAGTATCCGCTTCACCCCGGCAACATCCCGTTCGATGGCGAAGGCCACGTGAGCATGTTCCGCATCAAGGACGGCCGCGTGCACTATCGCAGCCGCTATGCGCGCAACCAGCGCTATCTCGCGCAGGAAAAGGCGCATCGCCTGCTCTTCCCGATGTACCGGAACATCTACACGGACGACCCGAGCGTGAAGGGGCTGAGCCGCAGCACCGCGAACACGCACATCATCAATCACAACGGCGTGCTGCTCGCCCTGAAGGAAGACAGCCCGCCGGTCGCGATGGACCTGTACACGCTCGAGACGCTCGACCCCGTCTACACATTCAACGGCCAGCTGCAGAGCAAGACCTTCACCGCGCATCCGAAGATCGACTCGGAAACCGGCAACATGGTCGCGTTCGGCTACGAAGCGAAGGGCTTCGGCAGCGACGATGTGAACATCTTCGAGGTCACGCCCCAGGGCAAGATGATCTGGCAGGCGTGGATCAAGGTGCCGTACGTCGGGATGATTCACGACTTCGCGGTCACCCAGAAGCACATCGTGTTCTACATCGCGCCGCTCGCGATCGACGAGAAGCAGCTCGCGGCCGGCGGCATCCACTGGTCCTGGGATTCGAGCAAGCCGACGTACGTCGGCGTCATGCGCCGGGATGGCGATGGCAAGGACATCCGCTGGTTCCAGGGGCCGGAGCGTTGCTCCACTCACGTGATGGGCGCCTGGAGCGACGGCGACAAGGTGTACTACGACTGCGAGATGTCGGGCTACAACCCGTTCCCCTTCATGCCGATGCGCGACGGCCAGAAGTGGGACCCCGTGAAGGGCTCGAGCCGCATCACCCGCCTTTCCGTCGACGTGTCGAAGAAGACGGTGAAGGACTACAAGATGGAAGTGCTGTATCCGAACCACCTCGGCGCGTTGCCGCGCCAGGACGATCGATACAACACCGCCCACTATCGCTATGGCTGGTTGCCCTGCCCGGATCCGAACCCGAGCGATCCGTCCAAGCGGCCCGCCTCCTGCTGGGCGCGCTTCGACCAGCAGACCCGCAAGGCGACTGTCTACAAGGCTGGCGAAGGCGTGCAGCTCGCCGAGGCGGTGTTCGCTCCCAAGAGCAAGAACGCGCCCGAAGGCGTCGGTTACCTCATGGGGGTGGCCACCCACACGCGCGAAGCCGGCCGGGGTGACCTCGTGATTCTCGATGCCGAACGGCCGGAAGCCGGGCCGATCGCCACGGTGAAACTGCCGATGCGCGCGGCCCCGCAGATCCACGGCTGGTGGGTGCCCGAGTGGCAGCTGCCGCCGCCGAAGACCACCGGGGCCTGAGGCCTTTTTCGCCCGCAGTCTCGATCAAGGTGGGGCCGGAAGCTTGCCGCAAGCTTTCCGGCCTCACCCGATGTCCGTTGCCTGACATAAAGTCGCCCCTCACGACCTAGTCTTGGAGAGAAGGTCGATCATTCGGGGGGTTCACATGACAGCCATACACCGCGCCGGCCGCGCCGATACCTGCGCGTCCATCGACAAGCCGCCCCAGTAAACGCAGGTCCTGCCGAAGGGGAGTCCGATGGCCAAGCTCGACGAGGCGGAGATCGCCCGCATCGTCGCGCGCGCCGGTGGCCTGGGCCCGCGCGAGCGCTTCGCCTACATCCGGTCCGCCTGTGCCAACGACGCGGATGCGTTCGATCGCGTCCTGCTCGCGCACCACATCACCCGTGACAACGGCCCGAACGGGCCCGCCGGGAACGACGAAGCCTTCTGGGAGACAGACCGCTCCGGGCAGGTGCTCGGCTCGTGGAAACTGCGCCGCAGGCTCGGGGGCGGCGGCATGAGCGATGTCTACCTGGCCGAGCGCATCGGTGAATACAGCCACCAGGTCGCCGTGAAGCTGGTGCGCCCCGGCCTCGTGAGCCGCGCGGACCACAACCGGCTGCGGGCCGAGCGGCAGATCCTGGCGCGGCTCAACCATCGCAACATCGCGCGCCTGCTCGATGGCGGCACCACCCACGACGGCATCCCATACCTCGTCATGGAGTACGTGGATGGCGAGCACATCGATCTGTACTGCGACCGGCATCGCCTCGCGGTCAGGGATCGACTCGCGCTCTTCCGCGGCGTGTGCGCGGCCGTGCATGCCGCCCACCAGAACCTGGTGGTCCATCGCGATCTCAAGCCCTCGAACATCCTCGTGACGCGCGATCGGACGCTGAAGCTGCTCGATTTCGGGATCGCCAAGCTCATCGAAGTGCGCGAGGCCACGCACACTCTCGCGCTGACCCACGCGGACGTGCGGCTCTTCACGCCCGGGCACGCAAGCCCCGAGCAGGTGAAAGGCGAGCTCATCACGACGGCGACGGACGTGTATCTGCTCGGTGTGCTGCTGTACGAGTTGCTCACGGCTCGCCGCCCGTTCGAGCTGCGCGACGCGCGGCTCTCGGAGATGGAGCAGATCATCTGCAACCAGACGCCACCGCTTCCGAGCGCCACGATGAATACGCGCGCGGCATCGCCGATCGAGCGGCTGCGCATCGAAGATGCCGCGGAAGCTCGCGGCACGACTTCGCAGCGCTTGCGCAGAGAGCTCGCGGGCGACCTCGACAACATCGTGATGAAGGCGTTGCGCAAGGAGCCCGAGCGTCGCTACACGTCTGCTGACGAGCTCGCGGCGGATCTGCGGCGCTTCGAGATGGGCCAGCCCGTCATCGCTCGCCGCGATACGTGGCGCTATCGCTCCACCAAGTTCGTGCGCCGACACGCCGTGGTGGTCGCCGCGTCCGCCGCACTCGTGACGCTGCTCGCCGGCGTCGCCACGATGATGACGCTGCAGGCTCATCGCCTCGATCAGCAACGCGCCATCGCCGAGCAGGAGAAGCGACGCTCCGAGGAAACAGCGAAATTTCTTGCGGGCCTGTTCGAAACCGCCGATCCGACCGAAGCGCAGGGCCGGGACATCACGGCGCGCGAAAACCTCGGCCGCGGCGCGCTGCGCTACC
>JBDZVF010000240.1:0-9385 GCA_040255575.1 Pseudomonadota bacterium | reverse complement strand
CCCG
Source organism: Pseudomonadota bacterium (assembly GCA_040255575.1). GTDB lineage: Bacteria > Pseudomonadota > Gammaproteobacteria > Steroidobacterales > Steroidobacteraceae > JADGHX01. The sequence continues at coordinate 9,381 of JBDZVF010000240.1, read as the reverse complement.
AGCGCGTGCTGCCGCGCGTGCGCGCGCTGCTCGCGCACGCCGGGCTCGCCATTAATGGAATGGCCCTCGCGGCTGAAGAGGCAGTGCGCGAAGGCACCGCGGCCCTGCATACGTTGCCGTTATTTCACATCGCTGGGCAACTGATGCTGAATGCGTTCTGGGCTGTGGGCGCGACGCATGTCGTCGTGCCGAGCTTCATGCCGCTGACCGTGCTGGGGGCCATACAAGAACACCGCGTTACGACGACCGCGTTGGTACCCACGATGATCCAGGCGATGGTCGATCATCCAGCTCTCCCTGAGTTCGATCTGTCTACGCTGGAGGCGCTGTGCTATGGCGGCTCGCCGATCAGCGAAGCCGTTCTCGACCGGACGCGCCGCGCGCTGCCCCGTGTGGCGCTTTTCCAAGTGTACGGCATGACGGAGATGTCGTGCATCCTCACGATACTTCGGCCGGAGTGGCATTCGCTCGACCCATCTGCCAAGGGCCGGATTCGCTCCGCTGGAAGAGCCAGCTTTTGCACTCAGGTGCGCATCGTTGATCCCAGCGGCAATGAGGTTGTGCGTGGTGAGACTGGCGAGATCGCGGTGCGTGGGGCGGGCGTCATGCAAGGATACTGGGGCAAGGAGGAAGCGACCCGCGAGGCTCTCCGGCACGGATGGATGCACACGGGAGATGCCGGGTTCATGGACGAAGACGGTTTTGTCTTCGTCGTCGATAGGCTCAAGGACATGATTGTGACCGGAGGGGAGAACGTGTACTCGGCTGAGGTCGAGCAGGCGCTGGCGCATCACCCTGCTGTAGCTGCGTGTGCCGTGATTGGTGTGCCGGACAGCGAGTGGGGTGAGCGAGTGCACGCGGTCGTAGTGCTCAAGGCGGGCGTGGAGACGACCGCTCAGGCTATTCGCGAGCACTGCCGGGCGTACATCGCTGGGTACAAGTGTCCGCGGACTGTGGAATTTACGGCGGCACTGCCGCTTTCAGCAGCGGGGAAGGTGTTGAAGAGCCGGTTGCGGGAGGCGCACTGGGTGGGGCGAGAGCGGGGAGTGGCCTGACGCGATCCCTTGCGAGGGATCGCACAAGGAGAGGGACGCGATCGTCGGAAAGGAACGTATGCTGGATAGCGCGCCTGCCGCTTTCGATGTTCATCACGGTTTGAGTTCCGCCGCCGGCACTGGAGCGCCTCCGGGAGTTGGTTTGGCACCGAGTCCACCCACCGAATGCAGCTTGCGACCGTCGGCCAGAGGGAAGTGCGGCCTGTGCCGAAGTGGGTGACGAGATCACGACACTCCTTCACGGCGCCGCTGCATCTGGCACGCGTATGACACGTTGGATGTCGCACTTGCGAGGCGCGTGCGTGGGCGGCAGAAATACTGCGCCAATTACATCTGCCGCCGTGAGGATCTACCCGATGATGACAGCGGAAGACGATAGGTAACGACGGCAGAAGACTGACGAAAATTTTTTCGAGACGAGTAACGGCCCGTTCGCCGTTACTCGTCTTCTTCACAGCATCGATGATTCGGGGAACTGGAAGCGAAGTCGCATTCTGTGTGATGTCTATGAGACTGCGACTGCGATGCGCCGATCAGGAACCATGAATGAGAAGAGCATGCGCGAGTTCGACGCACTGATGTTCCCGACTCTTCACAGATCTGCGTGGAAACTGATGGCGAACGAATTGACCCTCGCGATGGAAGAGCGCAATCCGAGAGTCTTTCTCACAGCGCTGGGGGCCGTCATCGAGAGAATCGGACTCGAACCGGCGGCGCAACGGATCGGGACTACGTCGGCGCGGCTGGCGCCCGTAGTCGGACCGAAGGCGAAGCCTTTCTTCGAGGAAGTTCGAGCTGTCGTTAGCGGGTTGGGCTTCCGATGGGGAGTGGCTCGACGTTCAACCGACCGCCCATCAACAGGGCTGCAAAAAAAGCGACGTTGACGGTGGAGCGTGACCCCGCCCGCTTTTGACATGTGGGGCACATGTTAGTAACGTGAGGACATGTCCAAGATGATTCAGCTACGTCACGTCCCTGATTCTCTGCACCGCCAGCTCAAGGCCAGGGCGGCTATGGAGGGTCTGTCCCTTTCGGATTTCCTGATCCGGGAAGCCAAAAAGCTGGTGGATAAGCCGACCGTCGCCGAGATCCGAGAGCGTTTGGCGCGGCGATCAACCGTGAACACGAAGATGTCGGCGGCCGAGGCGCTACGCCGCGAGCGTGACCAGCGATGATTGTGGTCGACGCATCTGCGGTAATCGACATGCTGCTTCAAAGCGAGAAGGGAAAGAAGGTTGCCGATCGCATTCTCGACCCCGATGAGACGCTGCATGTGCCGCACCTTATCGAGATTGAAGTCACGCAGGTGTTACGACGATTCATGCTCGCTGGGGAGCTGACGGAAGCGCGTGGACGTGACGCGCTATCCGATCTCACTGATCTTCCGTTAATACGCTATCCCCACACCGAATTTCTTCAGCGGGTATGGGACATGCGGTCATCGCTGAGCGCCTACGATGCAGTGTATGTTGCGTTGGCCGAGGTGCTTGAAGCGCCGCTGGTAACGACAGATGGGAAGCTTTCGCGAGCGCACGGACACGATGTAAAGATCGAGCTGATCGACGCCTAGCCTGATGCCGTGAGCAGTGCCAAGGACGACATGGATTCAAAGCACACGGATCGAACAACCGCCGGAACAGATCCAGTCGAAGCCGCACGCGACGATGTCCTTCGCAAGATCGGGCGGAACCTCGTCAACTTCCAGAAATTGGAACCAATGCTGAAAGCGCTGAACGCGCAGCAATCCATCAGTGGATCTCTGAGCGAGCTCCATGCTCTGGCGACAAACGCAAGAAGGGCTGTCGCGAAGAAGACGATGGGACCTCTGGTAGAGGCATTCGTGAACTCGGTATTCTCGGCAACTCCTGAAGCGCGTGAGCATGCCGCCGTGAAGGAAGTGGCAGTTTCTTTCTCATTCCGAATCGAGGCAAATGAGGCGATCGCGAAGGAACGCAAGAAGGCGCTGCGCGCCGTTGTCGCCGAGCGGAACAGGCTCGTGCACCGATGGTTGGCAGAGTTCGATCCATATTCAAAGGACAGCTGCTTACGGCTCAGCGCTGAACTGGATGCGCAGCATGCGAGGGTCACGCCGGAGTTAGAGGCGCTAAAAAGCATATTCACCGCGTTCAAGGATCTCCGGACCGGGCTGGTTTGCTACTTGGCCTCGGACGAGGTTCTGAACGCCATCTCACGCGAGAGTGTCGCGGAGCCCGATGTGGATAGGTAGTCGGTGATGGCGGAGGCAGATAAGAAGTCGTGCGATGGCAACCGAGCCCTCACGCCATCCGAGCGTCATCTTGCGCAGTGGATGCTGGAGCACGGCACGGCTGAGGCCGCCACATTCCTGCGGCAGCTTGAGGACGCGGAGGTTACGCCGTGGAATGCCCGTGCGGTTGTGCGAGCGTTGTTCTGCGGATCCGGGGAATGCCGCCGGCTCCGCCCGGCGTTCACATTCTCGGGGATTTCATCTTCGGCTCCGCCGAAGACCTAGCGGGCATCTTCATCTCATCAAGCGGCGGCATATTGGCCGGAGTGGAAGCCTACGGCCTCACGGGCGATGCACCGAAAGAGCTTCCCGAGCCGGAGGCATTGCGCACAATCGACGTTGCCCACAAGGAGAGCGAATGAGCGAAAGCTATACCGAGCGCTGGCGAAAATACCGCCGGGCCAATTGGGCCGCCGGCCTTTGGTGCGCGCTCGGTCTTCCCGCCATTCTCTGTATCGCGGCAGCACTACTTTTTATAACTCGCGCCGACGCTGTTGTCGGAGCCGTCGCAGTCGTTCTGTTCCTTCTTTGGCTCGCGGTACTAGTGCCTCTGGTCCTCAGGGTCACGAGATTTCGTTGCCCTCGGTGCGGCAAGCTGTACTTTTCCCACACAGAACTCTACATCGGAGCGGGGCGGCGCTGCGCTAACTGCCAATTGGCCCTCTATGAACGCTCGGCCCGAGAGCGTGGCGCTCTTCAGCCACGTGCCGACAGCTGGGCACAAGCGTATGTCGCAACTGGCACCTCATCACGGTGCGAGAGGTCTATTCGCCAGGCTCGGACGGTGACGTCCGGTCACTCCGTTTCCTGCGCTTCGATGCAGCGAGCGCAACGGCAAGGCCGAGAATCGTCGCGTAATCGAAGGCGCCACCACCACCGCCACCGCCGCTGCCGCCGCCACCGCCGCCGTTACTGGGCGTGGTGCTGCCCCCGCCAGTGGAAGGGGGCGGTGCCGCTGGCGCGGTGACGGTGATGGTGCCCGAACTCGTTGTCGACGTGCCCGGCACGATGCCAGTACAGGCGAGCGAATAGGTGAACGTGCCTGTCGTGGTGGTTGTAACTATCTTCTGTCCGCTAAAGCCGGGATCTCCCGTCCAGGAAGCACCGTCTGCTCCGCCGCCAGAGGCCGCGCAACTGCTCATGCCGGATGCGTCCCAGCTCAACATGAAGGTCTTGCCTCGTTCTACAGAAGTGTCGCTGAGCGCGACCGAGACGACCGGCTTTGCGACCCACGTGAGGCTGACGGGGGTTGCCGCGATCCCTGCCGCAATACATTCGAATTCGACTTGCACCGTTCCCGGGTCGAGCGTTGTGTAGTTAGCGGTGCCTTCGTCGGATCCAAGGGCGCTTCCGCCGGCGTGCGCAGTACAGATGCTCACGTTCGACTTAAACGAAACCGTGACGTATTGCCCCACGTTTTGGAGCGTTGGAGTGACGCTCAGCTGCGCATATGGTGGCACATCACGCGACGTGACGGTGATCGCGGCGCTCGCGCTGAATGAGCCGGAGGTGCACAGGATCGAGTATGTGAACGTGCCTGTTTGCGACGTATACGCCCAATACGTTCCGTAGCGTGCGCGTAGATGATTGTTCCAACCATCGTCCGGGGCGCCGCCCGTGGTGCTGCAGGTCTCCGCGCCAGAGTCCCACGTGAAAAAGAATCCGATATTGGGTCGGCGATCGGTGGCATTCACTTTGAAATCGACGGAGGGGTTGTCGTACTGCGTGGGTCCGAGCGGTCCTGATACCGCTTTGTCGGTGCCCGTCCCGCAAGAGATGGAGTAGATCACTTGGCCGGGTGCGCTCTCCGTCACATCGATCGAACCGCTGGCATCCAATCCCGTCAGGGAGGTCGCGCCGCCGCTGATCGTGCAAGGCGACCGGGTGGCGTTCCAGCTGAGATGCACGGGACGCGTGACCCACGCTCGATATTTGTCTTGCGTGAAACTGACGTTCGCTGTCGGGGGTAGCCATGTGATGAGCATCCGCGCTTTCGCGATGTGGCCGTCCGAGAAGTTGCAGCTGATGAAGTACGTGACCGCGCCGGCGGTGGTTTCCTTCACGTCCTGCGATCCCTGCGGGGCCAGTGTGCCGCTCCATCCGTCCCCCGTTGTTCCGCCGGAAGCTGTGCAGCTCTGCGCGCCGACGGCATTCCATTGGAGTGTAATTGTGAAATTGATCTGCGGACTGTGGTTGGAAGTATCAAAGCTGACGCCAGATTTCGCAGCGGCGCCATCGAGGGTGGTCGCACCCGTGTGCGCGGGATCGAGTAACGACTGGAACGTGGTAGATCCGGTGTGACTGGACGTATCCGACGTCGAGTTCCACACGGCCGCGAGCTTGGTGAACAAGGCGACGCCGTTGCTGCCGTTCGGCGCGATGGGCGAGGCCGCGGGGCAGACGTTCCACCCTGAATCGTCCGTCGTCGCGCTGCCCAAACTCAATGACCCGACGACGCGATTGTTTGAGTCGAACAAGCCGCTGCCGGAAGCACCCGGCCCGATGTTTCCGAGTTGATTGACGGTTTGCCAAAGATGCGAGGTGTAGCCGCCGCCAAGCTGCGGATACACCGCGCTGCTGCTGAATGCCTGGCCGAACCATTCCACGTATTGCTGGGTTCGGGCAGTGGCGTGATGAATCGTGTAGCCGCCTACGATCGTGCTGCCGGTGACGTCGAAGCCAGCGAAGTACGCATCGCTGACCTTCGGACTTTCATTGAGCAGGATGAGCCAGGCATCTTCCTGCTCGGCGACGGTCATGGCTCCTCGTTGTACGACGGCGGAAGCGCTGAACACACTCTGCAACGGCGTTTGACCGCAGCTCGCTTGCGCGTGCCAGTAGACACTGATGTCGTCTGAGGACGGAGGAGTGGGCGCCTTGTCGTCGCCGCTCTGGCAGTGACGGGCGGTCAACACGTACGGCAAATTGTCGCCGGCAGTGTTATTGATCAAAGTGCCCGTGCAGACACCGATGTTCCCGATCACGACTGCGACGGTCGCGCGCCCCGGACCTGAGTTCTGTGCCGTGATATTGCAGGCGTAGTTCTGCACGCATGCAGCATTTGTGGTGCCGGCGAGCGCCTGAATCTTGAATGGCAGACTATCGGTGGCACTGCCGCTCGTCTCGTCGAGATCGCGAAAGCCAGCCTGAAAGCTCGTGATCTCGAGCGCCGCCTGATTACGCTCCTGCTCGGAGACCGATAGCTCGAAATCGAGCGTGTTGCCTTTGTCGATGCGGCTCCATAGCGACGTATGACTCAAATCGGACGTGCGGTAGGTGCGCATGACGGAGCCGGCACGTACGGTGAGCACTGCGCTGGCCGGCAAGATGGCGCGCTTTGCGTGAAACGATATCGAGCGTGCCGACGGGATACGCACAGCGTAGCGCCACGTCGCAGTGCCTTTCGAGCTGCTCCACTCGCCCGCCTTGTCGAGATCGATTGCATGAGGCACATCGACCGCGAATCGTTCCGGATGTCGTTTCGCCTCGGAGATACGCGGCCCGAGATCTTCGGCGACGGTATCGGTGACAGGCGCTGCAATGGCCGAACGAGCAACGAGCAACAGCACACCGCTCCACAGCGGGAGCACGAAATGGCCGAGGTGCATCGAGTCAACTCTTCGTGGTTTGTTGTTATGGATCGCGGAAGGCGCGAGACGTCCCTGTGGCGAGTTTGCCTTGTCGCACGCGGGATAGAAAGTGCTCCAAGCCGCTGGTCGAGGAAAACGAGCGCAGAAAATCCCCTAGCCGAGGCCACGGAGCGCCGAGTTATTGGTGTTGTCCGACATCGGCCGAGATGACGAGTTGACGGACGGGAACACGTGCCGTCTGCCGCCCGTGAGCGGCCGTACTTCGTCGAAATCCTGGCCTCAGGCGTCTCCAACCGCTGCGCAGACGGCCCCCGATCTGCGGGCGCTTTAGCCACGCCATTCGCGCAATGTTACAGCCCTGTTGCGGTGATCGGGCTGGGCCGATCGCGGTCGTAGACGGACCAAATCAGTAGGCGCCATGCGGATTCTGATTGTCGAGGACGAAAAGAAAGCAGCCGGGTTCCTGCGCAAGGGACTGACGGAAGCGGGTTTCATCGCGGACATCGCGGAGAACGGAGCGGACGGCCTGTTCAATGTACTGAGCCTCGACTACGACCTCGTTATCCTCGATGCGATGTTGCCGAAGCGGGACGGCTGGTCGGTCCTCTCCGAGATGCGCAGCCGGGGAGTCAAGATGCCAGTCATGTTCCTGACGGCGCGCGACGCGGTCAGCGATCGCGTCAAGGGTCTCGAGCTCGGGGCGGATGACTATCTCGTCAAGCCGTACTCGTTCACGGAACTGCTCGCGCGAGTACGGGCGCTGTTACGTCGGTCGGGGGAGCGGCAGCCGGACATCCTGCAGATCGCGGATCTTCGAATCGACTTGCTGGGTCATCGCGCCAGCCGCGGAATCATCCGGCTCGACCTCGCTCCCAAAGAGTTCGGGCTGCTCTCGCTGCTCGCGAGACGCAAAGGGGAGGTGTTATCCCGTCTCGTCATCGCCGAGCAGGTGTGGGACATGAATTTCGAGAGCGACAGCAACGTGGTCGATGTCGCCGTGCGCCGCTTGCGACGTAAAGTCGATGATCCGTTCTCGACCCGGCTCATCCACACCGTTCGCGGCATGGGGTATGTCCTCGAACCCAGGTGAGGCATTGGCCCGCCCGACTCATCGGCGCTGGGGCATGACAACCAGGCTGACACTGCACTACACGGTGTCCGTTGTCGTGCTGCTCGTCGCGGCCTCGGCATTTCTCTATTGGGAGCTGGCCCGCCATCTCGAGCAGGAGGAGCAGGACTATCTGCGTCAGAAGATGCAGGTTCTGCGGGTCATCCTGGAAAAGAAGCCTTTTGATCGATCTGGGCTCAACCAGGAAGCGCAGGAGGAGGCGGGAATCTCCAGTCGTTCGCGATCGCCGTTCTATTTGCGGGTGCTCGACGCACGCGGGGCTCTGGTCGCGGAGTCTCCCGGAATGGATGCCGCTGTTCCTTTGACTGCGTTCCCGACCACCGACGCGAGCGGGTTGAGCGAGGGCGAGTGGAGATCGGCCGACGCAGGCATGTTCCTGGTGGCCTCTGACTTCGTTCCCAGTCCACAGACCTCGGCAGAGCGCTGGCGCATCCAGGGCGCGCTGAATGTGAGTACGGACCAGGATCTTCTCGCTCGCTATCGTTTTGATATCGGTGCCGTACTCATTGTCGGCTTGCTCGTTGCGGCATCCGTCGCCGTCGTCATCACGAGGCGCGGCCTCCTGCCTCTCGTGAGTATCACTCGAGCGACGGAGCGCATCGGCGCGCAGCAGCTGCAGGAGAGAATCAAGACTGGTCCGTGGCCGAGCGAGCTCGTGTCACTCGCGGCCGCATTCGATCAGATGCTCGATCGACTTCAGGACTCGTTCGAACGACTGTCCCAATTCTCGGCGGACCTCGCGCACGAGCTGCGAAGTCCCATCAACAATCTCATGGGCGAAGCGCAGGTCGCGCTCTCACAGGAGCGAAGCGCCGCTGAGTATGCCCGGGTGCTGCATTCAGCACTGGAAGAGCACGGCCGACTGGCGCGCATGATCGATAGCATGCTGTTCCTCGCGCAGGCCGATCAAGCGCGTGCGGCTCCCTCGCTGGCACCACTCGATGCGGGCGCTGAGTTGCGAAAGGTCGCCGAGTTCTATCAGGCGCTGGCGGACGAGCAGGGAGTGGAGCTCACCTGTACCGGGCGCTGCGAGGTCCTTGCCGATCCGCTGCTGCTGCGGAGAGCGCTGAGCAATCTCTTGTCGAATGCGCTGAAGCACACGCCGCGGGGAGGGCGGGTTACGCTCCACGCTGCGGACATCCTTCCTGATGAGCGCTCGCTGAGCGTGATCGACACCGGCACAGGGATCGCGACTGAGCATCTGCCCAGGCTCGCCGACCGTTTCTATCGAGTCGATCCATCGCGTGCGAACAGCTACGTGGGCTCGGGGCTCGGGCTGGCGATCGTGAAGTCGATCATGGAGCTGCATGGTGGGCAGCTGCGGATCGATAGCGCGGTCGG
>JBDZVF010000239.1:0-9453 GCA_040255575.1 Pseudomonadota bacterium | reverse complement strand
GAAGAAGTCATTCAGGAAGACGCTTCTGCAAGGATCACCCTGACGCGTAAGCCCGTAAGAGTGGTTGCTTCCATCACCCCATGGAACTGGCCGTTGCTCATCGCCACATGGCACCTGATGCCCGCTGTGCGCGTCGGCTGCACCGTGGTGATCAAGCCCTCGCCGTTCACGCCACTTTCGACAGTGCGCCTCGTCGAGCTGATGAATGAGGTGCTGCCGCCCGGCGTCGCTAATATCGTGACCGGCAGTGCAGACGTGGGCGCGAAGTTGACTGATCACCCTGGCGTGCAAAAAGTGGTGTTCACAGGCTCCGTGGCCACCGGCCGCAAGATCATGGCGAGCGCATCACGGTCTCTCAGACGCGTGACGCTCGAGCTCGGCGGCAACGATGCCGGCATCATCTTGCCCGATACTCGAATCGAACCGCTGCTCGAACCGCTGTTCTGGGGCTGTTTCATCAACGCGGGACAGACATGCGCAGCGCTCAAGCGGCTTTATGTGCACGAGTCGCAGTATGACGAGGTTGTGACGAAGCTTGCCGAGCACGTCTCGAAGATCCCGGTCGGGAATGGGCTCGACGCGAGGACGTTGATTGGCCCTATTTCCAATCGCATGCAGCTTCAGAAGATTGAAGACCTGGTTTCCGATGCGAAGGCCCGAGGCGCGCGCATCGTCACGGGTGGAAAGAGGCTCTCGGGCCGCGGTTTCTCGTATCCGCTGACTGTGATCGCGGATGCCACGGATGAGATGCGTGTGGTCGCCGAGGAGCAGTTTGGGCCAGTGATCCCCATCATTCGGTATCGCACCGTAGACGAGGCGATCCGACGCGCGAACTCCGTCGAGGTCGGGCTGGGCGGCTCCATCTGGGGGAATGATCCGGAAACGGCCGCCCAATACGCCACCCGGCTCGAGTGCGGAACAGCGTGGGTGAATCAGCACGGCACGCTGCATCCGATGGCGCCGTTCGGCGGCGTGAAATGCTCGGGTATCGGCGTGGAGTTCAACGTGGATGGTCTGAAGGAGTACACCACCACACAGGTGATCAACGTGGCACGCGGCACGCTCTAATTATGGTACGGCTCGAGCTTCTCGCCATCGAGCGAGTAGGCAGCCGCGCCCAGTGCCGATTTCTTGTAGCCCGCGTGCAGGGTGCCCGTGACCCACATGGCATCTTCAATGGAGCGCAAACCTGCGCCCGCGCGCATGCGCACATAGATGATCTGGTTCGGCGGAGGGGGCGGCACGTGGATGCAGGCCCCAAAGTAGGGAACGAGAAAGAACTCGCTCAGCAGCCCGTCGGCCGAGCGCTCGAGCGGTACGACGAACCCCGGTACTTTCACCCGGAGCCCGTCGAGCTCCTGATTTACTTCAGCCGATCCGGTCTGGAGCGCGGCGAGACTTCCTTCACCGAGGTAGTCGTGAACCGCCGGCGGAGGGGCGGGGCTGTAGTGTTCCCGCTCCGCGGCCGGAAGCAGTGTCTCCCAATCGAGCTGGCGCACTTCGGCTGGTGCCGCGGAGACCCCGCCGATCGCGCTGCCGAGGAGGGCGAGACAGAAGGTTCGACGGTTCATCAGGTCCTCAGCTGTAAGCCGTCGCTCAGTGTGTTGCGATAAGCGCGCAACGCCGGAATCATTCCAACCAGCAATGCGGCCGCGATTACCGCAATGAGAATCTCGATGTCCTGCGCACCGGGCGGTCGAATGGCGATGTGGATACCGAGCCGTTCTCCTGGAAACTTCCGCATCAGCGCGACCAGCCCATAACACAGACCTGCGCCACCGATCGTGCCCGCCAGTGCCAGCAGTCCCGACTCGGCGACCAGCAAACTGAAGACGTGGTGAGCACGAGCGCCGACCGCACGGAGAATGGCCATTTCGCGTCGCCGCTCATTCAGGCCGGCGAGAATGGACGTCATCATGCCGAGCAGGCCGGCAACTACGACACATGCGGAAACAATGACGAGCGCGGCGTCGGCAACGCCCACCAGATTCCACAGCTGCGTCAGGGTGACGCCGGGCAGGATCGCCAGCAGCGGTTCCTCTCGGTAGGCGTTGATCGCTCGCTGCATCGTGAACGCCATGACTTTCGAGCGCATCCCGACGAAAAAGGCCGTCACGCCGTCCGGCGTCAGGTCGCGCGTGCGCACTTCATCCGGGGTCAATCGAAACTTCCTCGGCGCCTGGGTGCCGCCTTGCCAGTCGGCGTGCATGGCGCTGATGGCTTCCAGGCTCACGTGAACCGTACGATCAACAGGCGTGCCGGTCGGCGCGAGGATGCCGACGATGCGGAATGGCTTGTCGGCATGATCCACGAAGCTCACCTCGCCCGTTCCGTGGGAGAGTGTGATCTGCGTGCTGACGTCGTAGTGCATGGCTCGGGCGACGTCGGCGCCGACGACGGCGTCGAACAGGTCACTGAAGGCGTGCCCTTTCGCGAAGGTGAGCGAGCGACCCGCGTTGTACCGGTAGTGCAGGAAGTAGTCGCCGTTGGTGCCCAGGACGCGGAACCCCCGGTGCATGTCCCCGAGGGAAATCGGAATGGTCCAGGCCACGTCTGGATGATGAGAGATCTTCTGGTAGGTCTTCCAGCTCACGTTGGCGTCTGCGTTGCCAATGCGGAATACGGAGAGCAGCAGCAAATCAATGGAGCCGGTGCGAGCTCCCACGATCAGGTCGGTTCCGGAAAGAGTGTTCTCGAAGCTTTCGCGTGCGGCGTTTCGAACCATGTGCACACCGAGGAGCAGTGCGACGCTGATCGCGATGGTCGACACCGTGAGCAACGCCGTGCTCAGGCGATTGAGCAGGCTGTGGAAAGCAAGTCGAAGCAGCCACATGCGAGTGCTCACGTTGCCCGATTGATTTCATGCAAGGCGACCGAGCGATCGAAGCGATCGCTGAGCGCACAGTCGTGGCTCACGAACAGCACGGAGGTGCCGGATCGAGCGCATTCCGTCATGAGCAGGCGCAGGAAGTCGCCACGCGCGTCGGCATCCAGAGATGAAGTCGGCTCATCCGCGATCAGTACCTCGGGCTGCCCAATGAGCGCTCGCGCGGCGGCAACCCGTTGTTGCTGGCCGATCGAAAGCTGATGGACTGGCCGCTCCTGGATGTCTCGATCCGCGAGGCCCAGCGCGTGAATCAAGCGAGAGGCTTCCTCCTCGGGACGCGCTTGCGCGAGCCGCTCCCGGCGCACCGTGGAGAACTGCAGAGGAAGCATCACGTTCGCCATGACGGAGAGGTAAGGCAGGAGATTGAAGCTCTGGAACACGAAGCCAATGTGGTCGCCGCGAAACCGGTCGACTCGCCCAGGAGGCAGGGCAAGGAGCGAGGTGCCGAGCAGTCGCACGCTACCGGAGTGCGGTCTCAGCACGCCGCCAATGAGGCCCAGCAATGTGCTCTTGCCGCTTCCGCTCGGCCCTGACAGAAACACGCGCTCGCCGCGTGCGAGCACGAGCCTGTCGATGCTCAACAGGACTCGGCCGCCCGGCCAGGCGAATGTCAGCTGACTCAGCTCGATGGCCGGCGCGTCAGCCATCACCCCACCGGTCGTAGAATATTCGTGCGGGTTCATCATGCACGTTGGCGAGATCGGGCGCGGGCGCACTGTGCGCCTCGGCGACGGCGCGGTAACGCCCGCTGAAAAAGAGCAACGGACGATGGGGCGGCGTACCGGCATGCAGATCGAGCACCCGGCCGATCACCAGCCAGTGATCCCCCATCTCCACAGTGTGTTCGGGAACGCAGTCGATCGAGGCAAGACAGCCTTCGAGTCGCGATCCGCAGCGTGACGGCACGAAGCGGAAGGGTGGCGGCGTGGGGTCCTTCCATCCACCCGCGAAGTACGTCGACAGCGCCTGCTGGTCATCACGCAGAACGTTGACGGAGAAGCCACTCAGCTCGGCCACGTACCGGGAGAAGTTCGTCTTCTTGCCGGGACAGAACGCGATGAGGAGGGGATCCAGGGACACCGACATCACCGCGTTCGCAGTCATCGCGAAATGGCCATCCGCCGTGTGACCGACGACGACCACCACACCGGTCGCAAACAATCCGACGGTTTGCCGATACCGGCGCGGATCGACGCATGGAGCACTCGCGTGCACCGATCAGCGCCCGGCGTTGGCAAAGGCTTCGTCGCGACCTTGCTTGACGAAGGCCTGCACGGCATCCGCATGGTCCCTGATCTGCGCGGCATGGTTGGCGACGAGCGCGCCAGCCATGCGCACCGGATCGCCAAAGAAGAACCGCTCGTAGAGCACCTGGCGAGAAGCGAACGCCGAGAGCGAAGCGTCCCAGGCGAGACGGAAGAGCGGAATGCGATCGAAAGCCTCCGCGCGCGCAGCCTGGTAGTAGCGCTTGATGTCCTCGACCAACGGGCCCTTGAGATCGGCCTCCATCGGCATGGCCACGAGCCCGCTCGCGCCGATCTGCTGGATGATCTCCACCATGCGCGGATACAGGCGTGGGAAGAGATTGCGGGCGGCATCGAGAGGATTCCAGGCCGGCCGCATGACGCCCCACTCATCGAGCTGCGCATCGGCTTCCGCCGCGCGCAGGAGCGCCTTCATGGTCTCGAGGTTCACCCAGATCTCGGCGAGCTTCTCGTGGATGTGCTGGAAGGACTCCGCACCGATCGTGCTGACCATGAGCCAAGCCAGTCCCATCATGAACTCGCACTTGGCGATGTTCTTGACGACAACCTGATGCGTCATGTGCACGACGGCACCCGTGCGCGCGTAGGCCTCGTTACAGCGCTTGATGTCGCGGTAGAGGAGCACGTTCTCCCAGGGAACGAACACGTCGTCGAAAATGACGACTGCATCCATCTCTTCGAACCGGGAACCCAGGGGGTGATCGAAGTGCGAGCGCCCATGGTCGACGCTTTCCCGGCAGATGAAGCGCAGGCCGGGCGTATTGTTGGGAATGGAAAAGCCGAAGGCGTACGGCGCGTCTTCTTCGGGGCTCTTCAACAACGTAGAAGGAAAGACCATGATCTCGTCCGAGATCGGCAGCGTGGCCAGCATGCGGCAGCCGCGAATCACGATTCCGGCATCGGTCTCTTCCTTCACCCGGGCAGCGAGATAGGGGTCCGCCTGTTTGGCCGCGCTGACCGCCCGGTTTGCCTGGGGCGGAATGAGGGTGTGCGTGAGGCACAGGTCATTCTCGCGAAGATATTCATAGTAGCGAACCGCGTTCGCACCGAATTTCGGATTGGCCTCCGCCAGGAACGGCGCCCCGGCGGCGTAGCCCGTCATCGCGCGATTGATGTAGTCCGGGACGCGGCCCATCATGCCGTGCGTGTAGTCCTCCCACACCTTCATGGACCGGGAGATGCTGACGAGCTCCTCGTGCGTGCGGGGCATGAGAAACGAGCGCGCAACTTTCCTGCCACTCGATGGCGAGTCGTACAGGCAGGTTTCGGCGTTCTCCCACTGCAGATCGTAGAGGCGGGCCAGCGTGTGCACACCGCCTTTGAGGGCCGGATGCGTCGTGACGTCTTTGACCGCCTCACCCCGATACCAGATCGCGGGCGGCTGTTCGCGAAGTCTCTGCAGCACCTGCGCGCCGCGCCGTGCCCCGCCGCCGCTCGTTTGAATCGTCATTCAAAGTCCCCCGCTGTTCGAATGCAGGGACCGTATTCCCGGGGCGGCCGGCCCGCTTGCTTCCGCGTGCCAGTCCGTTGACTCGCTGTGCCCGCGGGGGCATCAGCCGTGCTGGCAGCGGGAGGCAAGAGATTGGCCAGCCCGAGCAAGAACGAATTGCAGGGGTCCGCATACGATCGTTGATTAGCCATCGTGTGGGAGGACCAATGACCCGTATTCAGTCACTCGGGCTCGCGATATTGACCTCGGTGCTGAGCTGTAGTGCTCATTCCGCATCACCGACCGAAGCCGATCTCATCCTGACCCACGGTGAGATCTCCACGCCAACCGGATTCGCCGCGGCGATGGCGGTGAAGTCGGGTGTGATCATTGCGATAGGAGGTGACGCCGCGGTCGCGTCACTGAAGGGGGCCGGGACGCAAGTGATCGACCTTCAGGGCGCCGCGGTCGTGCCCGGTTTGCATGACATGCACGTGCATCCTACAGGCGCAGGTTTGTGGCAACAGCGCTGCATGTTTCCTCAGGGGTCGTCCGCTCAAGTCGTTGTCGACGCGGTGAAGGGATGTGTCGCCAGACGCGGCAAGGGCGCGTGGATCACCGGTGGCAGCTGGGACGCGGCCTCGTTCGGCAAAACGCCGCCGCACCGTGCGCTGCTGGACAAGGTCTCGCCCGATAATCCGGTTTATCTGAACGACATCAGCGGACACAGCGCGCTCGTCAACTCCAAAGCGCTGCAGCTCGCGGGCATCACCCGGGACACGCCCAATCCGCCGGGCGGCATCATCGAGCGCGACGCCAGGGGCGAGCCGACGGGCGTGCTGCGTGAATCGGGAAGCGCTGCCGTGAGTCGTCTCGTCCCCCCGGCGACGGACGAAGAGAACGTCACGGCACTGAAGTGGGCGCTCGATCAAATGCTCGCGCAGGGTGTTACCTCGTTCACCGACGCAGGTACCTCCGAAGGCATCGAGCAGGCTTACGCGACGCTTGCTGACCGGGGTCTGCTCAAACAGCGGGTGCGCGGTTGCTTCATGTGGCGCCCGACGACCTTCGCTGCGCCGAAGGCCGACGATCCGCTTCTGCGCCGGAACCTGTACGCGCGGGATCGCTTCAAGCCCGATTGCATCAAGCTCGTGCTGGATGGCGTGCCAACCGACGGGCACACCGCGGCAATGGTCGATCCGTACGAAGACGGCTCGCATACGGATGAGGCGCGCGCACGTGGCCTGCTCATGATTCCACCCGAGCCGCTGAAGGCGGCCGTGGTGGACTTCGATCGGCGCGGTCTCACCGTGAAGTTCCATGCCGCAGGAGACGCGGCCGTGCGCGCCGGTCTCGACGCGATCGAGGCGGCTCGCAAGGCGAACGGCTACAGCGGATTGCGCCATGATGTCGGCCACAACAGCTTCGTGCAGATGAGCGATATCAGGCGGGCACGCGCGCTCGGCGCCACATTCGAGATGTCTCCCTACATCTGGTACCCGAATCCCATCATCCCCGACATCGCGAAGGCGATCGGGCCTGAGCGCATGAAGCGCTGGATTCCGGTGAAGGACGCGATCGATGCCGGGGCGCTGGTGGTGCCGGGTTCCGACTGGCCCGTCGTGCCGTACGTCAATCCCTGGGTGGCGATCGAAGGGCTCGTGACGCGGCAGAAGATGGGTGGCGGTGGCGAGGAACTCGGTGGTGCCGAGAAAATCACGCTGCGGCAGGCGTTCGATCTCTTCACCGCGAACGCCGCCGAGCAGATGGGCGATCGCAACCGCACCGGCAGTATCGAAAAGGGCCTGCTCGCCGACGTGGTCGTGCTGGATCGCAATCCGTTCAAGATCCCCGTCACGCAGATTCACGAGACGAAAGTGAAGATGACGCTCATCAACGGCGAAGTCGTCTACCGCGCGCCGAACTGACTGCCGAATGCCCCACCTCAGCGTCCAGCTGAGGTGGGGCAAGCGTGGCAACCTCGAACAAGAGGTTGGCGTGCCAGAGCAAGAACCACCTGCCCGGCGCTTCTACGATCGTTCGCAGTCCCTCCTGCAAACAACAACTCAAGGTGGTTCCATGAGCTTTCCTGCCCGTCCGGGGTTGAACACGTTAGTGAGTGTCGTCGGAATGACGATCGCAGCCGGCACCGTGAGTGCCCAGGAGGCGAGCACTGACGCGATAGAGGAGATCACGGTCACGGCACAACGGCGCGCGGAGCGTTTGACCGACGTGCCGATCAGCCTCACCGCTTACAGCGATCAGCGCATGGATCAGCAGGGCGTGCGAAACATCGACGACATCGCGCGTCTCACGCCAGGAATCACCTTCACGCGAGGCGATGCGCGCAATGCGGGTGCCGCGAACATCGCGATCCGCGGCATCTCCTCGACGGTCGCGACCAGCACCACCGGCATCTACATCGATGACACGCCGATCCAGACGCGAATCATCGGTGCCGGTGCGAGCAACTACAACGTGTTCCCCGCGGTGTTCGATCTCGAGCGCGTGGAGGTGCTGCGCGGGCCACAAGGCACGCTGTTCGGCTCCGGTTCCGAGGGCGGAACGGTACGCTTTATCACGCCCAGGCCGAGCCTCGACACGTACAGCATGTATGCGCGGGCGGAGTCGGGCTTCATCGAGCGAGGTGGCCAAAGCTACGAGCTCGGTGCCGCGATCGGCGGGCCGATCGTGGCGAACAAGGTGGGCTTTCGGCTCACGGCCATGTCCCGGCGGGATGGAGGTTATGTCGACCGGGTGAACACCGACCCGAAGGCCGGCGATGCGCCGCTCGCCACGTTCAACAACGACCCGAGCACGCCACCCACTGTTCTGCCGGCGCGAAACAAGGTGAATTTCGTTTCCGAAAAGGATTCGAACTTCCAGCAGACGCGGGTTGCGAAAGGTGCGCTGTCGTTCGTGCCTGTCGACGGGCTCGAAATGGTGGCCTCCGTCTACTACCAGAATATCGACTACAACGACACGAACACCTGGTGGCGTGGGATATCCGACACGGACGATGGCATCTATCAACAGGGCAACGCTCTGCGTCAGCCGAGCAAGGATCGGTTCACGTTGCCGGCCCTGGCCATCAACTGGGATCTCGGTGCGATCCGCCTCGTCAGCAATACCTCTTATTTCGATCGCAACCAGCGCGCGCTCAATGACTACACGGCGTTCGAGTCGGCGCTGTGGGCGCGGAACTGGACCTTCCCGGTCGGGATGGCGGCACCGACCACGCAGATCAACACGCAAAAGGGCATTACGCAGGAGCTGCGCGTGGAGGGCGGTGAAGAGGACTCGCGTATCAAGTGGGTCGCCGGTGCCTTCTATCAGAAGTATCGACAGGAAAGTAAGCAGTTCGTCGAAGACACGTTCCTGCCGGGCCTCTTCGCGGACGTCACGGGTGTTCCGTTCGTTGTGGCGCTTGGGCCGCTCGCAGAGGGTCTCTACACCTTCAAGCAGGACTCCGTGATCGCCCATGACGAGCAGGTTGCGGGCTTCGCACAGGTGGACCTCACACCGATCGACAAACTCACCGTGACCGCGGGCCTGCGCTATGCCGAAACGAAATTCGACGCCACCGCGCACTACGAAGGGCCGGTCGTCGGGCCGCCGGTGAACGATGCCGGTGAGAAGACCGAGCATCCGGTCACGCCGAAAATCGGGGTGTCGTACAAGTTCACACGCGACAACATGCTGTACGCGACGGCCGCCAAGGGCTTTCGTGTGGGCGGCTACAACCCGCAGGTCGGCCTGCCTTGCATTCCGCTGCTCGCATCATTCGGGTATGCGCCATCCGCCGGCAACGCGACGGGTCGCCCCTCCACGTTCGACTCCGACAGCCTGTGGAGCTACGAGATCGGCTCGAA
>JBDZVF010000725.1:0-1841 GCA_040255575.1 Pseudomonadota bacterium | reverse complement strand
TCCTTGCCCGGCGAGGGGTAGAAGGGCAGCAGCCAGATCGTGTTGACCCCGAGCTCCTGGATGTAATCGAGCTTGCGGATCAGCCCGGCGAAGTCGCCAATGCCGTCATCGTTGCTGTCGAAGAAGGCACGGACGTGCACTTCATAGATGACAGCGTCTTTGTACCAGAGAGCGTCGGTCATGGGCGCCCGTCATAGAAAGTAGTCGAAGTCACGCTCCGTTCGAACGCGACGGCGAATCCGGAAGATGTGCGCCGGCGCATGCGCGGGGTCCAGGGAGACATAGTTGTGCGCGCCCTGCCAGAGGTAGCGGGCACCGGAGAGCAGGTCATGCACCTGAAACGGCTTCTCCGTGCCGACGCCAAGATCGGCAAGCTCGAGCGACAACCAGCCCGAGTGCACATGATGCGGGTCCAGGTTGACGATGACCAGTACCGCATCCGAGCTGTCTTCGCTCGTCTTGCTGTATGCAATTAGCGACTCGTTGTCGATGTCGTGAAACTTGAGCCCGCGGTTGCTCTGAAGCGGCGCGTTCTCGCGTCGGATGCGATTCACGCGCGCGATGAAGTCCCGCAGGCTGTCGGGTCGGTCAAGATCCCAGCTGCGCAGCTGATATTTCTCGCTGTCGAGATATTCCTCGCCACCGGGCTTCAGCGGCAGGTGCTCCTGCAGCTCGTAGGCGGGGCCGTAAATGCCGTAGCTCGCGCCCAGGGTGGCGGCCAGCACGAGGCGCATCGCAAAGCCCGGCCGGCCGCTGAACTGCAGGAACTCCGGCAGGATGTCCGGCGTGTTGGGCCAGAGGTTCGGGCGGAAGAAATCGCTCACTGGCGGGGTGGAGAGCTCAGTGAAGTACTGAGTGATCTCGTGCTTGGTGTTGCGCCAGGTGAAGTAGGTGTACGACTGCGTGAACCCGCCCTTGGCCAGCCGATACATCACTTTCGGTCGCGTGAACGCTTCGGAGAGAAACAGCACGTCCGGATGCGCGCGCTTCACTTCAGCGATGATCCACTGCCACATCCGGAAGGGTTTCGTGTGCGGATTGTCGACGCGGAAGATGCGCACGCCTTGCGCGATCCAGAAGTCGAAGATGCTCTTCAGCTCCTGCCACAGCGGTTGCCAGTCATCGCTTTCGAAATGGAAAGGGTAGATGTCCTGGTACTTCTTGGGCGGGTTCTCCGCGTACTGGATCGTGCCGTCCGGGCGCTTGAGGAACCACTCCGGATGTTCCTTCACGTACGGGTGATCGGGGCTCGCCTGAAAGGCGATGTCCAGCGCGATCTCGAGGCCGTGTTCCTGTGCCGCGACGATGAGATGGCGGAAATCTTCCAGCGTGCCGAGCTCGGGATGGATTGCCTTGTGCCCACCGGCTGCGCTGCCGATCGCCCAGGGGCTGCCAACATCGCTCTGCTTCGCGCCGGGCGTGTTGTTGATGCCCTTGCGCTCGGTTGTGCCGATCGGATGGATGGGCGGCAGATACAGCACGTCGAAGCACATCGAGGCGATGTAGGGCAGGCGCGCCTCCACGTCCTTGAAGGTGCCGTGCTTGCCGGGCGTGGTGCCCGCCGAGCGCGGAAAAAGCTCGTACCACGTGGAGAAGCGCGCGCGCTCGCGGTCGACTTCGATCACCAGGGGCGGTTCATGCTGGACGACGATGGCTTCGTCCAGGCCCTCGGCCTCGAGCTGCTTGCCGCGCAGAAGGTCGATGGTGACGTCCTGGCCGGCAGCCTGTTTTTTCGCGAGGTCCCGCTTCCACGTGGCGAGGTGGTCCACCCACCCGCGCACGGTGTAGAGATAGCGGCCCATCGTTCTCGGCGTGAAGCGCGCGATCCAGCGGTCGTTGTG
>JBDZVF010000724.1:0-1843 GCA_040255575.1 Pseudomonadota bacterium | reverse complement strand
GCGAAGGCGCCTGCGCCCAAAGGCGCGCCCAATCCGCTGTGGGCCATTGCGGTAGCGATGGCGGTGTTCTTCGGCGCGACCGCGCTGATCATGATGATCTGAGACCTGGCGGCGAAGTCGGCGCCAGTGCGCGCCAGGGAACTCTGAGATAGCGCCAGTTCGCGTCGGAAATTCGACACCAGCACAAGTGCCGTGCCTGGCTCTGCGAGAAAGCGCCAGTCCGCGTCGGTAATTCGAGACACCAGCACCAGTCGCGTGCCTGGCCACTGCGAGAAAGCGCAGTCTGCGCCAGGCAGCTGAAAGAGCCTCCGTCCGCGCCGGCCACTGCAACATCGCGCAGCCCGCGCCGAGTCCGCTAACCTTTCGGACCTTCAGGCTTGCGGCGAGGCTCGCACGCAGGATTTCTCCGTCACGATCATGTCCAGCGCAATGTCGTGCGGCTGCGGGTGAATCGAGCCCAGGCGGAACTCCTCGAAGCCTAATCCGATGCAAAACGGCCGTGGTGCCGCTACGGCCAAGGTCCGATCGTAGTAGCCACCGCCGTAGCCCAGCCGATAGGCCTCGGAATCGAAACCCACCACCGGGACGATCAACGCCTCGGGAAATACCAGCTCCCGGTGTGCAGGAACGGGGATGTTCCACAGCCCACGCGTCATGCGGGTGCCGGGCCGCCACGCCCAGAACTCCACGGGCTGCCCACGCTCGACGACCACCGGCAGCGCCACCTGCATCGTGTTGGCCAGCGAGCGTGCGATGTCGCGAACATCGATCTCGCCACGAATGGGCCAGTACAGGCCGAGACTACTGAAGCGTGAGAGGTTCGCCTGCGCGAGCAGGCGAGCTTTCGCCTGCTCGCCACGCGCGCTCCGCACGTGGGAGGCAAGAGCCACTCGCCGCTCGATGAAAGCGTTGCGCGTTGTCCTGCGCCACGCCCGCACATCGTCCCAGCTTTCCGAAGGTGGCCCGGACAACCCGGGCGTCACCACAATTTCCGAATTTCGCATGTTTACCTGGATGCCCCCGCAGCCATGCGCCGATTGGCCCGTGCCGTTGCCGCCTGCAATCGCCGGTTCGCGATGTTCCAGTCGGCGAGGTGGGCGAGAAAGGCGGCCGCATAGTCCGACCGGCGATGCTCGTAATCGAGATAGTACGCATGTTCCCACATATCGAGCGCAAGCAGTGGCGAGAGCCCCTGGGACATGGGGCTGTCCGCGTTGGGAGTCGCGAGAAGGCGCAACGTGTCCTGATCGAGCGCAAGCCAGATCCAGCCACTGCCGAAGAAATCGTTCACCAGCGACATGAACTGCTCGTTGAACGAGTTCTGGCTCCCAAAGCTCGCCTCGACCAGCTCGGCGATCGCGCCAGTGGCCGCGCCGCCGCCGCCCGGATGCATGCTCGCCCAGTAAAACGCGTGATTCCACGCCTGCGCGCCCGCGTTGTAGAGCGCCGCATTGCGCGTGGCTGCGATGTCGACGATCTTCTCGAGCTCCTGGCCCTCGAGTGAGGTGCCCTGGGTGAGCACACGTGCCTTGGACACGTGAGCGGAGTGGTGATGTCCGTGGTGAGTGGCGAGCGTTCGTCTGGATAGGTAAGGCTCGAGGGCATCGGCAGCATACGGCAGGGGCGGCAAGATGAGTCTCATCGGGGTCTCCGGCGTTTCATTTGGGGAATGTGGACAAAAGCTGTCGCTCGATACGTGGAGCAACAACAGATAGAAAGCGAAGCTCGCTTCGCGCGGCGCGGCCTCTCTGCAGGGGCGGCAGCAGGAGCAGATCGCTCGTGGGCTTCTCGATGAGCTCGCAGGTCAGCGTGCCGACCACTTCGGTCAGCCGCTGCCCGCTCG
>JBDZVF010000238.1:0-9496 GCA_040255575.1 Pseudomonadota bacterium | reverse complement strand
GTTCGGGAGCAGCTGGCTGGCGCACGGCTGCTCGGCGGCACCGGCCGCACGATGGTGCGCTTCCTGGCGACGGACGGGCCGGAGCGCTTCGCGCGCGTGGGGACCCGATTCCTGGGGCAGACGCTGTCGCCCGAGAACGTGGAGCTCGTCGACCTGTAATAGCGGGGCGCGGCGGGCGCCGCGCGTGGCGCCTGCGGCCGATGCGAACGCTCGCCCCCACCCTTGCGCTGGCCCCAGACCTTGCGCTGGCCCCAGTCTTGCGCCGGCCCTGACCTTGCGCTCGCCCCCGACCTTGCGCTCGCCCCCCGACCTTGCTCGCGCGCGTCCCCAGCCTTGCCTTGCGCGCCGGACCTCGCGGCCTCTACTCGTGCGCGGGCCGCGATCTCGCCTGCGGGCTCTGGCGCCTTCTTTTTTCTTGGGCGCATGTCGGATTGCCGGCACCCCGTTCGTCGTTCTCGCAAACGGAGGTGACTGCATGCGATTCCTGATTCTCGTCCGGGCCGAATCGAATCCCCCTTCCCGAAGGGGGCAACCATGAGCACCGTCACATCGCGCGATGGCACCGTCATTGCCTTCGAGTGCATGGGCTCGGGCCCGCCGCTCATCCTGGTGGATGGCGCACTCTGCAGCCGCGCGTTCGGCCCGATGCCGAAGCTCGCGCCGCTGCTGGCGGAGCGATTCCAGGTGTACCTGTACGACCGCCGCGGCCGCGGCCGCAGCTCCGACACGGCACCGTACGCCAAGCAGCGCGAGGTCGAGGATCTCGAGGCGCTGCTTGGCGAGGCCGGCGGTTCGGCGAACGTGCTGGGTCTTTCATCCGGCGCGGGGCTGGCTCTCGAGGCGGCCGCGAGCGGGCTCGCCATTGAAAAGCTGGCGGTGTACGAGCCGCCCTACAGGGTTACTCCTGAAGAGCGCGCGCGGCACGCCAAGGCCGCTCACGAAGCGCATCTCAATCGGCTGATCACCGAAGGCCGGCGCGGCGATGCGGTGAAGTACTTCATGCGAGACATGGTCGGTGTCCCGTCTTTCTTCGTCTTCATCATGCGCTTCATGCCAGGCGTGTGGTCGAAGCTCGAAGCGGCGGCGGCAACGCTCCCTTACGATGCCGCGATCATGGGTGACTTCTCGCTGCCGGCGGAGCGTCTCGCCCGCGTCCGCACGCCCACCCTGGTGATTGGTGGACAGAAAAGTGATGCACGACTTCGTGTCGCGGTGGAGGCCGCCGCGAAAGCGATCCCGAATGCGCAGCTGCGCACGCTCAAGGGGCAGACGCACAACGTGAAGCCGGGAGTGCTCACGCCCGTCGTCGCCGATTTCTTTGCCGCCTGACTTTCGAAAGGTACACCGATGCAATTCCTGATCATGCACAGGACGAATGCCCACTGGGAAAGCGGGGCGATTCCCGCGCGCGAGCTCATTGAGCGCGTCGGCAAGATGATTGGCGAGCTCGTGAGCTCGGGAAAGCTGCTGGCTGGGGACGGTTTGAGGCCGAGCTCACTTGGCGTGCGACTGCAGCTTGCCGGTGGTGAGCGCACGTTGCAGGAAGGGCCATTCGCCGAGTCGAAGGATGCGATTGGCGGGTTCGTGATCCTGAAGGTGATGTCGATGGAAGAGGCGGTCGAGTGGGCGACGAAATTCGCGTCGCCGCTCGGCGAGGCGGAGATCGACATTCGGCCGGTGACGGAAGCGTGGGATATGGGACTGGGTGAGAAGCCGCCCGGGCTGACCACGACGCGCTACATGGCGACCTACAAGCGGCGCGGCACCGAGGGCGCCGTTTCATTGAGCACGGAACGCGCGGCCAGGATGAGAGAGCAGCTCGGCGAGATGGAGCGCGCAGGCGTGCTCCTTTCGTCGGTGCATCTGGAGCCCGCTGCGACAGGCGCGTGCCTGGTGATGTCGAATGGCAAGCCGCTCGTGATCGATGGGCCGTTTACCGAATCGAAAGAACTGCTCGGGGGGTTCGTGATCATCAGCGAGGAGTCGCTGCGGGCCGCGGTGGGCTGGGCGGAGCGCTACCAGGCCGTTGTTGGCGCGGAACAGGTCGAGGTGCGGGAGGTTGCAGAGCGCGCGTGACATGCAAGCCCGCGTGAGGGCGGCGCGCAGAGCGCACGGCAGGCGCGAGCGCGCGATGGCGACGCGACTCGACGCGACGCCATGGCCATGGCGACGTGCTGGTGAACGCGAGGGTGATCGAGCGCCGCTCGGGCTGCGTGCGGTCTAAGCGGCGCGTCGGCTCAGCGTGCCTGGGATTGAGCGGGTCAGCTCAGCGTGCCTGCGGTTAACCGGCGGGTCAGCTCAGCGTGCTTGCAGGTGAGCGGCGCGTTAGCTCAGGCGCGTCACGTTGGAAGCGGGTATGGGAGTGCGAGCTGCTCTGCGTTCAAAGGCGCACCGTCTGTTGTGTGTGCGGCCTGCGCGTCGTCGTCGATGGTGGCTGAAGGCGTCATCGGGGCGACGGCGAGGAACTCGCTTGTGCCGTCGCTCAACTGCACGGCCGCCACGACTTTGAAGGTGCGGCCGTCCGCGAGCGTTCCTGAATCATTGGGGTTCAGTTTTGCGGGCTCGCGTGTGCGGAAGCGCTGCATGCGGCGCTTGACCTTGCCGCGGTAGTGGGCGCGCGCGATGACTTCCTGGCCTGTGTAGCAGCCCTTGTCGAAGGCGATGCCGTCGAGCAGGTCGAGGTTGAGCATCTGGGCAACGAAGGCTTCGCTGGTGGCTGCGTAAACGTGCGGGAGGCCTGCGGCGATGTCGGCGGCGAGCCAATCGTCGGGGGTCAACGGGATTGAAGAGGACCCGGGGCCGCCGACAGGAAGCGCGGCGCTCGGGTCATCGCCCGAAGGTTCGGCCAAAGGCGCCACTTTGGCGAGGACGAGCCAGCGGGACATTGGCGCCAGCGCACGAGACGCTGGCGCCTGCGCCGGATGTGCGCGGAGCCCGGAATCTGCGCGAAGCGCATCGTCTGGCCGAGGCGGGGCATCTGCGCGAAGCGCATCGCCGCCAGTAGCCACGCAAATCCAGATTCGCCCGTCTTCATCGGTGCGCGCAGCGCCGGCTGAAGCGGCCGCCAGCGCGTCTGCGGGACTTCCGGGCTGAATGACACCGGAAACGTTCCACTCGGCGGAAGCATCCGAAATCTTCACCTTCGACCGGAGCACAAACTTGCCGAGCCGCGCCGCGACCGCCGCCGCAAGCTCGCGCGGCACGAGCGCGAGAATCTCGTCCGGGCCCGCAAGCACCAGCCGAAGTACGGCAATCGCACGCCCCTGCGCGTTATGCAGCCCCGCCAGCACCGAACGATCCGCCGTCAGGCGCGTGACATCGTTCGAGACCTGGCCCTGCAGAAATTTGACGGCATCCGCGCCCTGCACGCGCACAGCGCCCGTGTCCACGAGGCGGGTCCGGCGTGCTGCATTTTCCACTGGCTTCAGCATTGTTTTTCCATTGGTTTCAAATGGTCCTGAGCGCCAACTTATGGCACACTTGCGCGCCATGCAGAATCCGGCCGAGACGCGCAGCCCCATCGACAACGCAGTCGATGTGCCGTCGCACGGCAATCGCGCCAGCCAGGGCGCCGCGCCGGGCCACCAAAGCGCTCATTCCACACCAGTGCCGCAGAGGCCGCCAATCGAAGTCGGCGGCCCGTCGGGTCCGGAGCCCACGCGCTACGGAGACTGGGAACGCAAGGGCCGCTGCATCGACTTCTGAACGATTGAAAAGGGCGCGGGGTGGCACGGATACCTGTAACGGGCACCATCGCGGGAGCACTGATGCCTGATCGACCATTGTCGCCGCATGCCGGCGTGTACAAGTTCAAGTACACGATTGTTTCTTCCTTCCTCAATCGCCTCACGGGCGTTGCACTCAGCGCCGGCCTCATCCCGCTCGTCTGGTGGCTCATGGCGCTCGCGGACGGGCCGAAGGCGTACGAAGAGGCTGTGGTGACGCTGTCGAACCCGTTTTTCAAGCTTATCTACGTAGGGCTCGCTTTTTCCTTCACTTATCACCTCCTGGCGGGAATCCGGCACCTCGTTTGGGATACGGGGCGTGGCATGGAGAGGCGTCAGTCGCAAGTGAGTGCCTGGGTGATCATCATCCTGGCCATTGTGCTCACCGTGCTGCTGCTTGCCGCGCTGGTCGTCACCAGGGGGCTCGCATGAGCCTGCGCACTCCACTCGGCAGGGTTCTCGGCCTGGGCTCCGCGAAGGAGGGTGTGCATCACTGGTGGGTGCAGCGGCTGACGGCGGTTGCACTCATCCCGCTCGGAATTTCGTTCCTGGTGTCGCTGATCTGCCTGCCCGCGCTCGACTACCTGACCGTGCACGCCTGGGTTCACCAGACCTGGACCGCCGTGCTGCTCGTGCTGTTCCTCGGGCTTGCGTGCTGGCACTCGAAGCTCGGCGTGCAAGTGGTCATCGAGGACTACGTGCACAGCGGCGCCAAGACCGTTTTGCTCATCATTTCCACATTCGCGCACACGCTCATCGCCGCGGCTTCGATCTTTGCCGTGCTGAAGGTGGCATTCGGAATCGCGCCATGACGACTGCTGACTACAAGTTCATCGATCACACTTACGACGTGCTCGTCGTCGGCGCCGGCGGCGCCGGGCTTCGCGCCACGCTCGGCCTTGCCGAGGCGGGGCTCGCGACGGCGTGCATCACCAAGCTGTTCCCCACGCGCAGTCACACTGTCGCCGCGCAGGGCGGTATCAGTGCCGCGCTGGGCAACATGGGCGCCGATGACTGGCGCTGGCACATGTACGACACCGTGAAGGGTTCGGACTGGCTCGGCGACCAGGACGCCATCGAGTTCATGTGCAAGGAGGCGCCCGCGGCCGTCATCGAGCTGGAACACTACGGCCTGCCGTTCTCCCGCACGAATGACGGGCGCATCTATCAGCGCCCGTTCGGCGGCATGACCACGAACTTCGGCAGAGGGCCGGCGGCTCATCGCACCTGTGCGGCGGCAGATCGCACCGGGCACGCGATGCTCCACACGCTGTATCAGCAGAGCATCCGCCACTCCGCCACGTTCTTCATCGAGTACTTCGCGCTGGATCTCATCATGGAGAACGGCGCGTGCCGCGGCGTCGTCGCGCTCGACATGACGGAGGGCAAGCTGCATCGCTTCCGTGCGCACACCACGATCCTCGCGACAGGCGGTTACGGGCGCGCCTTTTTCTCCTGCACGTCCGCGCATTCCTGCACGGGCGATGGCGGTGGAATGGTCCTGCGCGCCGGCCTGCCGCTGCAGGACATGGAGTTCGTGCAGTTCCATCCGACCGGCATTTATGGCGCGGGCTGCCTGATCACCGAAGGCGTGCGAGGCGAGGGCGGCTATCTCACCAACTCGACCGGCGAGCGATTCATGGAACGCTACGCGCCCAACGCGAAGGATCTCGCGTCGCGCGACGTCGTGAGCCGCGCGATGACGCTGGAGATTCGCGGCGGGCGCGGCGTCGGCGAGGAGAAGGATCACATCCACCTTCACCTCGAGCACCTGGGCCCCGAGGTGATCCACGAGCGTCTGCCCGGCATCGCCGAGACGGCGAAGATTTTCGCGGACGTGGACGTCACCAAGGCGCCGATCCCGGTGCTGCCCACCGTCCACTACAACATGGGCGGAATCCCCTGCAACATTCACGGCGAGGCGCTCGCGCCCGCGGGCGGCAACCCTGAGGCGATCGTGCCGGGGCTCATGGCGGTCGGCGAAGCCGCGTGCGTATCGGTGCACGGCGCGAATCGCCTGGGCTCGAACTCCTTGCTCGACCTCGTGGTGTTCGGCCGCGAGGCCGCGCGCCGCTGCGCTGAAGTCGTCAAGCCCGGCAGCTCGCACAAGCCGCTCGCGAAGGATGCGGGAGATGCCGCGGTGGCGCGTCTCGACAAGCTGCGCAACGCCAACGGCTCGCGCCCAACCGCCGAGATCCGGCTGGAAATGCAGAAGGTCATGCAGGCGGACGCGGCCGTCTTCCGCACGGGCGAGTCCCTGCAGGAAGGCATACGGAGACTGGCGCGCACCTACGAGACTTTTGCGGATGTGAAAGTGAGCGACCGCTCGCTGGTCTGGAACACTGATCTCGTGGAAACGATGGAGCTGGAGAACTTGCTTCTTCAGGCCACGGCCACCATCCACGCAGCCGAGAATCGCAAGGAGAGTCGCGGAGCGCAGGCGCGCGAGGACTTTCCGGATCGTGACGACGTCAACTGGATGAAACACACGGTCGTGTGGGTCGAGGGCCCGGGCAAGGTGCGATTCGACTACCGCCCCGTGCACCTCGATACGCTCACGAACGACGTCGAGTCGATCCCCCCCAAGGCGCGCACTTACTGAGAACCCGAATGGCTGAGTTCATTCTTCCCAAGAATTCCAGGATCAACCCGAACGGCAAGGTGCACAAGGCGCGCAGCGGCGCCGGTGAGACGCGCACGTTCAGGATCTATCGCTTCGACCCGGGCTCGGGCGAGAACCCGCGCATCGACACGTTCGAGATCGAAACCAAGGGCGTCGGTCCGATGGTGCTCGACGGGCTCATCCAGATCAAAAGCGCGATCGACGCGACGCTCACGTTCCGGCGTTCGTGCCGCGAGGGCATCTGCGGCTCCTGCGCCATGAACATCAACGGCGTGAATCGCCTCGCCTGCACGACGGCGATGGAAGACATGGGCGGCACCATCAGCATCTATCCGCTGCCGGCCATGCCGGTGGTGAAGGATCTGGTGCCTGACCTCACCAACTTCTACGCGCAGTACGCATCCGTGAAACCCTGGCTGCAGACGCGCACGCCGCCGCCACCGGATGGTGAGCGCCTCCAGACCAAGGAAGAGCAGGAGCAGATCGACCGCCCCGCCGCGTGCATCCTGTGCGCCTGCTGCTCGACTGCGTGTCCGAGCTATTGGTGGAACAGCGATCGCTTCCTCGGCCCCGCGGCGCTGCTGGCAGCATATCGCTGGATCATCGACAGCCGCGACGAGGCCACCGGCGAACGGCTGGACGATCTGGAAGACCCCTTCCGGCTCTACCGCTGCCACACGATCATGAATTGCACGGACGTGTGCCCGAAGGACCTGAACCCCGGCAAGGCGATCGCCGAGATCAAGAAGCGCCTGATCGAGCGTCAGCATTAGGCAAGGCATGGACGTCGAGGCCCGCAAGCTGCTGTGGCGCTGCCGCCGCGGCATGAAGGAACTCGACGTGCTGCTCGAGCGCTTCGCGCGCGAGCGTTACGAACACGTGTCAAGGGATGAGCAGCGTGCATTTGCCCGGCTTCTGGACTTGCCCGACCCCGACCTGGCCGATTATTTCTTCGGCCATGTCATCCCCGACGAACCCGACCTCGCGCGAGTTACGCAGCTCATCGCCGCGCCTCGTCTTTGATGTCCGGCCGTGCCGTCGCGCCCAGCTTCTGTGGACGCTGTTCGGCCTCGCGGCCGCGGTCGCGCTCTGCTTCAGCGTCACTCCACATCCTGTATGGCGGGTGGTCGCGGCGGCCGTCGCGCTCGTGCTTGCCACATTGCCGAGCCTCGCTGTGCTCCTCGGCATGGGACCCTGGGCGGTTCGTCATTGCGAATGGGGCGAGGATGGGCAGTGGCACCTGAGGCGGCCCGACGGTCGGCTCGAATGCGCGCGTCTCACCGCAGCCACAGCCACGCTCGGTCCGTGGGTGCTGCTGGCCTGGACGATTTCCGATGAGCATCGCTTCGGCCCATTCAGCGGACGTTATGCATTAATAGAGGAGAGCCGGGTCGGCTCAGCCGCCTTTCGCGCTCTCAGGGGGCGTCTGGCCCTCTTTGCCGGCCGTGATTCGGGACCTTTCGGGACAGTAGCCCCCTGACAACTGATAGACTCGTCACACCTTTCCATGCCTCAAGGGCACAATCTGGTCCGCGCAAGGTGTCGCCGATGAACTTCAGTGGGGGTTCTCGGTCTATTCAGCGCCTTTTGGCAGCGCGGCCTCTTCTGACTTGCTGGAGTAGAGGGCGCGCATGAGCGCCG
The DNA here is from genome assembly GCA_040255575.1 of Pseudomonadota bacterium. Classification (GTDB taxonomy): domain Bacteria; phylum Pseudomonadota; class Gammaproteobacteria; order Steroidobacterales; family Steroidobacteraceae; genus JADGHX01. The sequence continues at coordinate 1,507 of JBDZVF010000238.1, read as the reverse complement.
ACGTAAGCGATCTGAGCCTGGTGCGCCGTGTTCAACGCGGTGACAAGGGCGCCTTCGATGCGCTGGTGCTCAAGTATCAGCACAAAGTGGTCAAGCTGGTCATGCGCTACGTGCGCAATCCGGCAGAGGCCGAGGACATTGCTCAGGAAGCGTTCATCAAGGCGTATCGCGCTCTGCCCCAGTTCAGAGGCGACAGCGCCTTCTACACCTGGCTTTACCGGATTGCGATCAACACCGCCAAGAATGCCGTCGTCTCGAGGGACCGAAGCCCCATCGACTTCGACCTCGACCTCCAGAACCCCGACGAGTCGTATGACATGCAAGGTCGCCTGAAAGACTCGGAAACCCCCGAAGCGTTGACGCTCACCGAAGAGATCCGCTCCACGGTGAACTCCGCCATCGATGCCTTGCCTGAAGACCTGCGCACCGCCATCGTGCTGCGCGAGCTCGAAGGACTGTCTTACGAAGAGATCGCGGACGCGATGGGCTGCCCGGTGGGTACCGTGCGCTCGCGCATTTTCCGCGCTCGTGAAGCGATCGATCGCCGTCTGCGTGAAGTATTCGAAGGCGGCCTGGGCCGCGCCGAGGAACTGGGATGAACGAAGAGCTCGACAGTCAGCTATCCGCGATGTTCGATGACGAGCTTCCGGAGGACCAGTGCCAACTCCTGGCACGGCGGCTCTCGCGTGACGATGCGCTGAAGGCGCGCTGGCGTCGCTACGCCGTGATCGGCGCCGCGATCCGCGCGGAGCGCCAGGGCGGGGCCGTCGGGCGACTCGAAACCAATCTCGCTTCCCGGGTGAGCGCCGCGGTCTCCGCTGAACCGGCACTCGCCGGGGAGGTCGTCGCCCAGAACGCGGTTCGCAAGGCCGGCGGCATGCGCTGGTGGCAGCCGGTGGCCGGCGGTGCCATCGCCGCGAGCGTCGCCGCCATGTCTGTATTGTGGATTCGGGCGCAGGCCCCCGTTGGCGCAGACACCCTCGTCGCCGAGAATGCGGCCGCTCCGGCTGCCCTGACTCAAACCGTGGCTCAGCGAATGGGCGACGACAGTGCCTCCGAGAGCTACGTCGTACCCGCAACTGTGGAGCGAACGCCTATTGTGCCGTCGGCAGAGCTGGCCAACTACGTCGTTGCACATAGCGAATTTTCTGCGCCGGTGAACCGGCGCAACATGCTGTCCGCCCTGGTCGCCAGCGAGCCGTTGGCCGAGGTCGATGCAGCGTCCAGCGAGCCGAATGGAGCGGCGCCTGCCACGAACGTAGTCGAGGTCTCGCGGCCGAATGTTGAAGAAGCGTCTAAATAGCAGCGCGGTTGCGTGGGGTTTCTTCGCACTGGTCATGGCCGCGGTCGCCGCGGCGGCCGACGCTGACGATCCCCGGCAATGGCTCGAGCGCATGAACCAGGCGCTCGTGAGCCGCAATTACGACGGCACATTCGCTTTCTGGCAGAACGGCAAGGTGGAGATGCTGCGGATCATCCACCGCGTGAAGGACGGCCACGTGAGTGA
>JBDZVF010000723.1:0-1846 GCA_040255575.1 Pseudomonadota bacterium | reverse complement strand
GATCGGCGCCGTGCGGCTCGCATTGATCGGGCCCTTGCCGTCGATCGGCTGGCCGAGCGCGTCGACCACTCGGCCGAGCAGCTCAGGGCCAACCGGCACTTCGAGAATGCGGCCCGTGGTCTTCACGGTGTCGCCTTCCTTCAGGTTGCGGTACTCGCCAAGCACCACGGCGCCCACCGAGTCCTGCTCGAGGTTGAGCGCGAGGCCGTACACGCCGCCGGGGAACTCGAGCATCTCACCGTAACGCGCGTCGGCGAGGCCATAGATGCGCGTGATGCCGTCCGTCAGCGACACGATGGTGCCGACGTTGCGGGCTTCAGTGGACGATTTGAAGTTCTCGATCCGCTGCTTGATGAGATCGGAGATCTCGGTTGCCTTGATGGCCATGAAAGATGTCCTCGGTCGTATTCGTTACGCAGTGAGCTCGGTGGCGATGCGGTCCAGCCGCGTGCGCAGGGAGCCATCGATTACCAGGTCGCCGGCGCGCAGGACCGCGCCACCGATCAGCGTCTTGTCGGTCTCGCAATGCAGCCGCACCTGGCGCTTCAACTTGCGGGCGAGCGCCTCGCTCAACGTGAGCTGCTGTTGCTGGTCGAGCGGCGCGGCGGAGGTGACCGTGACGTCGACGACGCCCTCTTCGGCATCTTTCAGCTCAGCGAAGATCGCCGCGATCTCGGGCAGGTAGCCGAGACGGCGGTTTTCCGCGAGGGTCAGCAGGAAGTTTTTGCCGTGCTGCTCGGCGCCGGAGCCCGTGATATCGAGGATGAGCTGCGCGAGCTGCGCCGGCGTCACGCTCGGATCGCCGAGCAGGTCCTGCACGCGCGGGTCCTGCACGACGGCGGCGGCGGTCTGGAGCGCCTCGAGCCAGGGGCCGAGGCGCTGCGCCGCGCGCGCTTCATCGAAGGCGGCACGGGCATAGGGCCTGGCGATGGTGCTGCGGTCTGCCATGGGTTCAGATCTGCGTTGCGAGCTTGCTGATGAGGTCCGCGTGGGCGCGCGCATCGATCTCGCGTTCGAGCAGCTTCGACGCCGTGGTCACGGCGAGCGTCGCCACTTCCTTGCGCAGCGCTTCGCGCGCGCGATTGGCTTCGAGATCGATCTGCTGCTGGGCGGCGGCCACCAGACGCTGGCCTTCGACCGTCGCGGTCGACTTCGCCTGCTCCACGATCTCGTTCGCGCGGTGCTGCGCCTGATCGATGATCGCCTGAGCGCGCTCGCGCGCCTCGCGAATGATCGAGTCCGAATTGCTGCGCGCCTGCGCCAGCTCCTGCTGGCCTTTCTCGGCCGCCGCGAGCCCCGCCGCGATCTTCTTCTCGCGCGCTTCCATCGCGCGCAGGATCATCGGCCACACGAAACTCATCGTGAACCAGACGAGGATGGCGAACACCACCATCTGGATGATGAGCGTGAAATTGATGTTCACGATCGTTTCTCCTGCCTAAGCCTCAAAACCGCTTCGGCCCGCCATGTCGGGCCCGTGAGCGCCTTGCGACTTTCAGCCGCCCGCCACGCTCTGCGCGACCGGGCCGAGGAACGGATTCGCAAACGTGAAGAACAGCGCGAAGCCGATGCCGATCATCGCGACCGCGTCGACGAGCGCCGCGACGATGAACATCTTGGTCTGCAACATCGGGGTCAGCTCGGGCTGACGCGCGGCGCCTTCCAGAAAGCGGCCGCCGAGCACACCGAAGCCGATGGCGGTGCCGAGGGCGCCGAGACCGAAGATGATGCCCACGGCCAGCACCGTCATGCCCTGGATTGATGCATATGCTTCCACGAAAAACCTCCTACGAGAAAACAGCTATCGAACTCAAAAACACAAAATTCGCAACGAGCGCGCGCCGTG
>JBDZVF010000237.1:0-9523 GCA_040255575.1 Pseudomonadota bacterium | reverse complement strand
ACATGACTCCTGCCCGCAAACGAAGACTTTATTGGGTGCTCGGCATTCTCGCGGGCGTCGGCATCGCGGCGGCTCTCGCGCTGTCCGCCTTCCAGAAGAACGTGATGTTCTTCTTCGACCCGACCAAGGTCGTGGCCGGAGAAGTCAAGCCCGGTGAACGTTTTCGTCTCGGTGGCATGGTGTCCCAGGGCAGCTTCCATCGCCAGGCCGGCAGCCTCGATGTCACGTTCACCGTCACCGATTTCCAGCACGAGGTGCCCGTGAAATACACCGGCGTGTTGCCCGATCTGTTCCGTGAGGGGCAGGGTGTGGTGGCGCACGGCAAGCTCGGTGCGGATGGCGTGTTCGTCGCCGATGAGGTGCTCGCCAAGCACGACGAGAACTACATGCCACCGGAAGTGACGAAGTCGCTGAAGAAGAACGGAGCGGCGTACGCGCCGGGGGCCAAGGGCGAGCACGCTGCGAGCGAGCCCGGTAACGCGGCCGCATCCGCCGAGGCGCCGGCCAAAAAGCCGGCAGGCATCTGATGGTTCCCGAGCTAGGACATTTCGCGCTGATCCTCGCCCTGCTGCTCGCGGGGCTGCAGGCCTTCTTCGGCATCGCCGGGCCCGCGCTCGGGCGCGATCGCTGGGTCGCCGCGGTGACGCCCGCAGTCGCCGGCCAGTTCGTGATGATCTGCACGGCGCTCGCCTGTCTCGTCGCCTCGTTCGTCAACCTGGACTTCTCGGTCCTGTACGTCGCGTCGAATGCCAACTCGGCGCTGCCGCTCATCTATCGCGTCGCTGCGGTGTGGGGCGCGCACGAAGGCTCGCTGCTGCTCTGGATCTTCCTGCTCGGCGTCTGGACGGTCGCTGTGGCGATCGGTGTCACGCGCCTGCCCAAGCGCTTTGGCGCGCGCGTGCTGGGCGTGCTCGGCATCATCAGCTTCGCGTTCCTGCTGTTCGCGCTTGCGACCTCCAACCCGTTCGAGCGTCTTTTCCCGGCCGCGCCGGATGGCCGTGACCTGAACCCGCTGCTGCAGGATCCTGCGCTCGCCCTTCACCCGCCGATGCTCTACACCGGCTACGTCGGCTTCTCTGTCGCGTTCGCTTTCGCCTGCGCGGCGATGCTCGAAGGCAAGATGGACCAGGTGTGGGCGCGCTGGACTCGCCCCTGGACCACTGCCGCGTGGGGCTTCCTCTCCATGGGCATCGCGCTCGGAAGCTGGTGGGCGTATTACGAGCTCGGCTGGGGCGGCTACTGGTTCTGGGACGCAGTGGAAAACGCCTCTTTCATGCCCTGGCTCGCCGGCACGGCGCTGATCCACTCGCTCGCGGTTACCGACAAGCGCGGGCTCTTCAAGAGCTGGACGCTGCTGCTCGCCATCCTCGCGTTCTCGCTCAGCCTGCTCGGCACGTTCCTCGTGCGCTCGGGCAGCATCACGTCCGTGCACGCGTTTGCGGCCGATCCGGGCCGCGGCATGTTCATCCTCGGGTTCTTCGTGATCATCGTCGGCGGGGCACTCGCGCTCTATGCGTGGCGCGCGCCGTTGCTGAAGTCGCAGGCGGGCTTCGATGTGCTCTCGCGCGAATCCTTCCTGCTCTTCAACAACATCCTGCTGATTGTTGCGACGGCGGTGGTGTTCGGCGGCACGCTCGCACCGCTCATTGCGGAGGCTACCGGCTACACGCTTTCGGTGGGCACGCCGTACTTCAACGCGATGTTCCCGATTCCGATGATCCCGCTCCTGGCGCTGCTGCCCATTGGTATCCAGGCGGCCTGGAAGAGGGGCCATCTGTCTGAGAAGAAAAAGCGGCTGCTGATGTGGCTCGCCATTTCGGTGGCGCTGAGCGTCGCGGTGGTCGTCGGCATTTTCGGGCGCTCACTCGTGCTCACGCCGGTGGGCTACGCCGTGGCGTTCTGGATCATCATCTCCTCGCTGGTCGATCCCATCGATCGCATTCGTCGCCGGCTCTCGCTCCCGCGCAGCGTCATCGGCATGACGGTGGCGCACATCGCGCTCGCGATCTTCGTCATCGGCATCACCTCGGTGGAGTCGTATACGCAGGAACGTGACATTGCCGTCGGCCCCGGCGAAACGGTGACGCTCGGCAACTACGCCTTCCGCTTCGACAAGATCGAAAACATGGAAGGCCCCAACTACGACGGCGTGCGTGGCCACTTCTCCGTCACCCACGAAGGGAAACCCATTCTGAATCTCACGCCGGAGAAGCGGCTGTACTGGGTGCAGCGGCAGAGCATGACGGAGGCGGGCATCGGCTCGTACTGGGGCTCGAACATCTTCCTCGCGCTGGGCGATGATCTCGGCGCCGGCAAGTGGAGCGTGCGCCTGCAGATCCGCCCGCTCGTGAATTACGTGTGGATCGCGGCGTTCCTCATGGCGCTCGGCGGCGGCATCGCCGCGTCGGATCGCCGTTACCGCACGGCGAGGCAGCCGGCCACGGCAGGCGAAGTGAGCGCCGCAGGCGGCCCACTACCGGGTAAAGCGGGATGATGAATCGATTTCTATTGCCACTCGGCGTTTTCATACTGCTGGCCGTGGTGCTCTACGTCGGGGTGCAGAACTCCCCGGATCGCGAGCATCTGCGCTCCGTGCTCATCGGCAAGCCGGCGCCGCAGTTCACGCTGCCGGATCTCATGAATCCCGGCCAGACGCTGAGCAACGCGCAGTTCAAGGGCAAACCCTATCTGCTCAATGTCTGGGGCACGTGGTGCGTCACCTGCCGCGTCGAGCATCCGATGCTGATGCAGCTTGCGCAGAAGCAGGCGGTGCCGATCATCGGCCTCAACTGGAAAGACGAGGATGAAAGCCTGGCTCACGAGTGGCTGCAGGAGTTCGGCAACCCCTACACCGCGATCGCGCAGGACAAGCCGGGCCGCGAAGCGATCAACTGGGGCGTCACGGCCGCGCCCGAAACGTTCCTCGTCGATGCCGAAGGCATCGTGCAGTACCGCCTGGCCGGCGCGATGACGCCGGAAATCTGGGAGAAGGAGTTCCTTCCCCGGATTCAGGGCAACCCAACGGTGAGCCGCTGATGCGCGCCTTGTTCCTGTCGGTGCTGCTGGCGCTGAGCGTCGCGCCCGCCTTCGCCATCGACATCACGCAGTTCGACGATCCGGCGAAGCAGGAGCAGTACCTGCGGCTCACACACGAGCTGCGCTGCATGCAGTGCCTCAACACCTCCATCGCGGATTCGCAGGTGGACCTCGCCGCGGACCTGCGCCACGAGGTTCGCGATCTCGTGAACCAGGGCAAAACTGACGATGAGATCCGCAAATACATGGTGGACCGCTACGGCGAGTTCATCCTGTTCCGGCCGCTCACGAACGCGCGGAACATGTGGCTGTGGCTCGCGCCGATCATCTTCCTCATGATCGGGGGGCTCGTCGCCGTGCGCATCCTGCGTCAGCGCGCGAAGCTGGTCGATCAGGACAATGAGCCGATCGAAGGGGATACGGGGCGCTGATGACCACCTTCATCCTCATCGCGATCGCGCTGACGGTCGCTGCCGTCGGCGTGGTTGTCGTACCGCTCGTGCGCCCTTCCGTGAGCCAGGCCACTCCGACCTCGCCGACGCCGGCGGTCTGGGCGGCGCTCGGCGCCACAGGCGTGCTGGTGTTTGGCGGCGGCTTGCTCTACTACCTGTGGGGCAACCACACGTGGAGCCAGGTCCAGACCGACGCGCTCACTCCGCAGAACATGGTGTCGCGCCTGGCGCGCCGCCTCGAAAAGAATCCAAACGATCTGGACGGCTGGCTCCGCCTGGGCCACTCGTACACCGTGCTGGAGCAATACCCGCTCGCGATTCGCGCCTATCAGAAGGCGTACGAGCTGAGCGACGGCAAGAACTTCGATGCGGTCCTCGGGCTCGGCGAGGCGCTCGTGCTCAGCAGCGACAGCGAGTTCACCGGTCATGGCTCGAAGTACATCGAGCAGGCGCTCGAGATGGATCCCAGGAACGGCCAGGCGCTGTTCTACGGCGCCGTGGCTGCCGTGCGTCGCGGGGATCTGCGGCTCGCACGCGATCGTTTCTCGGCGCTCCTGACGCTCGATCCGCCGCCGCAGGAGAACGTGCGGGCGATCTTCGAGCAGCAGATTCAGGCAATCGATGCGCAGCTCGCGCAGCAGGGCGGCTCTTCGGCCGGCGGCGCTGGAAACGGCGCGGCGGGGGCGGATGCACGCACCACCGGCTCGCCGGGAGCCGCGGCATCGGGCGAGCGCAACTCCGCCAAAGAAGGCGATGCCCCGGGGGCGGTGGCCTCGGTCCCTCCCGTAAGGGTCCACGTGACACTCTCCGCCAAGCTCGATGGGAAGGCGCTGTCGTCCCTGCCGCTCTTCGTGTTCGTGCGCGATCCGCGGGCGGCGGGCCCGCCGCTGGCGGTCAAGCGCCTCAAGGCGACCTTTCCGCAGACCGTGGAGCTCACCACGCAGGACTCGATGATGCCCGGACACAGCTTCACGAAAGGGCAGCTGGTGGAAATCGTGGCGCGCGTCTCGAAATCCGGTAATCCCGGCGAATCCTCCGGGGACCTGTTCGGTCTGGCGGCCCACAAAGTGGGCGAGGGCGGAATAGTCGACATTCAGGTCGAACACGTCTCGCCCTGAAGACCGACCTTAAGGGATACTGCCGCCCCTCATGTCTTCGCGCTACTCGCTGAGCTTCGGCTCGCAGCCATCGATATTGCCCTCGTACGCCCGGATCGTGTTCGGGCGCAAGCAGCCCGTCGTGCCGGACGGCTTCGAGATCCCGCGCCTCGAGGCGGAGCTGAAGACCTACCGGCCCCGGCGCTCGCGCGTGGAGGCCTATCGCGCGGTGTGCGGCGGCACGCCCTCGGAATATCTGCCGGTCGCGTACCCGCACGTGATCGCGACGCCCATGCAGCTCGCGCTGCTCTCATCGCTCGCATTTCCGGTGCGGCTGATGGGGCTCGTGCACCTGCGCAACCACATCGAGCACTATCGTCCAATACACGTGGACGAAACGCTGACGCTGAGCACCCACGTGGACGGCCGGCGGGATACGGACCGCGGCCAGGAGTTCGACGTCCACACAAGTGTTCAAGTCGATGGCAAGCCCGCGTGGTATGAAACGTGTGTGTTCATGGCGCGTCGCCTCGAGCGCGATACCTCAAAGCCTTTCGGCGCGCGCATCAGCGCGGGCGAAGGGGTGCCGGCGCCTGACGCTGAGGCGATCCAGCCGGTGAGCCCGGACAGCATCGTGAAACATTCGCTGATGGCGGATAAAGGCATCGGCTGGCGTTACGCACGCACGTCGAGCGACTACAACCCGATCCATCTGTGGAATTTCGGCGCACGCATGTTCGGCTTCAACCAGGCGATCGCGCATGGCATGTGGTCGATGGCGCGTTCGCTCAGTGCGCTGCCTGCTGACACGTTCAATTCGGCGTGCCGCGTGGACGTGGTGTTCAAGCGCCCGGTAAGCATCCCCGCGCCGCTGACGCTCGAGACATGGCACACGCCGGCAGGTGACGGTTTCGCGCTGAAAGGTGCGCACAAGGGCAAGGTGCATCTCGCCGGAAGCATCACTCCGCTTCGCACACCACCGCGCTGAGCACGCATCCCTCGCGAGGACAGCGACTCACTTTTCTTTTTCCGTGAGCGGATGGACGCGCAGTTCATCGGAACGCTTACGCGCCATTGAAGATCTTGCATCGCCTGATGCGCTCTTCTTACCTGCCTGGTATTCGCGGTGCGCGTCGCCGGCCAGAGGATCTCGTGCACTCACAGGCAACGAGCTGGCGAAATACGTGGAAGCCGCGTCGCCCACTCTGGCCGAACGCTCGCGATCCTTGCACGTAACGATCATCCCCGAACACTCGCACTGTTGTTGCAGACACTCGTCCTCAGCTGACTCAGCGCGCGTGGCGGCGTGCACGCCACAGTCATTTCGCTTGGGGGAGTGGGCGGTGTTTCATTCGCGATACTCGCATTTTCCTCATACAGTGGTGCGGCGAGAGTCCGATTGCGGTTTCCTGAAAGGCGCTGCGTGAACTGCGGTTCACGCTTCTTTCGCGACCCGGTAATGGAATCTACCTACACATCTTCCTGCACTCGACTCACGCTCATCGCAGGATGCCCGCGCGTCGGCATGCGTCTTGCTGGTTATGGGTGCTCGCCGGCTGGGAGCCGCTTATGCCAATCAGCAGATCAGGGCATCGCCCTCACACTGATTGAATGATCGAAGCACTCCCCGACGACGCGGTGATTTGGTCGCGCGCCAGCGGAGCAAGCTCAACAGTAGAGGAGTGTGATGATGGCTCAGGGCAGGACTCAGGACGGACGTACTTCGAACCGCGGTTTCGCTTCAATGGATGCGGAACGCCAGAGGGAAATCGCGAGCATGGGTGGCAAGGCCGTCCCTGACTCGAAGCGCAGCTTCTCCCAGAACCGACGTCTTGCGGCCGAGGCCGGACGCAAGGGCGGACAGAGCGTTCCGGGTTCCAAGCGCAGTTTCTCGCAGAACCGCTCGCTTGCGGCGGAAGCCGGACGCAAGGGCGGGCAGAGCGTGCCGGACGAAAAGCGCAGCTTTTCGCAGAACCCGGAGCTCGCGGCGGAAGCCGGGCGCAAGGGCGGGCAGGCCAGTCACGGTGGCGGTGCCTCTCACGAGAGCTCCTCCGCGCACAAGGCTGGCGAGGGTAACTAGGGCTCCCACTAGCGGATTTTCGAAGGAAATCCTCGTCGGGCCGCGCCGTCGCGGCCCGTTTCTCTCGCGCGAGCCTTATTGCAAAGTTTTCCCGCGCGGGTGAAAAAATTGCCGCTCTAGCCGGCGGTTCCGCTTGCGCGCCGGCCGCAAGATCGGGCTTGCAAGGCGGCTCAGGGGCTCACGACCGCCCGGCCGATCCAAACTCCAGCCCCGGTGAGCACCAGCGATCCCAGGAGGTGCGCGAGCACCAGCAGGATCGCCCAGCCGGATTCGCCCCGCAGGAGGGTTCCGACCGCTTCGGCGGAAAAGCTCGAGAACGTCGTCAGGCCGCCGAGAAAACCCGTCACGATCAGCAGTCGCAGGGTCGCCGAGAGTGCCAGTGGCTCCGCGAGCCCCAGGACGATACCCACAAGGAGCCCGCCTATGAGGTTCGCCGCCAGCGTACCCAACGGCAGGGACGGCAGAACGGGGTTCAGCAACAGCGAGAGCGCCCACCGGGTCCACGCGCCGACCGCGGCACCCACGCCCACCGCGGCGAAATTCATCCAGGGCATGTCGTTTTTCTTTCTGAGCTGGGGGACAGTTTTGGCCAAAGCGCGCCGCATGATATGCGTTCGGCGCGCGCCCTACGCGGCCGGATGAGTTGCCGCACCCGTCGTTTCTTCCTCTCGCAGTCCGCCTGTCCGCTGGATAAAACATCAGCCGCCGGCAGCAGTCAGGTGCTCGCTTCCAGCACTCCCTGAGGGATGCTGCTGTACACGGCGCGTCGATACTCCCGCCTGTCTGACACGAGCGCGAAAATTTCACGTGTCCTCGTATGACGCGCTGAGATATTTCTATGCGCTGCTGCAGGTACACACTGGCAGTTACTGTTTCTGGCGAGAGCGTTGTCGGGCGGTCCGTGTCCAGGGATTTCAGCGCACACCGGTTCTCCGCACGATAGGGATCTAGCGCCTCGGCGAACGGACGAAAAGGAGTTTCGCCCCGCGAGCCCATGGCCAGGAACAGTAACTGCCTCGAGCCTCGTCTGAAGCGCTGCACGAAAGCGCAAGCTGAAGGGGTTGCGTACCGCATCACGATGTCGCAATCTCTGCGCTCGCATTTCTCCTCGTGGGAAATGCTCTCGGAATTGAGACAGGGATAGTTCACATTGGCCAGGGCTGGCCGCACGCGTCACGCAATTCGCAACGAGTGTGTGTGCGTATCAACCGGGAAGAAAGGGGGCAGGGATGTCACGCCGATCCAGATTGCATGTTCCAGGCGGGCTGTACTACGTCGTTCAGCGCGGGAACGCGCGGCAGCCTATTTTCACCGATGCGAGCGACTACGCTACGTTCGAGCAGTTGCTGTCTGCCATGGTGGTGCGTTGTCGAACCCGCGTGCACGCGTTCTACTGGACGAAAGATGCGATTCACTTCGCGGTGCAGATTGCAGATCTGCCCGTGGGGAGACTCATGCAGCGTCTGACGAGTCAGTACGCGCGCAAGGTTCATCGCAAGCATGGTGAGTCGGGTCATCTCTTCCAGCAGCGCTATCACGCACTGCTCGTGGATCCCGACATGTACCTCCTCAAGCTCATTCGATACATCCACCTTGCGCCTGTGCGAGCTGGAATCGTGCAGGATCCAGGCGATTACACACTGAGCAGTCACAACGCGTATCTGGGCGTCACGAATGTGCCGTGGCTTTCGACGAGCATTGCGCTTCGCGCGCTCAATCCGCGCGTGGAGCAGGCCCGGATCGAGTATCGCAAGCTCATGAGCGAGGCGAGTGATACTGCCGATGGCGATCTCTTTGAGAAGGGCTGCACGGATGATCCGCGTGTACTCGGCAATCGCGAGTTCATGCAGGTGGTGCCACGTAGTCAGCGCACGTATCGCAGCACGCACTCGCTCGATCAGGTGATCGATACCGTATCGAGCAAGCTCGGTCTCGAACGTTCGGAAGTGCTCTCGCGTTCGCGGCAGCGTCGTCTCGCGTTGGGGCGGGCGTTGATCACGTGGTATGCGACCGAGCGCGGCATCGCGACTCTCGCTGAAGTCGCGCGCCGACTCGAGCGTGATCCGTCGACTCTGTTCGTTGCGGTGGAACGGTATCGCACATTGCGGCCGGACCTCTTCAACATCGGGTCGCTGCACGACTCGGGGCCGTTGTTGAGACGCGTGTTGACGTTGCCCCACTCGCAGCCGTAAGAAGGTGGCATTGAAGGGACGGCATCGCTTCTCCCAGCGCGGAGGGCGGTGCCGTTCTGTCATGTGGGCCCGGATATGTTGGCCAGTTCACCACCGTGATGACACCGGGTGCTGTCATTTGGCCCCGGCTCGTTTGCGCATCGCCGGCGTCACGGTCGAGACGTACGGCGAATCGCGATCGAAGAAGCGCCACGGTTTCTTCGCCCAATCGCCGGCGTAGTCGACGCCGATGCGAGTGGCGCGCGCAACGCGCACCGGCTTGCGGGGTTCGGGGCGTTCCAGCCAGAGCTTGGGACCGAGCAGATCCGTGCCGTTCAGCCGCCGGTCGATATTCATGGCACGGCAGAGAAGGCCCGGTCCCCACGTCTTTTCGGTGAGACCTTCAATGGGCTCCAGAGCGCGGATCAGCACAGCGTGCGGAACGCCTTCCTCCCGGACCACGACGTTCATGCAGTACCAGAACCCGTAGATGAAGTAGACATATGCGTGGCCAGGCGGCCCGAACATGACGTCATTGCGGGCGGTTCGGCCTCGGGCGGAGTGTGCCGCGAGGTCCTGCGGTCCCTGATAGACCTCAACCTCGACGATTCGGCCCACCCGACGCAGGCCCCCCTGCTCATGCACGAGGTGCATCCCCAGGAGGTCTGGGGCGACGACCAGCGCACG
>JBDZVF010000722.1:0-1852 GCA_040255575.1 Pseudomonadota bacterium | reverse complement strand
CCGCGAAGCTCCGCGCAAACGAACGCAAGGCCGCCTTCGTCGCCGCGTAGATGCCGAACGATGGAACGCCCTGCACGCCCGCAATGGAGCCGGTGATGACGATCGCGCTCTCTTCGGGCATGTATGGCAGCGCCGCTTGCAGAGTCAACAGCGTGCCTTTGACGTTGATGCCGAAGGTCTTGTCGAACTGCGCTTCGGTGATCTGGCCGAGTGGCGCGAACTCGCCCCCGCCAGCATTGGCGAACAGGATGTCGATACGGCCGTGAGCGGCAGACACGGTGTTGGCGACCTTCGCAAGATCGGAAGGCGACGAGATGTCGCCGCGCACCGCCTGGGCGCCGTGGCCGATGTCCGCAACGGCAGCGTCCAGCTCGCCTTGACGGCGTCCCGTGATGAAGACGTGAGCGCCTTCGCGTGCCAATCGCTTGGCCGTTGCGAGGCCAATGCCGGTACTGCCTCCCGTGACGAGCGCGATCTTTCCGGCGTGCTTCGAGGCGTGGATGTTGGTGTATGCAGCTGAGGTCATGGTCGCTCCTTGGGGTAATCCGTAGGTCGAAGCCAGAAGCGTAGGGACGAGCCTCATGGAGATAAATCCTTCCGCCGTGCGCACTTCATTCACCCATGTGGAAAATGGCGGCGAGAGGCAACCCCATGGACCATCTGCAGGCCATTCGGATCTTCCTGAGAGTCGTCGAAACGGGGAGCTTCACCAGCGCGTCCCAGTCGCTGGACGTGCCCATTGCCACGGTCAGCAAGTGGGTGCGGGCGCTTGAAGCACGCCTTGGGGTCAAGCTTCTGGAGCGGACCACGCGCAGCGTCCGCGTGACCACGGATGGCGCGGCGTACTACGAGCGCACTCGCCACCTTCTCGGCGAGCTGGACGACATCGAGGCGACGCTCGGCCAAGCCCATGCAAGCCCACGCGGCCTGCTGCGCATCGACACGGGCGGCGCCGTCGCAAGCGGCATTCTCGTACCGGCGCTGCCCGAGTTCAGAGCACGGTATCCGGGCATCCAGCTGCGCATCAGCGCCACGGATCGCACGGCCAATCTGATCTCCGAGAACATCGACTGCGCCATTCGCAACTCGGCCACCGACCCCGACCTGATCTCGCAGCCCATCGGCAAGTTGGCATGGACGACCTGCGCGAGCCCCGGCTGGCTGGCTCGCCACGGCGTGCCTCGACATCCACGGGACATCGTCGAGCAGAAGCTGCCGGTCGCCGGCTACTTCTCCGCCAGCACCGGCGCCATCGCGCCCTTGAGTTTCCGTCGCGGTGACGAGGCGTTCGCTCTAGAGGGGGTGCACAGCGACGTGCTGGCCAGTGACAGCAGCGTCCAGCTCGCAAGTGCGCTGGCCGGCCTCGGCCTCGTGCATACGCTCGATTTCATGGTCCGCCCCTCGATCGAGGCAGGCGCGTTGGTACCGGTGCTTCAGGAATGGCGGCCGGAACCGATCCAGGTCTACGCCGCCTATCCGCCGAGCAGGCGCTACAGCACCAAGGTGCGGATCCTCATCGAGTGGGCAGCAGGGGTGTTTGCCGCTTGGTCACCGTAGGTGAGGCCCCGAACGGCGTCGCTCCGCGCCGCTGAAAGGTACGCCAAGTCCCGCACGAGCCGTCTCAGCCTTCTCGAGCACCGGCGCATGAACCGGCGTTGTTCTGGCCGAATTCAGTACTGGGTCTCTGGAAGAGAGATGTCGAGCTCGTTCATGTCCATGCTCAGAAGGATCTGGCAACTCAGGCGGCTGTTGGGACGCCGTTCCGCCGCAGTCATCTCGAGCATGGCGAGCTCCTCGGAGCCTGGGGGAGGGATACGGTCGACCCAGGAAGGCGCCACGTACACGTGGCAAG
>JBDZVF010000236.1:0-9548 GCA_040255575.1 Pseudomonadota bacterium | reverse complement strand
CCGGCGTATCGGCGCGCTCATGCTGCCGGGAATTCTCGGCTCTTCCATCGGGCAGGTCAGCTTGCTGCTCGACTCCTTCATCGCGTCGTTTCTCGTCGACGGCAGCATCGCGTGGCTGTATTTCGCAGATCGGCTGATGGAGTTTCCGCTCGGCGTTTTCAGCATTGCGCTCGCCACGGTGATTTTGCCGGGACTGTCGGCGCATCACGCGAAGGCGTCGAAGGAGCAGTTTTCGGCCACGCTCGATTGGGCGCTTCGCTTGACGTTGCTGCTGGCAACGCCCGCTGCGGTTGGGATGCTCGTGTTTGCGGGGCCGATCACGGCGACGATTTTCGGGCGGGGAGAGTTCAGTGCGCACGATGTACAGATGACGTCGTATGCGCTCGTGAGCTACTCGTTCGGCATGCTCTTCATGAGCCTGGTGAAGGTGCTGGCGCCCGGGTTCTTTGCGCGGCAGGACACGCGCACGCCCATGCGGGTGGGGGTGATCGCGCTGGGGCTCAATGTCGGGTTGAACGTGGCGATTGTGCTGCCTGCTGCGTGGGCGGGGTTTTCCGCGCCGCATGCGTTGTTGGCCGTTTCGACGTCGCTCGCGGCGGGGTTGAACACGGTGTTGCTGCTTCGAGGGCTGAGGAAGGCGGGGGTTTATTCGCCAGCGGCAGGGTGGGGCGGGCTGATGGCGCGCATCCTGGTGGCCAATGTCCTGATGGCCGGCGCCTTGCTGTGGGTGGGCGGCGATCTGGCGGGCTGGATGGCCCTCGGTTCGTTGGCGCGGGTGGGGCGGTGTGCTCTTTGTATCGTGGGAGCGGCGGCGCTGTACTTCGGGACCTTGTACGCGCTGGGCGTGCGGTACCGGCACGTGGCCCACTCCTGGTGACCTGCACGACCCTGAGAGAGGCCCTCGATCGCCGCCTCGACTGACCGACACCCCGCCAGCCGCCCGGCAGGGCGGCTATACTCACCGGCCTTTGGCGGTTTCGGCGCACATGGAGCTCATTCGCGGACTTTCCAGCTTGCGCCCGCGGCACCAGGGCTCCGTCGTGACCATTGGCACCTTTGACGGGATTCACCCCGGGCATCGGGCGCTCATCGATTCGCTGCTGGCGCACGGCCGGCGGCTCGGTCGCCCGGCCATGATGCTGACGTTCGAGCCCATGCCGCGGGAATACCTGGCGGCGGCCAACCCGCCGGCAAGGCTCACGTCCTGGCGCGAGCGCTGGCGCGTCCTGCAGCGAACGGGCCTGAACTACGTGCTGCAGCTGAAGTTCGATGAGAAGCTGAGATGCGTCACCGGCCAGGCGTTCACCCACCTGCTGGCAGACGAGTTGAGGGCCGCGGCCGTCGTCATCGGCCATGATTTCAAATTCGGGCGGAATGGTGAGGCATCCGCCCCCATGTTGTGTGAAGCCGGGCGACGCCTGGGCTTCGACGTGGATGTCGTCGAGCCCGTGCTCATCGACGGTGAGCGGGTGAGCAGCAGCGCCATTCGCACCGCGCTTGCCGCCGGTGACCTGAAGAGAGCCGAACGGCTGCTCGGCCGTCCGTACTCGATGATCGGCCGCGTGGTGCTGGGCCAGCAGCTCGGGCGAGACCTGGGTTTCCCCACGGCGAACCTGAGACTCGGCCGCAAGCGCACGCCGCTCCAGGGCATCTTTGCGGTGCGCGTGCATGGTATCGACGGGCTGCCGAATGCGCCCGGCGTCGCAAGCCTGGGCACGCGACCCACGGTGGGCGGCACGGTGCCGCTGCTCGAGGCGCACGTGTTCGACTACAACGGCGACCTGTATGGCCGCGAGATCGAAGTGGAGTTCGTTGCGAAGCTGCGCGAAGAAGAGTGTTTCGCGAACCTCGACGAGCTGGTGATGCAGATGAATCAGGATGCCGCGCAGGCGCGCGCACTATTAGAGGCCTAGAGAAGTTTCCGTGTCCGACCAGTACAAGCACACGATCAACCTGCCGCAGACCGCCTTCCCGATGAAGGCGGATCTCGCCAACCGCGAGCCCGCCATGCAGAAGCATTGGGAGGCGAGCGGCCTGTATCAAAAACTCCGTGACGTGGCCCGCGGCCGTCCGCGCTTCGTTCTGCACGACGGCCCGCCGTACGCGAACGGCGAAATTCACATCGGGCACGCGGTCAACAAGATCCTGAAAGACCTGGTGGTGAAGTCGCGCACGATGGACGGCTACGATTCGCCGTACATCCCTGGCTGGGATTGCCACGGCCTGCCCATCGAGTTGCAGGTCGAGAAGAAGCACGGCCGCCCCGGGCAGAAGGTGGACGCAAACCAGTTTCGCGCGTTGTGCCGCGCCTACGCGCAGTCGCAGGTGAACCTGCAGCGGGACGCATTCAAGCGCCTGGGTGTGCTGGGCGACTGGGATCATCCGTACCTCACGATGGCGCCGCAGTTCGAGGCGCAGCAGATCCGCGCGTTCGGCAAGATCATCCGCAATGGGCATCTCTACAAGGGCGTGAAGCCCGTGTACTGGTGTCTCGATTGCCGCTCGGCGCTCGCCGAAGCGGAAGTGGAGTACGAAGACAAGACATCGCCGGCGATCGACGTTGCGTTCAACGTTGCCGACAACCGGGATTTCGAGAAGCGCGTGGGCTTCCCGAGCGGCAAGCTCGGCGATGCGCAGGTGGGCGTCGTCATCTGGACCACGACTCCCTGGACACTTCCGGCGAACCAGGCCGTCGCGCTGCGTAGCGAGTTTCGCTACGTGCTCGTGAAAGCGGAGTGGGCCGGCGACGATCAGCACAAACACAATCCTTCGTTGCTCGTGCTCGCGGCGGATCTCGCCGAGGCCAGCCTCAAGCGCTATGGCATGGTGGCCGGCGAGCCGCTCGCCGAGTTCGACGGCAAGGCGCTCGAAGGCCTGAAGCTCCTGCATCCCTTTCAGGATCGGCAGGTGCCGGTCATCCTGGGCGAGCACGTCACGCTCGAAGCCGGCACCGGCGCCGTGCACACTGCGCCCGGTCACGGTCTCGAAGATTTCGCGGTCGGCAAGCTCTACGACCTGCCGGTCACAAACCCGGTCGGCAACGACGGCCGCTTCCTGCCGGATACGCCGCTGGTCGCTGGCATGAAGCTGGACGAGGCCGGCGCGCTCATCCTCGAAGAGATGAAGACGCGCGGCCGGCTCGTGCATCACGAGCAGTACGAGCACAGTTACCCGCATTGCTGGCGTCACAAGACGCCCGTGATCTTCCGCGCCACGCCCCAGTGGTTCATCAGCATGGACCAGAAGGGCCTGCGCGCGAACGCGCTCCGCGACATCAAGAAAGTGCAGTGGACGCCCGCGTGGGGCGAGCAGCGCATCACCGGCATGATCGAGAACCGGCCGGACTGGTGTATCTCGCGTCAGCGCACGTGGGGCGTGCCGATCGCGCTGTTCGTTCACAAGACAACGGGTGAGCTGCACCCGCGCACGCAGGAGCTGCTCGAGGCCGTGGCCGAGCGTGTGGCGAAGGGCGGCATCGAAGCGTGGTTCGCGCTCGATGCGGCGGAGTTGCTCGGTGCCGAAGCCGACCAGTACGAGAGAGTGAAGGACGTGATGGACGTCTGGGCCGACTCCGGCCTGTCGTTCGAATGCGTCGGCGCCGAGCGCCCGACCGAGCTGCAGGCGCCCGTCGACCTGTATCTCGAAGGCTCGGATCAGCATCGCGGCTGGTTCCACAGCTCGCTGCTGATGAGTGAGGCGCTCTACGAGCGCGCGCCGTACAAGGGCGTTCTCACCCACGGATTCACCGTGGACGAGAAGGGCCGCAAGATGTCGAAGTCGCTCGGCAACGTGGTCGCACCTCAGAAGGTGATGAGCACGCTCGGCGCCGACATCCTGCGCCTGTGGGTCGCGGCAACGGACTATGCGAACGAGATCAGCGTTTCCGACACGATCCTCAAGCACATGGCGGATTCGTACCGCCGCATGCGGAACACGTTCCGGTATCTGCTCGGCTCGCTGAACGGGTTCGATCCCGAACGGCACCAGGTGAAGCCGGCGGACATGGTGGCGCTCGATCGCTGGGCGTTGTCCCGGGCGCATGCCCTGCATGAGGAAGTGGTCGCGGCGTATCGCAAGTACGAGTTCCACACCATTTTTCAGAAGGTCCACAACTTCTGCGTGGTGGATCTCGGCGGCATCTATCTCGATGTCACGAAGGACCGCACGTACACCATGCCGAAGGAGAGTGTGGGTCGCCGCTCCGCCCAGACGGCGATGTACCACATCGCTGAAGCGATGGTTCGCTGGCTCGCGCCCATCCTTTCGTTCACGGCGGAAGAGATGTGGAAGTTCCTGCCGGGCGAGCGCGCCGAGTCGGTGTTCCTGACCACGTGGTACTCACTTCCGGAAGTGCCGAACGATGGCATCGATTGGGACAAGCTCCTGGAGCTGCGCGCCGGTGTGCTGAAGAAGCTGGAAGAGAAGCGCGTGAAGGGTGAGATCGGTGCGCCGCTCGAAGCGGAAGTGGACGTGCATGTTCCGCGTGCCGATTTCGACAAGCTGAACGCGCTGGGCCGTGAACTGCGTTTCCTGTTCATCACGTCGGAAGCCCGGCTCACCGCTGTGGACGCGGCGGAGATCGAGAAGGCGGGGGACGCGGTGGTCAATGGCGCAGCGATCTACGTTCATCCGACTGAAGCGGCGAAGTGCGTGCGCTGCTGGCACCGACGGCCGGAGGTGGGCTCGATCGCCGAACATCCGCTCCTCTGCGAGCGCTGTGTCACCAACATCACCACGGCTGGTGAAAAGCGGGTGTTTGTATGAAGGAGGGGAGTGGCTGGCGCTGGCTGCCGCTGACCGTGATCGTGATCGTGGTCGATCAGCTCACGAAGTGGCTCATCGTGCAGAACTTCGCGTACGGTGAGCGCCTCAACCTGCTGCCCGTGCTGGATCTCACGTTGGCCTACAACACTGGCGCTGCGTGGAGTTTTCTCGCCGCCGAATCGGGATGGCAGCGCTGGATGTTCACGGGGCTCGCCGTGCTGGTTTCCGCGGCTCTGGTCGTGTGGCTGAAGCGGCTCAAGGCCCGCTCGCAAGGGCTCTTGGCGTGCGCTCTTGCGCTGATTCTCGCCGGCGCGATCGGCAACGTGATCGACCGCATGCGACTTGGGCACGTGATCGACTTCATCCTCGCGTATTGGAATGAGCACGCGTTCCCCATCTTCAACGTCGCCGACTCGGCGATCACCGTCGGCGCGGCGCTGCTGCTGCTCGACGCATTCATGGAATCGCGCCGGTCCAAGGTGCAGGGCGCACAGACCGAATGAAAGTGTTGCTAGCCAATCCCCGCGGCTTCTGTGCAGGTGTCGATCGCGCCATCGATATCGTCGAGCGCGCGTTGGAGCTCTTCGGGCCGCCGATCTACGTGCGGCATGAAGTGGTGCACAACCGGTACGTCGTGGATCGCTTGCGCGGGCTTGGTGCCGTGTTCGTCGATGAGCTGGACCAGGTGCCGGAAGGCGCGACGGTGATCTTCTCGGCGCATGGCGTATCGAATGCGGTGGTGATGGAGGCTTCGCGGCGCGGCCTGCGCGTGTTCGATGCGACGTGCCCGCTCGTCACCAAGGTGCATATGGAGGTGCATCGTTACGCGCGGGACGCGCGTGATGTCATCCTCATTGGCCACGCGGGGCATCCCGAGGTGGAGGGCACGATGGGGCGCTTCGATGCGTCGTTCGGCGGCAGGATTCACCTGGTCGAGAGCGTCGCGGACGTGCAGAGGCTCGAGGTCCACGATCCCGAGCGCCTCGCCTTTGTGACTCAGACGACGCTTTCGGTGGATGACACGGCTGAGATCGTGGCGGCGCTTCGGGTGCGCTTCCCGGCTCTGGCTACGCCACGCAAGGAAGACATCTGTTATGCCACGCAGAATCGGCAGGATGCGGTGAAGAGCCTGCTGGAAAAGTGCGATGTGTTGCTCGTGGTCGGCTCGCGCGCCAGCTCGAACTCGAACCGCCTGCGCGAGCTCGCGGATCGCGCGGGCATGCCCGGCTATCTGATCGACGGTCCCGAGGATCTGCGCCGCGAATGGTTCGAGGGCAAGCAGGCCGTTGGCGTGACCGCCGGCGCATCGGCGCCAGAGCTACTCGTGCAGCGGGTAGTCGATAAGCTGCGGAGCTGGGGCGGCGAAGCCCCGGCAGAAACGATTGGGCGCGAAGAGAAGGTGTCGTTCACACTCCCGCGCGGCCTGCGCCGCACCGCTGACGACGAGCCGCGGCGTCAGTAGCCACCCCCTGGTTGCTTACCGAGGCGGTGCCGCGCCAGTCGCTCCAAGCCCAAGCGATCACTTGACGTGCCACGGCGGACCAGCACAGGCTCGCCGCTGCATTACATCCGCGAGATCAGGCTGTACGACCATGGCGACGCTAACAGTGCTTGCAGCGACCTGGCAAAACGGATTGTTCGTCGGCGATGGCAAGACTTTCCGTCAGGAGCTGGCGGATCAGCCGGTCAGCGGTCTTGCCCCCGACGGACACGGTGGTGCTCTCGCAATCGTCAACCGTCGCTCGCTTCGCCGGCGTACAGCTGCCGGGGAGTGGAGCACCATGGCGACAAGCAACTCCGATCTCTCGTGTTGTGTGGCTGTCGGAAATGCAATCTACGTCGGCACAGACGATGCGCATGTACTGCGCGTCGGTCCAGACGGCATTCTCGAGCAACTCGCCGGGTTTGATAGCGTCGCCGGGCGAGATAAATGGTACGCAGGCTCGGCGCTGATTGATGGCCGGATGGTGGGCCCGCCGCTCGGGATCCGTTCAATCACTGCGACGTGCAACGATGCCGTGCTGCTCGCCAACGTGCACGTAGGCGGCATTCCGCGCTCCGTTGACGGCGGCGTAACGTGGACACCGACGCTCGACATCGAGAGCGATGTCCATCAGGTTTGTGCCCACCCGACGCGTCCGGACATCATCATCGCGGCAGCTGCGATCGGGCTCTGTATCAGCAGGGATGGCGGAGCTTCATGGACCTTCGAACAGGACGGACTGCACGGGTCGTATTGCTCTGCTGTTGCATTTGTGGGCGACGACATTCTCGTCGCGGCCTCCGAGGATCACTTCGCTGCGCAAGGCGCCGTCTACAGCCGACGACTCGACGGGTCGGGACCGCTCCTCCCCGTCGGTGGAGGGCTGCCGAGGTGGACCGAGGGCATCGTCGATACCAGTTGTATCGCGACGCACGGCTCGACGGTCGCAGTAGCAGACAAGGCAGGGAACCTGTACGTGTCGCAAGATGCCGCTCGCACGTGGTCATGCGCAGCTGACCGTATCCCAAGAGCCAGCAGCTTGCTTGTTCAATGACACACCGCCGGTGCGAGAGTCAGTGTCCCTAAACCTCCAGCCCAATCGACCGCATCAACTCAATCCCATTGCTCCGCGTGACCACGCCATCCCGCAGCCGGAAGTCGAAAGTCATCCTTCCATCGACGATGGCATCCTCGAAATGCACGTTCCGAAGCGCGCCCGCGTCGGGCAGCTCGAAGTCCGTCAGCGCCAGGTCATGCGTGCTGATGATCCCGATCGCACCACGCCGCATGAACGCCCGCACGATGCCTTCCGCTCCGATGCGCCGATCTTTCGAGTTCGTCCCCTGCAGCAATTCATCGAGCAGAAAGAGCAGCGGCAACGCCCCATCCATGAGCTGCACCAGCTGCTTGAGCCGCGTGATCTCCGCATAGAACCGCGAGCTGCCTTCATGCAGCGAGTCGTTCACCCGAATGCTCGCGCCGACCTGAAGCGGAGTGAGGCGCAGCGACGAAGCGCGCACCGGCGCGCCCGCCATGGCGAGAACCGTATTGATCCCCACCGTCCGCAGCAGCGTGCTCTTCCCTGACATATTGGACCCGCTCACGAGCAGCACCCGGGTCCGCCCGCAAAGGCTCACATCGTTGCGCACACATTGAGCGGCGGGCAGCAGCGGATGCCCCAGGGCCGCGGCCTCGAAGCACGCCGGCCCTTCGACCAGCTCAGGGAATCTGTCATCCGGGTGCTCAAACGCATACGCCGCGAGGGAGAGCAGCGCCTCGAGCTCCCCCAGCACCTCGATCCACGGCGCGACGGTGGCGCCATGAGCTTTGCGCCATCGCTCAGCGGCCAGCGCCGTGTGCAACGGATACATCAGCGGCAACTGGAACAACGCGAGGATGATGTTCCGGCGCGCTTCGACGAACCCAACGATCGCGCTCAGTCGCCCGATCGTCCGGGATGCCGGCTGCGTGTGGGAGGACAACCTTTCAACCAGCTTTCGCAACGCCGGGGCGGTGAACGCCTCCCGCTCCGTCCGCATCAGCAGCCCGGCCAAGAGTCGAAGATCCTCGAAGGCGTTCTCCGTTCCTCGGATCACGTTCTGGATGGGTGCCCGGAAGTGGTGGAGCACCATGCCTTCGGCCGCCAGCACGGCCAACAACGGGGTGATCGTCCCCCAGATCGACGCGACGGCGATGCTGGCGATCGCCAGCACCGGCAACAGGAAGGCAAGCACCACCACGTGCCGACCCTGGAGCCGATTCTCCGTACGGGCCCACTGAACGAGCGCCTCAGGCTGCACACCGACGCGGGCCGAGTCACCTTCCAGCGCAAAGTCTTCGCGAAGATCCAGCCGCTCGCGCAGATCGGCGATGCAGGCATTTCGTGCGCGGATCGTTGCGGCATCTGCCGGTGCCAGCAGCCAACGGGCGAGCGTTTCCTCGCCCATGCGCGTTCGCGCGGCCGAAAGCAGTTCGAACAGGCTGCCCCGCCCGAAGAGATCGAGATCGGCCGCATAGACATGATGAGGCGTTTGGAATCGTTCGCCCTCCGCACCCGTTCCCATCCAGCGGTCGTCAATTCGCGCGATGCGCCCGTCATAGAAAGCAATGGCACGCTCGGCATGCGCCCGCTTGCGCCGTACGGAGATGTGATAAGTCACCAGCGCCGTGAACGCGGCAATGGGTAGCAGGACCCACAGTCCCGAGATGCCGGGGCTGAGGGTCAGGAAAATCGTGACGATGATCGCGGCGGCGGCCACCAGTCTGAGCGCCCCCATGCGCGCATCGACGGTTGCATGGCCGGCGCGAAGGGCTTCGAAGCGGGTCTGGCGGTGGAGATACGTGTCGCGGGGGTTCACTTCATGGGGGTGTCGGCTGTCGGCGAACCCTTGTCCACCACAAGGTGATTGTGCCGGCAATAAAGTTTGAATGTCACGCTTGCCTCGCCTGAGTATCGTGCCAAGCTGCGGCGCCCGCCGAACCAGGGGGCGTGCATACGAGTCGAGGGGGATAGAGATGCAGAAGTACATCCGGCGGCTGGCCGTCCTGGCGGGGCTGTCTCTCATGGGGGCCGGCGCAGGGGCGGGGGCTCAGCAAGTCGCGGATCCGGGCTTCAAGAGCGTGGGCCGGGGATGGCCGCTCGCGGCCGACCTGCGCCAGTTCGACATCGTCGGTCCCTCACTTCGCGGCAATTTCGCGCCCCCGCCGAATGTGCCGATTCCCGTTGACCCCACGGTCCTGGCACGAGGAGGGGGCGGCCCGGTCGCCGGCGCCGCAGGCGGCGCTCAGTCTCGCCCCGCAT
>JBDZVF010000235.1:0-9550 GCA_040255575.1 Pseudomonadota bacterium | reverse complement strand
CCGACTGAGTGAACGGACCAAGCCTCGAGCTTCGACCCGGCTTCACAGCAATACCTCCTGTCGAAACCAGCGAGCCGCGTCGGCGAATATCGATTTTTGCGGTCACGTGGGTATCCGTACACACGCGTAGTTCTCTGCGCGCCGGCTTGCCCTCACTGCCGGGCACGTGGTGTGCGACCGTCGCGCTGTTTGCGACTGACGGTTCGCAATTTGCGTAGACGACTGCGGATCAGTACCGATGTTTGCACCCGGCGCTTGTTACACCATCACATCGTACCCGGGAGTCTTCGTGCCCGTACTCGCGACTGGTCTGACACATTCCGGAGGTGCCTCATGAACATTCGCCGCCAGTCTTATCGGTTCGTTCAGATCGGAATTGCATCGGCGCTCGTTGCTGCGGCTGGTGCCGCGTTCTCGGCGGAGCCGTCCGCTTCGTCCAGCACCATGCCGTCCAAGGAGATGCGTGAGCAGATGGCCGTCGTGCACGAGCAGATCGCCGCTTGTCTGCGTTCTGACAAGTCGATCGCCGAGTGCCGGACAGAAATGATGCAGAAATGTCAGGAAACCATGGGTCAGGAGGGCTGCCAGGGTATGGGCATGGGTAAGGGTATGGGTATGGGTATGGGTATGGGTATGGGGAACATGGGAATGCAGAACGGGATGAGGAAGCCCTCCCAACCCAGTCAGACCAACAAATAGCTGACTGATGTCCCTGCGGGGCGCCAGCACGCGAGTCCCGGTTCCGCTCCGGTCCCGCGGGCGGGAAAATATCTCAGGTCGAGGCGCTATGACGTGGATGCCGTTGCCTCCCGTGAGCTTGGGCCAGGTCTCATAGCCTTCCGTTCGCAACAGCTCGCGAAGCGCGAGGGCGGTCTCGATGACGAATGCCGAAAATAATCGTCGGCGCCATGGTCTGCATGGACGGCGTCATGCAGGCGCCCGGCGGACCGACCCAGGATCCGACGAAGGGGTTCCAGTTCGGCGGCTGGGTGATGCCCCATTTCGATCAGCAGTTTGGCGAAGAGCCAATCGCCTGCCAGGAGCGGATGAAACGCGAAGGCTAGTCGCGTCCAAGCCACTCATCCGAAGCATCCTCGAATCGAGGCGCTCGCCGATCAACTTGGTGGTCTATTACCCCCTGGAATCCCACGGAGCTCGCGCCCGTCCGGAAGGGTGACGTGCACGAAGAATCCGCCCGTGCGGCCGTCGCGCAGCGGGTAGTACCGAAGGGTGATCTTGTCGCCGGGTTTCAGCGTGCGGTTGCCCCAGCCGTTGCGGCCGAGCCAGCTCGGGCTCATGCCCTCGAATCCCCACTGTTCGATCTTGCCTGCCTTGCCAGGCACATTGAGCCAGATGAACGCATGCGGCTGCGTCCACTCGTATTTGTCGATCGTGCCCTCGAGCGTCTTTTCCTTGCCCCACTCGAACATGGCTGTGGAGTGATGCGCGCTCGCGGACGCGGCGGTGAGGATTGCCGCAAGACCGAGCAGGGCAGGGCGGATGATCGTTTGTAAATTCATGCGTCACTTCCCGGGATCGCGCTCGAGACTGAAGGCGGGATTGCCATGCTCGTCCAGGCTGTCGTGATTGTTCTGCGCACAGACATACTCCATGACTTTCCAATCCCGATGCCGCTGGTACCGAGCGACGCTGGTGTAGGGCTCCAGGAATACAGCGGGATCGTCCACGGTACTGGTGATCTCCAGAACGTCCGGCTCGATGAGACGCACTCGCTCGGTAACGCGCATTTTTTCGCTGTGACCGGTGATGCCCGCGAGGGGGCTGGTCTCCGGAAGAATTCCCGTGGTCTCGATGATCAGCGTATCGCCTTCCCAGCGTCCCACGGATGTGCCCAGATAAGTGGGATCGGGGTCCGGCGGCAGCTCGCTGCCGTCGGTGTATACCCGCCGCACCATCGAGTAGCTCTCAGTGATGATGCTTACGCGACCTGGCGTGAACAGAAACTCGATGGGGTAAGGCTGCTGCATGATCACCGGCAATCCGGGAGGCACGCAGTTCGACACTGTTGAGATGAAGTTGATGCCGGGGGTCGTCCGGTTCTTCTCCTGATACGCTGCGAACTGGGGCGCATATGCGGGAGTGAGCTTCGGAGGTTTCGGCCCGCCCGCGGCATCTGGCGCCGCGAACCGTATCGGCTCCCAGGCGCCGCTCCAGTCGGGGAGGCTGGCGAGCTGCGCATAAGCGGTCTTGCGATCAGATGAGGCCGGAGTGCTGGCGCTCTCGGCGCTCGCCGAATCTGGCCCGCTGCCGCTGCTGTTGCAGCCGCCGAGCGTTCCCGCCACAACTACGGCCGTTAGTGCAGCAAGAATGCGTGTGTGCTTCATTCGACCCCCCAGTGAAGCGTTTATAAATGTAATCGGCGGCACCGAGCATAGCGCAGGGATCCACGTGCGGCGCGCGAAGACTTGCCGCTCGCCCGAACTGCGGCACCCTGGCCGCAGTCAAGTCGGCCGCAGTGCCTGTGGCCACCGGTAAGCGCGCCGCACGGACAAAGTCCATTGGCCGCGCCGCGCGGATGAAGCGGTGGTGACACCGACCGGCGAACAGCTGAACTGGTTGCTCGACGGCTACGACGCGTGGCGGATGAAGCCTCACGAAGCGCCGCTGTGCGCCGCCTGCGCCAGTGCCTCGGCTTCACTGAACTGCCACGCCTGATCCGGGTTCAACTGCTCGGCGGGCGTCTTCTCCGAAGAGCGCCCGAGCAGCTGCGCCTTCAGCCAGCGTTTCTCTTCGAGCTCCTCGCGCAACGCCAGCTGCCGCGCGAGCGCGGCCCGCGCGCGCAGAGCTTCACGCGACGGTCCTCACCGATCTTGGGTGACTCGCAGAGTCAGTCCGCGTTAAAGCGCATGAAGGCAGGCGAAACCGCGGGCTCGCCCGATTGTGCAAGCCGGCCCCCGGTTCATCAAGAAGTGCCCGTGGGGATCGCGGACGATGACGAGCATGGGTCGTGGAAAGCGGCCACCTCGCATTCGAATCGACGTCAGAGGAGCTGGCCACGGTGATCCGCGATTTCCTCGAGCGCAGCCTGATTTGAGGAGCCATGACGACCAGAGTGCTTCTGCAGACGACGATCGTTCCTTCGCCGGACGACTGGTCGATCGAGCGTTTCTCAATGCTGGCGAACGTCCTGCGCGAGCAGAAGGGCGAGTCCGGAGCGCCGCTCTTCGACGTGACCGCGCGCGATCGCGATTCGCGGGAAGAGCCGGATGCCGTGCTTTCCCGAATCCACGAGAGCGACTTCGACGAGCTCTGGCTGTTCGCGGTCGACGCGGGGGATGGATTGAAGGTCGAAGAATGCCGGGCCATCTCGGAGTTCAGACGGCGCGGAGGCGGCCTTCTTGTCACGCGAGATCACATGGACGTCGGCTGCTCGGTCTGCGAGCTCGATGGAGTCGGCGCAGCTCACCAGTTTCACAGTCGTAACCGCGATTACCGCGTGCCGCCGGAGAGAGACGATCCCTTCACGTTGGAGATCGACTGGCCCAACTTTCACTCGGGTGCGAATGGTGACTTCCAGGATGTTTACCCGATAGGCGAGGTGCATGCGGTGCTGGCAGATGCCTCCTCACCCAACGGGGCAGTTCGGTATCTGCCGAGCCATCCGCATGAGGGCGCGGTGAGCGCGCCCCCGCTAAACGGCGCTCGCGTGATCGCAAGGGGGCGCAGCAAGGCGACCGGAGCACCGTTCAATCTGGCCGTTGCATTCGAGAGTATGCACGGCAAAGGCCGGGCGATAGCCGAGAGCAGTTTCCATCATTTCGCCGACTACAACTGGGATCCGCGGATGGGTTGTCCCAGCTTCGTCAGCGAGCCGGCAGGCGAGGCCATGCTGCGGCACCCATCCGCCGCAGCCTCAGTGCGCACCTATGTCCGAAACATTGCTACGTGGCTTTCGCCCCAAACCCTCGCCATGCGAGGCGGTGTGTGATGAGTCGTCTGATCGGAGGTTATGGTGATGGGAGCTCTCGCAGGAAAGACTGCAGTCGTCACAGGCGGCACGAGCGGCATCGGCCGGGCCACTGCCGAACTGTTCGCCAGCCAGGGCGCGCGTGTAGTCGTCACGGGAAGGCGCAATGTCGATCGGGTCGCGCATGAGATAGGTAATGGCGCGATTGCACTGGCTGGCGATGTCGCGGATATCGCGCATCACAACGCAGTCGCCGCGCTCGTGAAAGAGACGTTTGGGTCGCTGGACATTTATGTGGCCAACGCGGGCGTCATCAATCTCTCGCTGACGCAGGATGTCTCGGTTGAGGACTACGATCGCCACTTCGCCACGAACACGCGAGGCGTGTTCTTCGGGGTCCAGGCGATCATGCCCGTCATGCAGGACGGCGGAAGCATCATCGTGACCAGCTCGCTCGCCGCGACAAGGCCACTCGAGGCGCACGCCGTTTACGCGGGCTCGAAGGCCGCGGTTTCTGCATTCGCGCGCAACTGGGCAAAGGAACTGCAGAGCCGGCGCATCCGTGTCAACGTGCTGAGTCCGGGTCCAGTCCACACGCCTATCGTCGGGAAACTCGGCGTAACGGAGGCGGACAGGCCGGAATTTCTCGGCCTGATGGCTTCCATGATCCCTGCCGGCCGCCTGGGCGAGCCTCATGAGCTGGCTCAGGCCGCGATGTTCCTGGCCTCGGACGCAAGCAGTTTCGTGAATGGAATCGAGCTTCATGTCGATGGAGGCATGTCGCTCGGGTGAAGCCCGGAGAAGTGTAATGACGAGTCAGCAGCAGCCTAGACGACATTCCGGGTTCTCGGCCGCATCGGCAGACACCAAGACTTCGAGTTGGGTCAAGACGCCCGCTGATGTCAGGGCTCGTGGTGGCGCGCTCTTCTGCGATCGTCCGCATGATCGCCAGCAGGAAAGAACCACGCGCGAAATGAGTGAGTGAGCCCAAGGCTCAGGGATTGTCGCCCCGCCAGTGCAGCTTGCCGTGCGCTCTTCACCGTGATCTGGAAACGATTGCCGACTGGCGTCATCCCGCCGGTTCCGATGGTGATCAGGCTGTCGAGCGGGGTGTAGGTCTTCGTCAGCTGGTCCCTCAGCACCTCGTATACTGATTGGAAAACGGGCGCTGTCTGGAAGCTGTTGTTACGATGAGCAAACCGCGCAAATCGATCCTCAGTCGGCGCCAAATTCGCAGCTTCAATTGCGACCGACTGCTCGCTGACATGCGGGTTTTCAGAATCGGCGCGCTGGTCAGCGTAGCGCTCGTGATGGGCGCGTGTTCAACGCTGCCCCAAGAGCGAGACCCGCTTTGCGAAGAAATGGCTACCTATGCAAATGCTGGAAAAGTTGACGCAGTTCATACGGTCCGTCTGACAACCGATTGGGGAGGTGACTTTCTGAAGTCAGATGCTCCGGACGAGCAAGTGTTTTATGCGAAGTCTTGCGAGCACGATAGCGAGCCGGGGAGGGTACTATGTGCGTACCTTCTGGAAAACTCGTCTACGGAGTTCGCCGCGATAAACTATCGGCGTGCGCTTCGCTGTCTCGGACGGAGCGCTCCGGGGCTCAGTCCCATCGATGACGATCGCCTACCTGCTAGTGCAAGATCACGCATCGTTCGCGGGAAAGCAGTTCGTTCAGAGATTCTGGTCACGTTCTTCGCTGGAACTAACTCCGCCCCACCGGTGCTGCGTATTTCAGTGGGAGGGAAATAGAAGGGGCTCGTCCTCAGGCCACTGCTCGGCGATGGGTTCGTGACTTTTTCCCCGGATCGCGCGCAGTGAGTGTACTTCCTCAGCCCGCGTTGAGCCGCTGCAAGGCTTGTGCGGCGGTGAGGATGGGATGTTCTGAAACAGGTGCAGATCGAGCAGGTCGAGATCGCCGGAGACGATGCAGTCGACGACAGCGGCAAGCGCCAGAAGTCACGGAAGGGGAAAAGTACGTCCGACGTTTCGACCTGCTCCACAGACGAACGAACCTCGTCTTATAGGGCCACGCCCGCGACTCAAGGCCCACACAACGGGCTGCTGACGCAGAGCAGTTGATCCAACAGGCGCCTTGCTCTAAATTTCCGCATGGCGCACATATACGATGAGCCGAGTCGCACCTTCGGCGAATACCTCCTGGTCCCCAACCTCACCCGCAAGGGGATTGTCCCCTCGGCTGTTGACCTGACTGCTCCGCTTGTCAGGTTTCCGCGCGGCGGTGCCTCCCCGCTCAGCATCAAAGTTCCGATCACGTCCGCGATGATGCAGGCCGTCTCCGACGACAGGCTGGCCATCGCACTCGCGCGCTCCGGCGGGCTCGCCTTCATCTTCGGTTCGCAATCCATCGCGTCGCAAGCCGAAATGGTACGGCGCGTAAAGAGCCACAAAGCCGGCTTCGTGATCAGTGACAGCAACGTTCGCCCGTCGGCGACGCTGGCTGACGTACTGGCGACAACGCGCAGGACCGGGCACTCCACCGTCGCGGTGACGGAAGACGGCACACCCACGGGCCGGCTGGTCGGCGTCGTTGCCGGCAGGGACTACAGGCCTGGGCGAACGCCGCTGAGCACGCCCATTACCGAGCTGATGACGCCGTTCGCGAACCTGAAATGCGGCCGTGTCGGCATCGATCTCGAAGCCGCCAACGACCTGATCTGGTCGCACAAGCTCAACAGTCTGCCGGTCATCGATGATCGGCAGCGCCTGCAGTACATGGTGTTCCGCAAGGATTACGATGCCGCGCAGGAGTTCCCGCTGGAACTCGTCGACGACAACAAGCGGCTCATGGTTGGTGCGGGCATCAGTTCGCACGACCACCTCGAGCGCGTGCCGGCGCTGGTGGAGGCGGGCGTCGACATCCTGTGCATCGACTCCTCCGACGGTTATTCGGAGTGGCAGGCCGACACCATCGAGTTCGTGAAGGCAAACTTCCCCCAGACACCGATCGGCGCGGGCAATGTGGTGGATCGCGAAGGCTTCGAGTACCTGGCCGAGGCCGGCGCCGATTTCGTGAAGGTGGGCATTGGCGGCGGCTCGATCTGCATCACTCGCGAGCAGAAGGGCATTGGCCGAGGCCAGGCGACAGCCGTGATCGAGGTTGCGCAGGCTCGCGAAGAGTACTGCCAGAGAACCGGCACCTACGTGCCGATCTGCTCCGACGGTGGCATCACGCGCGATTATCACATCACTCTGGCGCTCGCGATGGGTGCCGATTTCGTGATGATGGGGCGCTATTTCGCGGGCTTCGAAGAAGCGCCCGGTCGCAAGCTGCGGCTCAACCACACCATCGTCAAAGAGTATTGGGGCGAAGGCAGCAACCGTGCGCGCAACTGGCAGCGCTACGATGATGGCGGCGGCAACAAGGACGGCCTCTCCTTCGAAGAGGGGGTGGACGCGTATGTCCCCTATGCCGGCCCACTCAAGGACAATCTCGACGGAACGCTGACCAAGGTGCGCTCGACCCTGTGCAACTGCGGTGCCCTGACCATTCCCGAGCTGCAGCGGACCGCACGCATCACGGCAGTGTCAGCCGTCACTATTCATGAAGGCGCCGCGCATGACGTCATGGTCAAGGAAACGCGGACCGCTCTCGAGGACGAGTAGCGTCCTCAGCTTTCTTCCCGGCCGCTGACCTGCTCGATTGGCGATGCAGCTGCCTCCAGCTGTGCTCGTGTCGCGGATGCCTCATCTACGGTACAGGTGAGCTCAACCGGAACTGTGGGATCGATCACTACGACCACCGGCGGGTGTGTGCAGTAATGCACCTTCGTTCAAGGAACCCCGCCCAATGCCTTTTCTCCGTAGCTTCGCTGCCAGCGCCGTGCTTCTCGCTGGCCTATCGACCCTTGCCGGTTGCGACAGTGGGTCGGAAGACTCCAGTTCGAACACCCCGACAGACAGCACCCTGTTTACCGTCACCACCGGCGGCACTCACGTCTCGACGAAGCCGACGGCCGGCACCTCTCTTTATGTGGGCGGCGGCAAGACGCTGACCATTACCGTCGCGCCGGACGCCGGATACACCGTGGCATCTGCCGTCGGCGGCACCTGCCCCGCGGGCAGCTGGGAAGAAACCTCCTATGTCACCGGTGCAATCTCCGCTGATTGCTCATTGATCTTCGGCGCAACTCAGAATATCTACAGCGTCATACCGTCAGCTGACACCGGCGTAACGGCAACGCCGAGCACGGCGCAAAGCGTTCGGCATGGTGGAACGCAGACGTTCGCGGTCACACCCGCTGCCGGATACCTCGTCAGCATCGGCGGAAGCTGCCCTGCCGGCACACTCAACGGCACCACGTACACGACAGGCATCATCACCTCGAATTGCACGGTGCAGTTCGGATCGACGGTGACCACGTCTCACGTCACGGCCAGCAGCGACGCTCATACGAGCGTGTCGCCGAGCACGACGCAAACCGTGAACTACGGAGCCGCGCAGGCATTCACGCTAACGACTGATGCCGGTTATTCGGTGAGCATCGGCGGTACTTGTGCCGCCGGCAGTCTCGTGGGGAACACCTACACAACGGGCGCCGTGACCGCAGATTGCACGGTGACGTTCGCTTCCACACTGCAGACCTCATCTGTCACGGCGACGGGTGACGCACATGTCGCGATCTCGCCAAACACCGTGCAAACGGTGAGCTACGGAGCGACGCTCGCATACACGCTCACGATCGTGACCGGCTATGACGTGACTGTGGGCGGCACCTGCCCCGCCGGCACGCTTGTCGGAAGTGTGTATACGACTGGCGCCGTGATGGCGAACTGCACGTTGACTTTCACCTCTGCGCTGAAGACGCTGACGGTCACTCCGGCTGGCGACGGTCATGTCATCATTTCGCCGAGCACGCCGCAGACGGTGAACTATGGAGTCACGGAATCATTCACGGTAACCGCCGATACCGGTTACACCCTGTCACGAAGCGTCGGAGGCACCTGCCCCGCGGGCGCGTTTGACGGCAGCCTGTACGTGATGGGGGTCGTCACAGCGAACTGCACCGTGTCGTTCTCGTCTTTCCTCAACTGGGCGGGCATCAGACAGCAAGGCGTCGCCTCGACGCACACGGAGGCCGCCGCAATAGCGAGCGACGATCTGGGGAATGTGTACGTCGCAGGATTCACTGAAGGTGGGCTCAACGGCAACATCATGATGGGCGCGCGCGATGCGTTCCTCGCCAAATACGATCCGAGCGGCACGCTCGTGTGGCTGGAGAATCTGGGCGTCGCAACGCATTCCACGACGGGCCAGTCCCTCCGCATCGATAGCGGCGGGAACATTTATCTCAGCGGCTACACCGACGGAGGGCTGAATGGCAACCCGGCGCCCAGCGGCCAGGATTACTTTGTTGCCCGATACGCCTCGGATGGAACGCTCGTATGGGTGACGCAGCTGGGCGCGCCGTTCCAGACCACGGCCGCCGCAGGTCTGACGACCGATAGCGCTGGGAATATCTATGTCGCGGGCAGTACCACGGGCGGCCTCAACGGTAATTCACAGACCGGCTTTTACGACCTCTTCATCGCCAAGCACGATGCCAATGGCAATCTTGTCTGGCTGACGCAGATGGGTGCCCCCGGCGTCCAGACC
>JBDZVF010000721.1:0-1861 GCA_040255575.1 Pseudomonadota bacterium | reverse complement strand
CCACCTCCTCGGGCAGCGGGCCGGTTTCCACCGGCGTGAGGCTGTTCACTTCGCGCCGCTTCACCTCTGCCGCCACTCGCTGCAGCGGTCCCAGGCCTCTCTGCACGACCAGCACGATGGCGACGCCGAGAATCGGCACGAGCAACAACACGGGCAGGGCGACCCGAAGCGCGCTCGATCGCGCAATCGCTTCCTGGATGCGCACGGGTTGCGCCACCTGGATGACGCCATCGACGGTTTCGAGTCCATACACGCGCCAGGGCTCGCCGTTGAAAATGAAATTGGCGTAGCCGGCGTTGGGCCGATTGATCGCGGGCAATCCCGGGCGCGAGACGTAGACGATGCTCCGCCCGAACACATCCCAGATCTGCACCACGAAGTCGGCATCTTCCTGCTGCCGCGGTACCTCGATCTGCTGGGCGAGCGACACCTGGTTACGCAGCGATAGCGCCATCTGGCGCAGCTGGTAGTCGAAGAGCGTCGCGCTCTCCTGCACGGCCTGTCGATACGCGAACCAGCCGGCAAGCAGCGAGGCGCACGTGACCAGCGTGAGCAGAGTGATCAGCAACCGGGTGCGGATGGAGATCGTCATTTCGGGACGTAATACCCGACGCCGCGCAACGTCAGAATGGCGTCCGCTCCAAGCTTGCGGCGCAGGCCGTGGATGTACACCTCGACGGCGTTGCTCTCCACCGAGTCTTTCCAGCTGTAGAGCCGATCTTCGAGCTGCGCGCGCGACAACACCGCACCGGGCCGCTGCATCAGCGCCTCCAGCACGGCGAACTCGTGCGCGGAAAGATGGACGGGCGTGTCGTTCCGTTCGACGGTGTGCGTCACCGGATTCAGCCGGATGCCCCGGTGCTCGATCGTCGGGTCGCCGCGGCCGGCGGCGCGACGCGACACCGATCGCATGCGCGCCGCGAGCTCATCGAGATCGAAGGGTTTGACGAGGTAGTCGTCCGCGCCGGCATCGAGGCCGGCGATGCGATCCGAGACTTCATCGCGCGCGGTGAGGATGATGACCGGAGTCGCATCACCGCGCGCGCGCAGCTCGCGAAGCACGACAAGGCCATCCTTGCCGGGCAGCCCGAGATCGAGCAGCACCAGGTCGAATTTCGTCGTGCGCAGCGCTTCGGCGCCGCGCGGGCCATCCTGCATCCAGTCGACGGCGTGCCCGTCCTGACGCAAGGCCGTTTGCAGACCCTGGGCGATCATCCGGTCGTCTTCTATGAGCAGGACTCGCATGTCAGTCGGGGGAGAAGAAGGTGGTCATGACCGCGGTGACTGTCAGCACGGCCGCAATGAGAACGTATTCGACCTGCACGGAACGCTGAAAGTTGCGCGTGAGTTTCGCATCGCCCGCGGCCACGGCGGGGCCGAGCCGCCATTTGTTGAGCGAAGCGAGGCCGAGGAGCATGGCGAAGCCCACGACTTTGATGATGAGGAGCTGGCCGTAGGGAGTTCTCAACCCTGCGAAGCTGCGCAGGAGCACGGCGGCGAGCGCCAGCCCGGCGACGAAGAGCGCAGGCACGATCCACGTTGCCGCGGTCGAGAAGGCTTCGATCACCGCGCCCGCCGTGCGCCGCGCTTCATATGACGCCGCCAGCCGCAGGGGCACGAGCGCGCCGAACCAGAACGCAACCACGATTAGATGCGCGAGAAGCAGCGGCACCAGCAGCCATCGTGGTGAATGCGTGGTGGTGTGCCCCATGAGAGTGAAGCCGATCAGCACGATGCTGGTGGCTGCCACGACGAGGGCGATACCCGGTTTGCTCTTCATGCGCAGAGCGAACGCGAGTACCACGAGCCCGACTACGCGAACGGCGAGGGCACGCGCGGCAGGGGTGTGGAGCGCGAAAGT
>JBDZVF010000234.1:0-9594 GCA_040255575.1 Pseudomonadota bacterium | reverse complement strand
GCACGGTCGGAATCCAGTGCACCCACTCGAAGTTACGGAACAGCCCCAGCTTCTTCGCCGCGACGAACGCGCCCTTGTGCGCGTCTTCCGGCGAAGACGTCGGGTCGAGCTCGCCTTTGGCGTTCATGCGCCCGCCCGGCAGCTTGTCGAAGGGAATGTCGAATACGGTGTACGTCTCCGGGACGCAGTCGACTGCCTGGCCGGTTTTCGGATCCGTGCACTGCGCGGCCTTGCTGCCGCCGCCCCCGGAAGCCTGGGCGAGCAGCAACGCCGGGATTGCGGCGAGCCCCACCGACAACAATGCCGGCATCATCCACTTCGATCGCATGACGTCCCCCTCGTCGGCCTTCACGGCCCTGCTGTAGTTGCGTTCGCAATCATTGCCGCGAAGGCGGGTGACGTCAAAGAAGCCGGGCCTGCTGTCCGCAGTTTCGCCGCGGCCCGTAATCTCCCCCGCGGTCGGTGTTTTTGGGGCGGTTGGCGGGCAGGCGGGTTCCGCGCTCTGCGGTGCTGGTGGAGCAGGCCGGGCTCAGCGGCCGTGGTATGCAGCCTCGAGTTTCGCGATGTCGAATTTCACCTGCCTCAGCATTTCTTCGGCCGTGCGACGGGCCCGGGTCTTGTCGGGGTCGGCCATCATGGTGAGCAGGACGCTCGGCACGATCTGCCAGCGCACGCCGTACTTGTCCTGGATCCAGCCGCAGGCCTGGGGTTTGCCGCCATGGTTCAGGATGCCGTCCCAGTACGCGTCGAGCTCGGCCTGCGTATCGCAGCTCACCATGAGTGAGATGGCGTCATTGAACTCGTGATGGGGGCCGGCGCTCATGGCCTTGAAGGGCTGGCCGAACAGCGTGAACTCGACGATCTCGACCGAGCCCGCCGGCCCGCTCGGCGAATCCACCGGGAGCGAGCTCACGTGGTCCACGCGGGAGTCGGGGAAGAGGGTGGCGTAGAAGCGCGCGGCTTCGGCGGCCTCGCGGGTGTACCAGAGGAAGGGCGCGATTTTCGGCAGCTTCGGTTGTGTCATGTGCGGTTACCTCCTGCTCGCAAGGACGCACGAGACGGGCCGCAACCGACAGACGGCGCCCAATTTTTCTCAGGCCTTGCCAGCTCTTTGAGTTCGGGACAGCGGCTGGTTGGGTCCGGTGCCCGGCCTGGCTCGTGGCCGCGCTGGGCACGCTGATCGATCACGCGCGGGTCGCTGTGCTCGCAACACGGCCGGTCACCGTGCCCGCAGCACGATCGGTCGCTGTGCTCGCAGCACGCCCGGTCACCGTGCCCGCAGCACGATCGGTCGCTGTGCTCGCAGCACGCCCGGTCACCGTGCCCGCAGCACGATCGATCGCTGTGCTCGCAGCACGACCGGTCACGGTGCCTGCAGCACCGACGTGCCCCCAGCCGCCGCCTGGCGAGGGCAGCCGCGATAACGGCCGCGCAGGTGCCGCCCCGTGTAACTACTTCGCCTTGCCGTGAGCGCCGATCTCGCCCAGTGGCGTGCCGCTCTCGAGCAGGCTCTTGAGACTCGACAACACCTTGGGCCATCCGCCCGACACCGCCTCGATGAGCTTCGAGCCGGGCATGTCGCTCTCGTGGCGGATGCTCAGCCGCACCGTGCCGCCTTCGGCCGGCTCGAGCTCGATGCGGCAGACCGAAAAGCCTTCCGCCTGCAGCTCGGGGCGGAACTCGTTGCGCCAGCGAATGACGATGTGTTTCGGCTTCTCGATCTCGAGGATCTCGCCCGTATCGGCCGTGGTACCGTCGGGCAGCACCATTTTCCAGGCAGCGCCGGGGGTCCAGCGGCTCTCCTGCGTCACCCCGAACCAGTACTGGCGCGTGAACTCGGGCTTCAGCAACGCATCCCACAGTTTCTCGGGTGTGGTGCGGATGTAGATCACGTAAACGAAGCTACTCTTGTTCATCGTCGTCCCATCCTTCGAGATTTCTTTTCAGCTCGCGTAGCGCGCTCAGGCGACCGCGTTCGAATTTCTCGATCCAGCGGTCGTAGATCTCCTGCAGGGGCACGGGATTGAGGAAGTGCCGCTTCTCGCGGCCGCGCCACACGACCGCCACGAGGTTTGCTGCTTCGAGCACAGTGAGGTGCTGCGTGACCGCCTGGCGCGTCATGTCGAGATGCTCGCAAAGCTCGCCGAGCGTCTGCCCATTGGTCGCGTACAGAAGATCCAGCAGGCGGCGGCGAGAGGGATCGGCCAGCGCCTTGAACACCTTGTCCATGTCCTGCATGAAAAATAATAGGCAAGTAAATACTTGCATGTCAACGG
Organism: Pseudomonadota bacterium; assembly: GCA_040255575.1. Taxonomy (GTDB): domain Bacteria; phylum Pseudomonadota; class Gammaproteobacteria; order Steroidobacterales; family Steroidobacteraceae; genus JADGHX01. Next base: position 7,318 of record JBDZVF010000234.1, on the reverse strand, counting down.
GCCCGTGCGTGACGCGCACCATCGCATCGTCCAGAAGGCGAAGGCAGCGGCCCTGCGCCCTCACCAGTTCAGGTGATATCGGTCCACCTCCACTCGCGTGCAGCATCGGATACATCGGGATCAACCCCTGCACGAGTTTCCGTGAGCGGAAGGGAAAGAGAGGCGTAACTCAGATGTCAGCATCAGGCATGCGATCGTCCGCCGGGCAGGAGCTCGGCCGAATCAAACGCGATGTAGTGCGCGACGTGCGCAAGGCAATGCAGCGCAAGCAGGTCAACCAGGCACTGCTGGCGCGCCGTATCCGCACCAGCCGGTCGGCCGTTGCGCGACTCCTCAAGGCCGAGGATCGCTCCATGACTTTGCGCCTGCTGGGCCGCATCGCCGTGGCACTCGATGCCCGCGTGAACTTCCAGCTCGCGGGACGCCGGTCGGGCTCGCGTCGCAAGCTCGACGCGTAATCGGGAGAGGAATGAGCGACGCGCAGGGGCGGCTGCGCGTCGCGCGCTATACGAGGCCGAGACGTTGTGCTTCGAGCGCGGCTTCCGCCCTCGAGCACACCTTGCGCTTGCGGTAGATGTTCTTGAGGTGGCTGCAAACCGTGTTCGCGCTGATCTCGAGTGCCCGCGCCACATCGGCGATTTGCAGCCCTTTCGCGACCAGCGAGAGAACCTCCGTTTCGCGTGCAGACAACTTCGTGAGATCGTCCTTGGCCGTGGTCACCACACAGGGCGGCACCGGGCTCTCCCGCGTGAGCTCGCGGATGACCTCACCTACGGTGGAGCAGGTGATCACCGTGCTTTGCGGAAACGTTCGCCGCAGGATCGAGCTCAGCGTCTGCGACCCTCTCGGCGTCTCTTCCACGACGAGCAGCCGATATTCCTGACTGTCGCCTGGGAAATGACGCGCGCTCCGCGTTCCAGGCGGTGCGGCCACAGGTTGTGCTGACATGGTGGCAATCTCCCCGGAAAGGACTCAGCGAGCATTCCACTGCGGATGTACAGACGCTGGACAACTGCGATTAGACCGGTTCTGAATCTTTATGCGAACGGTGGCAGCACGCTCTCGAGCTCCGCCCGAAAGAGCGCGAGCTGCGACTGCAGCGCGCGGATCGCCGAGACCTTGGTCTCATAATCGAGGCGCGAGGCGGCCTGCTGGAGTTCGGCCGCAAGCTCCGCCAGGCGATTGGCGCCCACCATGCTGGCGCTGCCTTTGAGGGCGTGGAAGGTGGCGGCGCTATCCGTGACGGATTGATGACGCACCTCTTCGAGGCGCGCGTTCGTGCTGTCGAGGAACTTGCGATACACGTTGCGCACACGGGTTGTATCGTTTCCGAGCGCCGCGAACAGCTCGTCGAACACGTGCCGATCGAGCACGTGCTGCTGCGATTCGTCCCCAGCTGATTTCATTTGAGCCCACCATGGCCACGATGCTGTTCCAGTTTCATAATCGTGCTACAAGAAGGGACTCGCCGGCTATATTTTCGCTGTCCGCGATGCGTCGCCCGGTAAGACGCGATCATAGTTGAACGGGCGCGCAAGCTCGAAGGCATCCAGTCGAAATGCGAATTCTCGCGATAGATGACGACCCACCCACGCTGGAGCTGGTGAGCTCCGTACTCACGGCGAACGGATTTTCCTGCCTCACCGCCTCGAGCGGCGAGCAGGCACTGGCGCTCGTCGCAGCCGATCCGGACATTCTTCTGGCGATCAGCGACATCAACATGCCCGGCATGGACGGCATCGCGCTGCTCGGGCGGATCAACTCGCAGAGCGCTGTCGGCGCGGCCCCGCGCGTGATTTTCCTGACCGCGCACGCCAGAGTGGATTACGCAGTAGCGGCGCTCCGCCTCGGCGCCATCGACTTTCTGACAAAGCCCGTACGTCCGCAGAATCTGCTCGGCGTAGTTCGCAACGCGTGGGACGCCGCCCTGCGCGCCCGGGCGGCCTCCGCATTACCCGATGAAGTGGCCGCACTCGCGCGCAAGGCGCAGGAACTGGCCGCGATCGTGCAGCGTCGTGCGACCCCGCGGGCGATCGAGGCTGGAGCAACGTCCGCTGCCGTAGCGACACCGGCACCCGAGCGCGGGGCGGCCCACGCTGCGGATGTCGCGCTGCTGGGAATGGATCGTCTGCGCCGTTTACGTCGCGAGTATCCGCCGCTCGGTGAGCTCGACGATGTAGCGTGGGACCTGGTGCGCGAGCTCGTGCGCGTGGAAAGAACGGCTCAGCGCCTGTCGGTTTCGGCGCTGAGCATGGCAGCGGAGCAGGTCTCTTCGAGCACCGCGGTCCGCCGCATCCAGGACCTGGTGAGGGCCGGCATTCTCATCCGCACCCGTGATCCCGCGGATGCGCGCCGGGATTTCGTCAACCTCGCGCCCGAGATGCGCGCCACGCTTGACCGATACCTGGAACAGGTTGCGCAGGAGTTCGCGGCGTTCGCGACGGGCTCGACGTAGCGCCCTGTCGTACATATGCTGTGGGTCAGCCTTGATACAGCATTCTCCATTTTGCGACACCCGGCCGCGCTTATAATTTTCGACGGCCGCGGTCGCATCTGGTACAAGGCCGCGGCAGCGGGACGTGGAAAGAGGGGAGGGCATCATGACCATGCACGGACGAGGGCGCGTCAAATTCTTCGCGGCCGGACTCGCCGGCTTCTTGTTGATCCTGGGCGCGTCGCTGGCGCTTCGACCCGATCGGGCGCTCGATGCAGCCCCAACTCCCGAGCCACGCATTAATGTAAACACGGCGATTTCACCTGTCTGGCCGATGGTGCAGGTTCCGCGCACCATCCAGCCGGGTGTTCGCAGTGACTACATTGTCCAGGCATCCAGCGCCGCAATCGCGAAGCGCGCCGTCGAAGAAGTGGGCGGCATCGTCACGGGGGATCTCGGCATCATCCGCGCGGTGGGCGCACAACTCGATGCGCGCGAGCTGGACGCACTGAGCCAGCAGCCGATCCCGCGATTGAAGATTTTTCACGAGGGCAGCGTAAACAGCAGCAGCGTGTCGGCTGCGCCCGAGACCTACTATCCGGCCGAAGTTGCCGCCAGCACGTTGCATCAGGGTGGCGTGACGGGTCGAGGCGTGACCGTGGCCGTGCTGGATACGGGCGTCTGGCGGAACAAGGGCCCACTTCAGACCACCTCTTATGGCCGCTCGCCTCGCGTGCTCGCTCAATACGACGTGATTCTGGATCGCGAGAACCCCGCGTTCTATGCGACGCGCCTGTTCAACAAGTACGGCGCGGACATCGACGACCTGCACGGGCACGGCACGCATGTATCGTCGGTGATCGCGAGCAGCGCCATCGCCCAAACCGGTCGCTACCAGGGCGTCGCGCCGGGCGTGAACCTCGTGTCGGTGCGCGTTCTGGATAGTGAAGGCCGCGGGCGATACTTCGATGTGATCCGCGGCATCCAATGGGTGGTGAACCACCGGGCTGCTTACGGCATCCGCGTAATCAATCTTTCGCTGAGCGGCACCCCCACGTCTCATTATTGGGAGGACCCCCTCAACCAGGCCGTGATGGCCGCGTGGAACGCGGGCATCGTTGTGGTAGCGGCCGCGGGCAACAGCGGGCCCACACCTATGTCGGTCGGCGTGCCGGGCAATGTTCCGTATGTCGTCACGGTCGGCGCGGTGACTGATAACTACCAGCCGCTGCAACCACTGAAATACACGCTCGCCTCGTTTTCCGCCGCAGGTCCGACGTACGAAGGGTTCGTGAAGCCGGAAGTTGTCTCCATGGGCGGGCATGTTCGCGCCTACGCGCCGGACGACGGCACGCTGGCGCTGCAGTTTCCGAACTGGGTCGACAGCACCTATCGTGATCTCACGATCTCCGGCACCTCGCAGGCCGCGGCGGTCACGAGCGGGGTGGTGGCGCTGATGCTCGAAGCCAGCCCTGGACTGACGCCGGATGACGTCAAATGTCGGTTGATGTCGAGTGCGCGTCCCGCCGTGAAGCCGGATGGGTCGCTCGCGTACACCGTGTTCCAGCAGGGTGCAGGCCTCGTGAACGCCAACGATGCGGTGTACAGCACCGCAACCGGCTGCGCCAACGTGGGGCTGAACGTCGGACTCGATCTCGCGGGCATTCGCCACTATGGCGGTCGCGCGAATCAGGACGCGAACGGCAACTTCTACATCATGGAAACACAAGGTGCCTCCAGCACGGGGCCACTCACAGGTCTTCTCGGTGGTTTGCTGGGCGGGGTCCCGATTCTCGGTGACCTCATCGTGGGTCTTGCCTCGACGCTCGACGGGTTGCTCTGGAATGGCAGCTACTCCGACCCCGGCGAGCTCAGTTGGAGCGACAGTTACACCTGGGGCGGCGGCTACACCTGGAGCAACGGTTACACCTGGAGTAATGGCTACACGTGGAGCAATGGCTACACGTGGAGTAACAACTTCGCGGATAGAGAAATCGGCACGGGAGCCCAGCCCTAGGGCGGGCGATGGATCCGCGGCACATTTCGGGTGCCTTCGCCCTGTGGGCGGCATTAGTCGCGCTCGAGGCCAGCGCCGCGGTTCCTGAAGTACCTGCGTCGGTCGGGGTGCCGGAAGCCCGACCGATGTACTTCGAGCACCTGACGATGCGAGACGGGCTTTCCCAGAACACCGTCATGAGCATCCTGCAGGATTCGCAGGGCTATCTGTGGCTCGGAACCGAGAGCGGGCTCAATCGCTACGACGGTTACTCCGTTCACGAGTATCGCCGTGAACGCGGCAATGAGCATGGGCTCGCGAACGACTACGTCTGGTCGCTTGCGGAAGATCGAAACGGTGACCTCTGGCTCGCCACGTGGGGCGGCGGCGTTGCCAGGTGGGATCGCAAGAGCGATCGCTTCGAGGGCTTCAGGCACGATCCCGCCGATGCGCATTCGCTGTCGAGCGACCTCGTGCGCACGCTGCTGATCGATGCGGCGGGTGCCGTGTGGGTCGGTACGGATGAAGGCCTGGATATGCTCGATCCGCGCACGCGTCGGGCGCGCCACTTCCATCACCGCGACGGCGATGCGCGCTCGCTCGCGTCCGATCGCGTGTTCGCGCTGCATACGGACTCCAAAGGCCAGCTGTGGGTCGGCACTGACAACGGCCTCAGCCGTTACGAAGCGGCTCGCGGCGACTTCGTGAACGTGGATCTGCGCCGCGGTGGCCGCGAGCCGGGCGCGGTGCGCGTTCGCGCGATTCGCTCCGATCGGGCGGGCGCACTGTGGGTCGGCACGCTCGATCGCGGCCTCATCCGCTTTGAACCCGACAGCGGCCGGATCACGCGCTTCCGGCACGATGCGTCCATACCCGGCTCGCTGAGCAACGACCGGGTGCTCGCGATCCTGGAGGACGATGCGCAACGGCTCTGGGTCGCCACGTCCAATGGGCTGAACCTCTTCGATCGGGAGTCGGAACGGTTCATTCGCTATGGGCGCGACGCGGATAATCCGCAGAGCCTGCGCGATACCGACATCATGTCCCTGTACCAGGATCGAGGTGGCGTGCTGTGGGTGGGAACGCGCGCGGGTGGCGCGAGTCACTGGAACCCACGCAGCTGGGCGCTGGGGCACTATCTGAGTCCGCTCACGCGCAACGTTCCCATCAATGCATTTGCGCAGCGAGCGCCCGGCAAGCTCTGGGTGGGCACGCTGCGCGGTGTTGTTGAAATCGAGACGGCCAGCCGACGTGAGCGGCGGCCGGTGTTCGGTGCCGGCAATCCCGGCTTGCCGGATGAGCGTGTGATGGCCCTCCTGCGCGATCGTGCTGGCGCGCTGTGGATCGGCACGATGGCAGGCGGCCTTGCGAGGTTCGATCCGGACAATGGCTCGATGCGGGCGTTCCGCCATAGCGATCGCGACCCGGCAAGCCTGCCGGCGGATGGCGTGATGTCGTTGTACGAGGATCGCCGCGGCGTCTTGTGGATCGGCTCGTTCGGCGGCGGCCTCGGTCGCTACGATCCGGAAAGCGGCGGATTCGAGCGCTACCCGTTTGGCCGGGACGATGCGTCCGGGCTCAGTGGCGCGGAGGCGAGTGCCATCACGGAAGACTCGCTCGGCAATCTGTGGATCGGCACGATCGGCGCGGGGCTCAACCTCTATGACCGTCGCACCGGCCGCTTCCATCACTTTCGTCGCCGCGACGGCGATCCGACGAGCCTGAGTGACGACACGGTGTACGCGCTGCACGTCGACGCGCGCGGCGAACTGTGGGTGGGTACGGCCGGCGGCGGCGTGGATCACGTGCTCGGCCGCTCCGACGATCCCGCCGCGATTCGCTTCGAAAGCCCGGTGGGGCTTGCGGAGATGCGCGGCCAGGTGGTCTACGGCATCGAGTCGGATGACCTCGGGCGTCTGTGGCTCAGCACGAACAACGGCCTCGTGCGCTTCGACCCGGCGAGCCGGGCGATGAAATTGTTTCACGAAGCGCACGGGCTGCAGGGCGAGGACTTCAACTTCAACGCACACTATCGCGGCCACGACGGCACGTTGTATTTCGGCGGGAGCAATGGCTTCAACGCGTTCGCGCCGGGCGACGAGCCGGCCGCCGCGCCGCCGCCGCGTGTGGTGCTCACGTCGGTCCGGATCCTCGATCGCACGCTGGCTGTCAACGAATTGCCGGCGCCGGGGCGGCCCCTGCTGCTGGCTCACAACGACAAGCTCGTGACGTTCGGGTTTTCCGCGCTGGATTTCACCTCGTCCGAGAACAATCGCTATCGCTATCGTCTGGAGGGTTTCGACACCGGCTGGAACAATGTGGGTGGCCAACGGTCCGCCACGTACACGAACCTCGATGCGGGTCACTACGTTTTCAGGGTTCGTGCCGCGAATGCCGATGGCGTCTGGAACGACGAAGGGCTTGCGATTGCCCTGCAGGTGGCCGCTGCTCCCTGGAACACGCCGCTCGCCAGGGTGGCGTATGCGATCGTCGTGCTGCTGATTTTAGGGTATCTGTGGCGACACTATCGGCAGCGACGCGAGCGCGAGCTGCTGTACAGCCGGGAGCTCGAAAAGACCGTGCGCATCCGCACGCGCGAGCTGGAAGAACGTAACGAGCAGCTTCAGATCCTCTCGCGCGCCAAGAGTGACTTCGTCGCCCGCATGAGTCACGAGCTGCGCACGCCGATGAACGCGGTGCTCGGCATGAGCGAGCTGTTGCTCGACACCCAGCTTCCCCAGGCGCAGCGCCGCTTCGTGGAGGGCATTCATCGCTCGGCGGACTCGCTCCTCGGCATCGTCGACGATGTGCTCGATTTCTCCAAGATCGAAGCGGGGCGCTTGCAGCTGGCACCCGCGGAGTGCGATTTGACCGAGCTGGTCGAACAG
>JBDZVF010000233.1:0-9609 GCA_040255575.1 Pseudomonadota bacterium | reverse complement strand
GATCCTCGGCCAGCTCGAAGGCTTCGAAGCGCCGGCGGGCGCCTGGGAAACCGAAATTCTTCCCGCGCGCATCAACGAGTACGAGCCCTCGTGGCTCGACGAACAATGCCTCTCGGGCCGCTTCGTCTGGACTCGCCTCGCCAGGCGCACAGCGAGCCCCGAGCGCGGGGCCGCTCCGGTGAAATCCACGCCCATCACGCTCCTGCCGCGGCGGAACGTGCGCCTGTGGTCCGAGTTCGCGGACGCGCCGGATGCCTCGCATCTCACCAGCCGTGCAAACGATGTTGCCGAGGTCATCCAGGCGCACGGCGCCTCATTCTTCGACGAAATCGTCGATGAAACGAGAATGCTGCCCACGCAAGTGGAAGAAGCCATCGCGGAGCTCGTCGCGCTCGGTGTCGTGAACTCCGACAGCTTCGCCGGTTTGCGTGCACTGCTGCTGCCGGCGGATCGCCGTCGCCCTCGTGCCGGCGGCCGGCGAGGCCGTCGAATAGCGCTGTTCGGCATGGCCGATTCGGGCCGCTGGGCACTCGTGCGCAAATCGACTTCGGCCAGCCCATCCGAAGCGGGCAGCACATTCGACGCAGGTAACAGCGAAGCGGTCGAGAATCTCGTACGCACCCTTCTGCGTCGCTGGGGCGTCATCCTCTGGAAGCTGCTCGCGGCCGAAGCGCCTTGGCTGCCGCCGTGGCGAGACATCCTCATGTGCTGTCGCCGCCTCGAGGCGAGGGGCGAGATTCGCGGTGGCCGCTTCATCGCGGGTTTCTCGGGGGAGCAGTACGCGACGCCCGAGGCGGTGAGTCTTCTGCGAGACGCGCGCCGCAAGCCGCATGACGGCCAGCTGATCGCGGTTTCCGCTGCGGATCCGCTCAACCTCGTCGGCCTGATCACGCCGGAGGCGCGCGTGCCCGCACTCACGGGCAATCGCGTTCTCTATCGGGACGGCGTGCCGCTGGCAGCATACATGGGAGGTGAGGTCCGCTTCCTCGCACCGCTCGATGAGAAGGCGCAGTGGGAAGCGCAAAGCGCCATTCTTCGCCGCCACGTTCCAGCGGTGCTCGCCGATCTGGCCTGACGCGAAAAACTCTTAGCGCGCGTGCGAATTGAGGATCTGCAGCGCCTGGATCTGGCGCTGGGTCGAGTCCGAATCCTGCAGCAGCTGATTCGCTTCGGAGACGAACCGCGGAATCTTGTCGGGTGGAATCGGCGGGCTCACGAGATAGCCCTGCGCCAGGTCGCAGCCGAGGTGGCGCAGGAGATTCCAGTTGGCCGAGGTTTCCACGCCTTCGGCCACCACGCGCAACTTCATGCGATGGGCCAGCTCGATCGTCGACGCCACGATGGTCGCATCGTCCGGCCGCTCGTGCGCATGCGCGAGCAGCGATCGGTCGATCTTCAGCTCATCGAACGGCAAGCGGCTGAGGTGCGAGAGCGAGGAATACCCCGTGCCGAAATCGTCGATCGCGAAACGCACGCCCGACACCTGCAGCAGCTGCATGTTCCGCGCCGCCAGCACGGGGTCCCGCATCACGGCGCTTTCCGTGATTTCCAGCAGCAGCGATGTGGGTGGGACGTTGTGACTCCGAAGTGTGCGAAGCACTTCATCGCCCAACTGCGCGTCGAGGATGTCCGCGGCGGAGAGGTTCACCGCCACATCGATCTCGAGGCCTTCGCGTCGCCAGGCCGCCATCTGCCGAATCGCCGCGGCAACCACCCAGCTCGTGAGCCGGCGCGTGTTGCCGGTCTGCTCGGCGAGGGGAACGAACTCGCCCGGCGACACCACGCCCAGGTGCGGATGCGTCCAGCGGGCGAGAGCCTCGACGCTCTTCACCGTGCGTGTGCCCATCTCCACCTTGGGTTGGTAGACGAGCTGCAATCCATCGTTTTCCAGCGCGATGCGCAGCTCCGTCAACAGCGTCAGGCGACGTCGATGTTCCTCATCGCGACCGGTGACATACAGCGCCACGCGAGTGCGGGCGGAGTCCGCGTCATGCAGCGCGAGCTGCGCGCAACGAAGGAGCTCCCGAGGCGCGGTAGTGTGCTCCGGGAAAGCCGCGATGCCAGCGATCGCATCCATGTCCAGGCTCACCTGCGCCACATGGAAGCCGGCGCGGATGGTTCCCGTAAGCTGCTCGGCAAGGAGCGGTGCACGTTGCAGCGAGCACGGCCGCGTCACCACGATGAACTGGTGCGCCGACAGTCGCGCGACGAAGTCTGCTCCGCCCACGTTCTGACGCAGCCGGCGGGCCACCTCAGTCAGCGCTTCGTCACCCACGTGGTGACCGAGCGTCGCATTGACCTCGGGGAGATTGCGGACGTCCACCAGAATCAGCGCGAAAGGCGTCGTCGCGTCGCTCTTCAGCATGCCGTCGAGATGGATCTCTGCGAACGCGCGATTCGGCAGGCCGGTGAGCACATCGTGGTACGCAAGATGCGTGATGCGATTCTCGCGGTCCGCGATGCCTGACTGCATGGCGTTGAACGTCGAAGCGAGCTTGCGGAACTCCTTCGCGCCGATGATCGGCACGGGGTTGTCGTAGCGGCCCTCCTCGATGCGACGCGCGGCCTTCACCAGGGTCGCAATCGGCCGGGACGCGCTTCGCCCCGCGAGCAGGGCCACGCCGATGGAGGCCAGCAGCGCGATCGTGCCGATCACGAGCATGGCATCCCGCACGTCGCGATACGGGGCCATCACGGCGTGCATGCGCCTCTGCAGGAGAATTGAAATCGAGTCGGGGCTGGAAGGGAGTTGGCGCGAGACGCTGAGGTACTTGTCGCTACCTAACTCCAGTCGCTGCGCGCCCGTGCTTCGCAGCGCCTTCAGCGCGATATCGCCGAGCGCCTCGCGCTCGCCCGGTTCGAGCGAAGAGGCGATGAAAGGGGTGCCATCCGCGCGAGCAGATATCAGGCTGATCTGCGCGCCAACGAGTGCGCTCATCCTGCGTGCTAGGGAGTCGTCCACCGCGAAACCCATCGCAACGTATCCGATCACTTCGGGCGCGCGCACGGGCTGCACGAAGAACTGATACGGGCGCCCGGCGATGGCCATTACGTGTGGTCGATCCGCCGCCATGTCTGCCGCGGCGAGAAGCTGGCTGAGCGCGCTCGCGGTTCCTGCATCCACGGGTTGAGTGGAGGTGATGAGCGCTCCGCGATTGTCGAGCAGCAGCATCAGGTCCGCACCGATGCGCCGAAGATGATTGTTGGCAGCAGAAAGCTGCGTGCGCGGATCCCCCGAGGCCATCGCCTCGCGGAAGCCGAAGTCCGAGGCGAGAACGCCCACGCCGCTCGCGAGCTGGGAGGCGCGGAACTGGATCATCTGCTCGATGAACGCGCCGCCCGCGCCGAGCTCATCCGCCGCTCGTCCTGCGACCGTCTGCTCCACGCGCGCGAGCACTGCGATCAGCGTCACACTTTGTGTGATGACGACCAGACCAATGATCAGCACGAGAAGTCGGTTGCGGAAACTACCCATCACATCGGCTCGAATATGGAACATCGATGTTACGCAGCGCCCCCTGAAGGCGCGAGAAATCCAGTGTGGGAGTGAGATGAAGCGCACGGCTGGGGTGGCCACGCCCGGTCTTCACGCAGGCCTGCTTCGCGGCGCGGTCCTGCTGGCGACCTTGTGGATGGCGGCGGGGCCCGTGTTTGCCGCCAGTGTCTCGTTTTTGGTCGCGACAGCGGACGGAAAGGCGCTCGCCGGTGCGGTCATCACGGCCGAACCCGAGGCGGGGAAACTGCCGGCGCCAGTGCCGCAGAAGGCGATCGTCGATCAGGTCGAGCTCAGTTTCGTGCCGGAAGTCACGGTCATTCCGGTCGGCTCATCGGTGTCTTTCCCGAACAGCGATCAGGTGAGCCATCAGGTCTATTCGTTCTCGCCGGCGCGGCGCTTCCAGCTGCCGCTGTATCGGGGGCAGCCGCACTCGCCGGTGGTTTTCGACCAGGCGGGCATCGTCACACTCGGCTGCAACATCCACGACAACATGGTGGCCTTCATCGTCGTGACCGCCGCGCCGTACTTCGGCCGCACGGACGACAAGGGCGGCTGGACGATTCCGAACCTGCCGGATGGGCTGTATCGAATCCGGATCTGGCATCCGCTGCTCAAGGATCCGACGAAGATGCTCGAGCGGCCGGTGCGGGTGGGTGCCGGCCACAACGACGTCGAGCTGAAGATCGAAGACATGACCCGACCTGCGCCGCTCAAGGGGCGACCGCACTCATGGGACTACTAGAGGCCCGGCGACGCTTCGCGACCGTGCGGCGCTTGGCGGCTGCGCGGCGCTGGGCGGCTGCGCGGCGCTGGGTGGCTGCGCGGTGCTGGGTGGCTGCGCGGTGCTGGGTGGCTGCGCCGTGCCGGATGGCCGTGCCGTGCTGGGTGACCACGCGAGGCTCGGCCGCCGTGGCGCGCGCGACGGCGCGCGTCGGTGTCGTCTGCGGGTTGCTGCTCGGCGCGGCGTCATTCGCGCATGCAGCCTCATACGATCTCTCCATCGACGTGCGCGCCGTCGACTCCGACGGCCGCAATTCCTATCTCGATGGCGGCCAGGGCAAGTTGCGCTATGACGCGGACGACAGCGTCCTGCATCTCGGCCGCTTGCGAGCGGCGATCAATCAACCCCTGGGTGAGGTCTTCGCGCTCTACGCGGAAGCCTCCAGCTGGGGAGATCACGACAAGAATCCCATCGATCTCACAGAAGCCTACCTCGAGTACAAGCCATACCCGATTGCCGGCTTTCGCACGCGCGCGCGGCTCGGCGCCTTCTATCCTCCGATGTCGCTCGAGAATCGCGCGCTGGGATGGGAAACCCCGTACACCCTCACGCCGTCACCCATCAGCAGCTGGATCGGGGAGGAGGTACGCACCATCGGCCTCGAAGGTCAGGTGGACTGGCTCGGCACGCGCATGGGCCACTCCTTGGACGTGCAGCTCACGGGTGCCCTGTACGGTTGGAACGACCCCGCCGGAACGATGATCGCGCTGAACGGCTTCGTTCTCGACGATCGTCAGACGACGCTGTTCGGACGGGTGGGCGCGAAAGGGCCCGATCCCGAGGAGCCCGTTCGCCAGGCATTCCATGAGATGGATCATCGGCCGGGCTATTACGTCGGCGGCCAGCTGCTCTATCTCGATCGCGCGGTACTCAATGTGCTTCATTACGACAACCGCGGCGACCCGACCGTCGAGGTGGAAAAGCTGAAGAACTACGCGTGGGACACGACGTTCGATGCCGCAGCCTTGCGCGTCGAAACCGCGCGCGGGTGGACGGTGCTGCTGCAATGGCTCGATGGGCAGACGGTTATCGAGCCGCACGGTTTCCACCTGGAGTGGGACTTCAATTCACGTTCAGCGATGCTCGCCCGCAACTTCGGCCCGCACATGGTGACAGCGCGGTATGACACGTTCGAAGTGGAGATGGGGGACGGAACGAGCCCGGGCAATGAGAAGGGGCACGCGTGGACCGCGGCCTACTCCTTTCAGCCAGATGAAAGCTGGCGCGTGATGCTCGAGTGGCTGCGCGTGCGGAGCGATGTGAAGGCGCGGCCGGCGCAGCTCAGCGAGCCGGCGCTAGCGATAGAGACGAAAGTCGAGCTCTCGGTTCGCTACGCTATTCGGGGTCAGTTCTAGCCCAGAGCAAAGAAGCCCTCAATCGCCGGGCGGCTGAGGGGACTGGCTGGTGGCGTGAAGTGGCGCTTCCAGCGTCGCCTCGGCGCCGCTAGGGTTCGCCATGTAGCTCTCAATAGCAGCTCGTCGGCATGATGAGCCCCGGCGTGCGTAGCAGCTTGTCCAGCTCTGCAGCCGCCGCGATCCGCTGCGTGTGCGCACACCCACGCTCCAGGCCCGACCGCTGCGCGCGGGCAAACTCCACGCAATCGCACGTCCAGGTGGAATGCCCGTATGCATCGCGCACGTGTTCCACTTTGAAGCCACCCACGAAGTAGGTTCTCGGCAGGGGCGCCAGCCACGAGTTCTCCATCGCGGCGCTCGTGCTCGCCGTGCGGGGCGCGGCGATGTTCGCAGTCGCAACGCTTTCAGACATCGGCATGGTTTCCCTCCGGCGGGAAGCGGCAAGCGGGCTCATCTAGTACTTCCTCTGCGAGCAAATTCGGTGCCAGTCGCGCGCGACGGCTCGTCTCGTCTCAAGTGGCTGTTCGAGGGCATGTTTCGAGTGGACTCCGTTGGTACCATGCCGGGAAATCGCGCACCGTCATAGAACAGTCGTGCGGCGCGCGGAACCAAACTCGCGCACTCACACGTGGGGAGCTCCATGAGGATGACGCAGAACGTTTGCAGATGGATGACGGCGGCTCTGGCGCTGACGATCGCGACCGCCGCGATCGCACAGTCCGTCACGATTCCCGACGCGGTCGAGAAAGTGGCGCAGGCCGAGATTACGCGTAACACGCTCGAAGCCCCGATTCGCTTCCTGGCGGATGACTTGCTGGAGGGCCGCGGCCCCGCGACGCGCGGGGATCAGCTCGCGCGGTTGTATCTGTCGCGTGAGTTGCAGTCGCTGGGCTACCAGCCTGGCGCGCCCGGCGGCCAGTGGGAGCAGCCCATCGATATCGTCGGCGTCGAGACGCAGGCCCCCAAGGTCTGGACGTTCACCGGCCGCAACGGCAGCGTCGACCTCAAGTTTTACGACGATTACACCGGCACGAGCGGTGTGCAGACACCGACCGGCGGGTTCGAGAACGCCGAGGTCGTGTTCGTCGGCTACGGCATCGAGGCGCCGGAGTACCAGTGGGACGACTTCAAGGGCGTCGACGTCAAGGGCAAGGTGGTCGTGATGCTGAACAACGACCCGGACTGGGACCCGAAGCTCTTCGCCGGCACCACGCGCCTCTATTACGGCCGCTGGACTTACAAGTATGAAAGCGCCGCGCGCCACGGTGCCGCGGGCGTGATCATCGTGCACACCACGCCTTCTGCCGGGTATCCGTGGCAGGTGGTGACTTCGTCCTGGTCCGGCGAGCAGTTCGGCCTGCCCGCCGAAGGCGAGCCGCGCGTGCAGTATCAAGGCTGGGCAACCGAGGAGGCGGCGCGACGGCTCGTGAAAGCGGGCGGCCAGGACCTGGACAAGCTCATCGCGGCCGCGCGCAGCCCCAACTTCAAGCCGGTGCCGCTGGCGCTGAAGACCACGTTCAAATTCCAAAACAAGGTTTCACGCGCGAAGACCGCGAACGTTGCCGGGCTTCTGCCGGGGAGCGATGCGAAGCTGAAGAACGAGGTGGTGGTGCTCACCGCGCATCACGATCACCTTGGCATCGGCCCGCCCGACGCCACCGGCGACAGGATCTACAACGGCGCCGAAGACAACGCTTCCGGTTGCGCGCAGGTGCTTGCGATTGCGCGTGCGCTCGCGGCGCTACCCGAACGGCCGCGCCGGTCTGTGCTCGTGCTGTTCGTTGCCGCGGAAGAGCAGGGGTTGCTCGGCTCGCAGTATTACGCGGCGCATCCCACGTTCGCGCCGGGCCAGATCACCGCCAACATCAACTATGACGGCGGCACGTTCCAGGGTCGCACGAAGGACCTCACGTACATCGGCTACGGCAAGTCCTCGCTCGATGGGCTCGTGAAGGCGCTGCTCGCGAAACAGAACCGCGTGCTCGTGCCGGATCAGTTTCCCGACCGGGGCTACTTCTATCGCTCGGACCAGTTCAATTTCGCCAAGATCGGCGTGCCGGCGATCTACTTCGATCGCGGCACGGACTACATCGGCAAGCCGCCGGGCTGGGGCAAGAAGTGGAAGGAGCAGTGGGAGGAGCACGTCTACCACCAGCCTTCCGACGAGATCGATGACACCTGGGTGTTCGACGGCATGATCGAGGACGCGCAGATCGGGTTCTATGCGGCGTGGCTCATCGCGCAGGCGGATGCGATGCCCACCTGGAACAAGGGTGACGAGTTCGAGGCGGCCCGCCAGTCAGCGCTGAAGAGTCGCGGGGAATAGCCTAGCGGGCGGGAATCGGGTGCTTCGGTGCCGAGGCGGGCACCGAAGCTTCAGTGTGAGCCGTTGAGCTTGCGAGCGGGATGGGCGCCGCGCCCATCGGCGGGTTCACCGGTTTGTCGATCGGGTTGATGGGCCCCGGCGTGCCCGGCTGAGGAAGTTGAGCGCCCGCGGCCCGCGCGGGGCTGGAGCGCGTGCCGCCGGCTTGGCTGACGCCGCGCTGCGCGACACCTCGCCGCGTGGCACCTGACTGCGTGGCGCCCGACGGCGTGGCACCGGCGACCTGCATCGGGATATCCGTCTTCTGCGCTTCCTGCTCCGCGCCCTTCGTCAGCACCACGATGCTGATGCGCCGGTTGATCGGGTTGCGCGGATTCGCGCGATCGAACAGCACCGACGAGGAGAGCCCGACGACGCGCGACACCTTGTCCGTCGCGAGCCCCGAGCCTTCGAGGGCGCGGCGCGCCGCGTTCGCGCGATCCGTGGACAGATCCCAGTTCGTGTAGCCCGTGCCGCCGGCATACGGCGTGATATCCGTGTGCCCCGTGAGGCTGATGCGATTCGGCACCGAGTTCAGGTACGGCGTGAGCTCGCGCAGGATGGCCGCCGTATAGCTCTTCAGCTTGGAGCTGCCGATATCGAACATGGGCCGGTTCTTCGCATCGACGATCTGGATGCGCAGCCCTTCCGGGGTGATGTCGAGCAGCAGCTGATCCTTGAAGGGCTCGAGCGCCTGGCTCTTGTTGATGGCTTCCTTCAGCTCCTGCAGCAGCGCCTCCATGCGTTTGTTGTCGAGCTCCACCTGCGCCTTCTCGAGCGCCAGCGCCTCGGCCGCGATCCGCTCCGTCTCGCTCATCTGGCTCTGTTTGACCGGCATCGCAGTGGGTGAAGGAACCCCCACGCCGGGCTTGATGCTTTGGGTGGTGCGTGGCGCGTCGAGGCCACCGCCGAGATCGATCGGACTCGTGCTCGCCCCGCCCGGACCCATCTGCCCCGGCGCGGGCTTCACGCTCTTCCCCGGCTCCATGCTCGGATTCTTGAAGTAGTCGAAGATCGCCGCGCGCTGCTCCTTGGAGATCGCGGTCACGAGCCACAGCACGAGGAAGAACGCCATCATCGCGGTGACGAAATCGGCGTAGGCGACCTTCCACGCGCCCCCGTGGTGGCTCGGCGCCCCCACGCGCTTTTTCTTGACGATGATGATCGGGCGCTGCTCGCCGTTCATGGCCGACATGACGAGGCGAGCGCTTACGCGGCCTTCGGCTTGCCGGGGCTGCCCGGAATGGGTTTGCCCTTCAGTTGCGCCTCGAGCTCGCCGAACGTCGGGCGATCTTCCGCGAACAGCAGCTTGCGGGCGAACTCCACCGCGACCGGCGGCGCGTAGCCGCGCACGCTCGCCACCAGCGCCATCTTCACGATCTCGAAGGACTTGCCGTCCTCATGGGCGCGATGCTCCATCGCGGTCGCGATCGGCCCGACGAAGCCGTACGCGACGAGAATGCCGAGAAAGGTGCCGACGAGCGCAGCGCCGACCTTGTGACCGATGGTGGCGGTGTCCGCGCCGTCGAGCGCCGACATCGTGTTCACGATGCCGAGCACCGCTGCGACGATACCGAACCCGGGCAACGCATCGGCCACCTTCTGCACGGCGTGC
>JBDZVF010000232.1:0-9632 GCA_040255575.1 Pseudomonadota bacterium | reverse complement strand
TCAGCCGAACGTCCGGCACGTTGAGCGCAGTGAGTGCTCGCAGAACGCTGACGCCGACCGCGAGACTCAACGAGCCTGCGTCACGCGGCACTTCCGGAAACGTCCAGCTGAGCGAGAGACACACGGCGCCGCCCGGCGGCGCGAGCCACGAACGCCCGCGCCGGCCGCGTCCAGCCGTCTGGAACTCCGCAAGCAGCACTTCCGAGCGACCCTGTGCGGGATACGGACGTTCGACGAGTTCGGTGTTGGTGGAGGTCGTGGACCACGCCACATCGAGGCGCGTGAGTCTCTCACTCACGTGCGTGGAGAGATGCTCCCGAATGTCTGTGGCCGCGAGGGGCTCGCTCGCGCCGGGGAGCTTGTAGCCGCGATTACGCACGGCCTCCATCGGCGTACCCAGATCGCGTAGCGCGTTCGCGGCTTTCCACACAGCGCTGCGCGTGACGCCGAGTGCCTTCGCGAGATCCTCACCCGAATGGAACTGGCCATCGCACAGCTCCGCGAATACCCGAGCGACGAGCGGTGATGACGCGTGGATGGAGCCCGCGCGCGAGTCCGAGGGACCCTTCATGCTGCCCTCAACTCGCCCGCCGCCGACCCAGCAGCCACAGGCGACGCGCACGCGGCTCCGTGCCTGCTCGCATGCGCGCGAGATTCGATCGATGCGTGAAGGCGACGAGCACCGCGACGGCCACACCGAACGAAAGCAGCGGCCCATACGGTTGCATGCCGGTTGCCGCCACGAGAACGGCGATGGACAACGCCGCAACGATCGAAGCCAGACCCACAAAGCCGAAGAGCATGACCATCATGAGCCACACGAGCAGCACGAAACCGAGAAGCACCGGCTCGACGCCAAACACCACACCGATGAGCGTGGCAACGCCCTTGCCACCCCGAAACCCGTACCAGATCGGGTAGACGTGCCCGAGGATCGCCGCGAGCCCGCACAAGACCGGCAACCACTCGTGCACGCCTGGACCCCCTTGCAGGCCGAGCGCCTGAAGCGGCAGGGGCGCAATCAACCGCGTGGCGATGATCCCTTTGCCGATATCGATGAGCAGCACCCAGAGCGCAAACGATCTGCCCTGCGTGCGAAGCGCGTTGGTGCCACCGGCGTTGCCGCTGCCGAGCGTGCGGATATCCACACCGCCGCGCAGCTTGCCGACGATGAGACTGCCGATGAGCGAGCCGAGGAGGTAGCTCGCGAACACTTTGAAAAGAAGCTCGGTCACGCGGGTAAGAATATCTCAGCCAGCATGCAGCGAACGCTGCCGCCGCTCAGTTTCTCGATGGTGGGGACGGGCACGACCAGCAGCGTATCCGTGCAGGCGCTCAGCCGGCCGTAAGCGTCGGGCGTCAAGGCGTCCCGCGCGCTCACGGACATGACGAGCACCCGGCTGTCGCCGAGGGCTTCGTCCCACGTGGCAAGCTCCAGCATGTTGCCGGCGAAGCGCTCGATCTCATCGTGGCCGATCTCGATGACTTCGCGGCCGCTCTGGCGAAGCTTCCCGAGCACGAGCGCCCGATCAGCCGGCGCAATGGCTTCCGTGCCCACCAGCGCGAACCGCTCACCGATGCACATGAGCACGTTGGTGTGGTAGATGGGCGCGCCGGCGCGGTCCAGGGCCCGGAACACGACGGGCGTATACCCGAGCTCGCGCGCCCATTCATCGACCACCGCGGGATGGGTTCGCGGCGAGACGCTCGCGTAGGCAACGCGGTTCGCATGGTCCAGCACGAGGCTGCCGGTGCCTTCGAGGCAGCGGCCTTCGAGCTCGTGCGGCGACAGATCGAGCACGCGCGTGATCTTGAAGCCCGCCTCTTCCGCCGCGGCGTCGACCACCTCCAGACGCCGTTCCCGACGGCGACTTTCGGCGTGCATCGGATACAGCACCACGGTGCCGTCCGGATGGAAGCTGACCCAGTTGTTCGGGAAGATCGCATCCGGCTTCGGCGGCTGCGGCGTATCGTCTGCGACGCAGACCGTGATGCCCTCGCTGCGCAGGGCATTCACCATGTGCTGGAACTCCGCTCGTGCGAGGTCGTTGTGCGCGGTCGCGCCGAGCACGCCGGGTCGTTGCATCATGGAGTTCGTCGCCGCGGTTTCAGGGTTGTAATCGAATGAAGCGGGCCTGATCATCAGCACGGCGTCGGCGCACTGCGCGTGCGCAATGGGCTGGTGTGGTAACTCAGTCAAACTCAACGCCCTCGCCCCAAAAAAGTCTTACCGCGCCGTTCAGGCTTCGCATGCAAGCAGCTTCCGCACCCCTCATCGTCAACACGGATCGCGGGCTTTTCTGCCCGCCGGGGGACTTTTACATCGACCCCTGGCAGCCGGTGCAGAGTGCGGTGATCACGCATGCCCATGGGGATCATCTTCGCCACGGCAGCGCGCGCTACATTCTCGCACGTCCGGGCGAGGCCATCGCGCGGCACAGGCTGGGCAGCGGAAATACCGTGGTCGCCGTGGAATACGGGCAGCCCATCCGGCTCGGGAAGACGCAGGTTACGCTGCATCCGGCCGGGCACATCCTGGGTTCGGCTCAGGTGCGCATCGAGCATGAAGGGGCCGTGTGGGTCGTGTCAGGCGACTACAAGCGGCAGCCGGATCCCACCTGCGCGCCATTCGAGCAGCTCGAGTGTGATGTCTTCATCAGCGAGGCCACTTTTGCCCTGCCGGTGTACCGGTGGGCGCCCACGCCTCAGGTGGCCGAGGAGATTCTGCGCTGGTGGCAGGCCAACCGGGAGCGGGGCATCGCGTCGCTGCTCTTCTGCTACGCGCTGGGCAAGGCGCAGCGCGTGCTCGCGGAATTGAAGGCGGTGGCCGGGTCGCTGGCGGCCGAACCCGTGTATCTGCACGGCGCGGTGGACTCGCTCACGAACCTCTATCGGCGAAACGCCGTCGACATGATGCCGACCGCGCCGGCGACCACCGAAAAGAAAACCGACTACCGTGGCGCGCTCGTGATCGCTCCACCCAGCGCCGCCGGCACGCCCTGGACCCGCCGGTTCGGCGAGCATTCCAGCGGCTTCTGTTCCGGCTGGATGCGCGTGCGGGGCGACCGTCGTCGCCGCGGCTACGACCGCGGCTTCGTGCTTTCCGATCACGCGGACTGGCCCGGCCTTCTCGAAACCTGCCTCGCCAGTCGCGCGAAGCAAGTGCTGCTCACGCACGGCTACTCGGACGCGCTCGCGCGTTATCTCAAGGAGCGTGGCGTGAACGCCGGCGCTCTCGCCACTTCTTTCGGGGACGAGGACTAGTGCGCGCGTTCGCGGAGCTGTACGACGAAATCGACACCACGACATCGACCAACCTGAAGGTGGCGGCGATGTCGCGCT
Source organism: Pseudomonadota bacterium (assembly GCA_040255575.1). GTDB lineage: Bacteria > Pseudomonadota > Gammaproteobacteria > Steroidobacterales > Steroidobacteraceae > JADGHX01. Next base: position 6,290 of record JBDZVF010000232.1, on the reverse strand, counting down.
ACTTCCGTAGTGCTCCGCCGGCGGATGCGGCCTGGGCTGCGTACATTCTCTCGGGTCGGCGACTGAAACGGTTCATCGGGCCGTCGCTGCTGTACCGATGGCTCGTGGAGGCCTCGGGGCTGCCGGAGTGGCTGGTCGATGAGTCGTATTCGAGCGTCGGCGATATGGCTGAGGTCATCGCGCTCCTGATGGAAACCGATGAGAGCACGAAGGTCGCCACCGACGTGCCGCTGGCGGAGTGGATCGATGAGCGCCTGCTGCCACTTCGTGATGAAGACGAGACACAGCAGCGCGAGGCGATCGTGGGGTGGTGGCGCACGCTGCCGTATCGGGAGTGCTTTCTGCTCAACAAGCTTCTCACCGGCGAGCTGCGCGTGGGAGTGTCGGAGCTGCTGGTATCCCGCGCATTGGCGGAAGTGCTGGACGTCTCGCGCGCCGACGTTGCGCGGCGGATGATGGGCGAGTGGCAGCCTGGCGCGGCGTTCTGGGAAGCGCTGAAGAGCGGCGATCTGCCGGCCACCGACCCTTCCGCACCCTACCCGTTCTATCTGGCTTCTCCGCTCGAAGATGAGGTGCAGACGCTCGGCCCTCCGGCCGACTGGCAGATCGAGTGGAAGTGGGACGGCATTCGCGGGCAACTCATCCGGCGCAACAGCCAGTGCTTCATCTGGTCCCGCGGGGAGGATGTCGTTACCGAACGATTCCCCGAGATCGTTGAGGCGGCGACATGGCTGCCCAATGGCGTAGTGCTGGATGGCGAGATCGTCGCCTGGCGCGACGGGGCGGTGCGGCCCTTTGCGGATCTTCAGCAGCGCATCGGGCGAAAGAAGCTTTCGGCGAACATCCTGAGGGATGTGCCGGTGCGCTTCCTCGCGTATGACCTGCTGGAACAGGACGGCGCGGACATCCGTGCGCTGCCTATGCATGAACGTCGAGCACGACTCGAAGCGCTGCTGAAAGGCTCGCCTTCGGTGTTGTCGCTGTCACCGCTCGTGGAGGCCGCAACGTGGGAGGAGCTTGCAACGCTGAGAGCGGAGTCGCGCTCGCGCAGCGTCGAAGGGTTGATGCTGAAGGCTCGCGCTTCGCCGTACGGCACGGGGCGGCAGCGCGGCTCGTGGTGGAAGTGGAAGATCGAGCCTTATTCGTTCGACGCGGTAATGGTCTACGCACAGCCCGGGCACGGGCGGCGCTCCAATTTGTATACGGACTACACATTCGGCGTGTGGAAGGACGGGGAACTCGTTCCCGTCGCGAAGGCGTATTCAGGGCTCAGCAACAGCGAAATCGCCGAGCTCGACAGATGGATCCGCGCGCACACGCTGGAGAAGTTTGGGCCGGTGCGTGCGGTGGAGCCGGTGCAGGTGTTCGAGCTCGCGTACGAGGGGATCGCCGCGTCGAGTCGACACAAGTCCGGCATCGCGCTTCGGTTTCCGCGGATCGCGCGCTGGCGCACGGACAAGCCCGCGAGCGAAGCGGATACGCTCGAGAACCTGCAGGCGGTGTTGGAGAAGCACGGAAGCTCTCAGGCGTCTGACGGCTGAGTGCAGGGTGAGCGCCTGGGAGCGGACGTCGAGCGTCCTTTACCCCGCAATCGCGGCCTTCTGCTCTTACCGTCCGTAACTTCCGGTCGCGTCGAGCGGCTCGAAGAGCGCTTCGTCGTCGGTGAGGTCGAGCGGCGCGCCGGTCAGGAAGCGGCGGCACTGCGAGGCGGGCGTCGGCTTCGCGAACAGGAAGCCTTGCGCGAGATTGCACTGGAGCTGCCGCAGCTTCTCGAGCTGCTGCCATCCTTCAATCCCTTCCGCCACCACCTGAATGTTCAGGTGCCGGGCCATCGCGATGATGGCGCCGACGATCGCAAGATCGCTCATGTCCGTGACGAGATCCCGCACGAAGCTGCGATCGATCTTCACGTAGTCCACTCGCCAGCGCTTGAGGTACGAAAGGCTCGAGTAACCCGTGCCGAAGTCATCGATGGCCACGCGCACCCCGAGCTCGCGCAGCTTCGAGATGCTGTCTTCACTCGTTTCGCCAGAGCGCGCCTCGCGATGCTCGAATACCGCGCTCTCGGTGAGCTCAACCTGCAGCATGCCGGGCTTCACCCCGTGCAGCTGCGTGAGGCGGCGGATCGTGGTGGGCAAATCCGTGCGCTGGAGCTGCACCGCTGAAATATTCACGGCAACCGGAACGGGCGTCCAACCGATCTCGCGCCAGCGGGCCACGTCGCTCAACACCCGTTCGAGCACGAAGTCCCCGATGGGGACGATGAGTCCGGTTTCCTCAGCGACGGTGATGAACCGGCCGGGCGCCACGAACCCATGCAACGGATGCTTCCAGCGCAGCAGCGCCTCGAGGCCCGTGACCCGATGCGTTTCGATGTCGATGATCGGCTGGTAGTGCACGTCGAGCTGTTTCTGCTCTATGGCCGCGCGCAGGCTCGATTCGACGGCGATGCGCTCCTTCAGCTTGCGATCCATGCCGGGGCTGAAGAGCTGGAAGTTGTTCCGGCCGCGATCCTTCGCCTGGTACATCGCGGTGTCGGAGTGGCGCAGCAGCTCGCCGATGTTCGTGCCGTCGCGCGGATACAGGCTGACCCCGATGCTCACGGTGGTGACGAGCGGTCGGCCATCGACGATGACGGGCGCACTCAGCGCTTCGTTGATGCGGCTCGCGGTCTCATTGACCTGCTGCGGCCCTTTCACGCTCTTCAGCACGACGATGAACTCGTCGCCCCCCATGCGCACGACCACATCTTCGTCACGCACGGTGGAACGGACCCGCGAAGCCACGGTCTTCAGCAGCTTGTCGCCGACCTCGTGGCCGCGCGAATCGTTGATGTGCTTGAAGCGATCAAGATCCAGGAACAGCACCGCGAGCGTTGCGCCGGTACGCCGCGCCTCATCGATCGCCTCGGGCAGGTGTGCGGCGAGGAACAGGCGATTCGGCAGTCCCGTGAGCTGATCGTGGTGCGCGAGATGGTCGAGATGCTGCTGCTTCTCGAGCAACTGCGCCTCGATCTTCCGGCGCAGGGTGACATCGTTGGCCGTGAAGGCCAGCACCGGCTGGCCGACGCTCGCGAGACGGTTGCCGCTGATCTCGACGTCGACGAGCGTGCCATTCTTGCAGCGCTGGCGAATCGCGAACGGCATGCGGGGGTCGGGGCTGCGCAGGCGCGCGAGGAGCGAGTCATCCTCCGCCGCTTCATCGCAGAACAGCTGGCCGAGTGTGAGGGAGCGAAGCTCGCTCAGGGAGTATCCCAGCGTGCGTTGCAGAGCCGTGTTCGCCGCGACGATGCGCAACGTGGAGGCGTCCGCAATGAGCACCCCGTTAGGCGATTGCTCGATCAACGCGTGGTAATAGCTGCGGGCCTCACCGTTCGCTTGCCGCGCGGCGCGCGCCCGGAAGATCCAGAAAGCCAACGCTCCGCCCAGAGGGGCGACGATCGTGCCGAGAACGATGATGAGCGATGGCTCCTGCATAACACTTCGCCTTCCGACGCGCGTCCGGCGCGCAGTCGGGCAGATCGCAAAGTGCGACCTGCAGCACACTCCCTTTGGAAATAACGGCTTGCGAAGTTTGGCGCAACGCGGTGCCGGTCGAACGTGCGCCGCGCACAGTTCAAAAGGCCGCGGCCCCGACCAAAGTCGCGCTAACATCGTGTCGTAGCTTGAAAAATCGAGACGGGGAATATTCAGGAGTCGTGCACTACCGAGCACGTCGCACCCCGCTCCAATACCTCGCCCACACCGTGGGCGATCACTGCGTTCTCGCCGAAGGTGACGCCCATGAGGACCTTGTCGAAGCGGAACGCACGCAGGATAGGCAGCGGATTGGTCGAGGCTTCGCCGGTGATCTGGTCGGTAGAGGTGATCACGCAGCGAGTGCTCGGTTTCACCAAACGCAGGGTGACCTTCTCGAAACGGAGCTCGGCGATGCGGTCTTCCTCGAAAGGCTCGAGCCCGTCCAGCACGATGTTCGGACGGAAGCGCTCCATACCGATGGGGCTTGGCATTCGTGCATTGAGATAAGCGAGCGAAGCGGCGTTGCAGACCAGGACCGGAAAGCCGTCCGCAAAAGATAATGGCGCGGGCACCGGGCCGGCGAAGTTGGCGTTTGCGCGGCGATCGAGCACTGGAGAGATGCGGAGCAATCGCGCTAAATGACCCACGGCTTCCGTCAGCCACGTAGCTGCGGTGTCGCCCAGGTCGAGTGCAGTGATGCTGTCCTTCCATACGCGCGCGGGCCGGCTGTGCCCCTCCGGCTTCACGTGAACACGCAGAGGCTGCATCTCTGGCGCCTGCAGCACGAGATGATCGTTGGCAATTTCCGGCACAACGCGCGCGAGCCGCGGATGCGTGCGCTGACTCATGAAGACACCATCAGGGCTCGCCGCCATCCAGTGCCGGTCCCATTCAAATCCGGTGGTGCCGAACCGCGCATGCTGCAGCGGAATCGCACGGCCGGACTTCAGTGGGTAGATGTTCAGCTCGGTGATGGTCGCCATTCGTCTTCTCGTGTTCGTCTTCCCGCGTTCGTGTTGTTCAGCGCTTCAGAATGAACTCGTGATCCACGGTCTGGCCAACAGGGAAGCCGTATTCGCCAACTTTCCTGAACCCGTAGCGTCCATAGAACCGCTGCGCGCCGTCATTCTGGGACCACACGCCAATATAGATGGGTGAAAAATGCTGCTCGGTTAGCCAGCCAAGCGCTGTGTCGAGCAACTGCGCGCCGAGTCGCTGTTTCTGGTGAGTCGCGAGCACGTAGAGCTGGCGCACCTCTCCGGCGTTCGGTTCGCGGTTCTCCACGGGAAGCTTGCAGGGTCCTGCAGTGACATAGCCGACGGGCTCGACGCTGTCGATGCCGGCACCTTCAGTGCCGATGAACCATGCGCCTAGCTTCGGGTCATTCAGCAGCTTGCGGCAGCTTTCCGGGGTGCAATTCCCGCGGAGGTACTCTGCCAGATCTTCCGGGGGATACAGATGGCCGAACGTCTCCGTGAAGGTCCGCTCTGTGATGCGCGCGAGGGTAGCGGCGTCCGCGACGCTCGCGCGGCGGATGACTAGTGGTGCATTCACGGTGTGAGTCTGCGTGAGCCGGTACAGCTACGCATTCTGTCACTCGTTGCCGGCGGGGAGCTTCACCCAGGAGATATACGCGACTGGGTGATACTAGCGGTGGATGTAGTCTTCCAGCTGCTCGATCGTCTGTCGCTGCTCTTCAATCACCGCCTTCACGAGATCCCCAATCGAGATCACACCGAGCACACGCCCATTCTCAACGACTGGCAGGTGCCGCACTCGTTGCTCCGTTACCAGGCGCATGCATTCTTCGACGGAATGCCTCGGTGTAACGGTGTGGACCGGCGAGCTCATGATCTGCGCCACAGACGTGTCACTGGACGACCGACCAAGCAGGATGACTTTGCGTGCGTAGTCTCGCTCGGACATGATGCCGACGAGCTCGTCACCCTTCATCACGAGCAACGCACCCACGCGCCGCTCCGCCATCGCCTTGATCGCGTCGAGGACCGGGTTGTCCGGCCCGACGGAGTAGATTGCCGTCCCTTTCGACTGAAGCAGATCCTTTACGAGGGGCATGTTCGAACCTCCCGCGCTTCCGTGCACGTTCGAATCCCAGGACTTCGCCAGGGCCACAGCGTAGCGCCGGCCCATCACGACGGCAAAAGAAAAACCCCCGAGGCCTTTCGACCTCGGGGGTTTCCGTTTGAAGCCTGGCAGTGACCTACTCTGGCATGCCCGAAGGGCACACTACCATCGGCGCAGAGCGTTTTCACTTCCGAGTTCGGAATGGGATCGGGTGGTTCCCGCTCGCTATTGCCACCAGGCAAACTTTTCGGCTTCGCGGGCCGTGCTTTCACACGGCCCGCTCGCCTGAATCCGGTCAGTTTCTTGTCTCGAGCGCATGTCGCGTTCACGAGTAAGTGGATCGAACTCCACTCGCATCACTCAAGCCATCAGACTGCTTGAGGTTATATGGTCAAGCCTCACGGGCAATTAGTACTGGTTAGCTGAGGCCATTACTGACCTTACACACCCAGCCTATCAACCAAGTCGTCTACTTGGGCCCTTCAGGGGAGTCGAGCTCCCAGGGAGATCTAATCTTGGGGGGGGCTTCCCGCTTAGATGCTTTCAGCGGTTATCCCGTCCGCACATAGCTACCCGGCAGTGCCACTGGCGTGACAACCGGAACACCAGAGGTGCGTCCATCCCGGTCCTCTCGTACTAAGGACAGCTCACCCTCAAATCTCCAACGGCTACGGAAGATAGGGACAA
>JBDZVF010000231.1:0-9644 GCA_040255575.1 Pseudomonadota bacterium | reverse complement strand
AAGACGTACATGAAGCTGTTGCCCCGCATGTCGCAGACCGAGCGCGAGGCGCTCGAGGCCGGCACCGTGTGGTGGGACGGCGAGCTGTTCACCGGCGCGCCCCGCTGGAGCAAGCTGCTCTCCGCGAAAGCACCGCGCCTCTCGCCGGAAGAACAGGCCTTCATCGACGGCCCCTGTGAAGAGCTCTGCAAGATGCTCGATGACTGGGACATCACTCACAAGCGCGCCGATTTGCCGCCGCACGTGTGGGATTACCTGAAGTCGAAGGGCTTCTTCGCGATGATCATCCCGAAGAAGTACGGTGGACTCGAGTTCTCCGCCTATGCGCACTCGTGCGTGCTCACGAAGATCGGGAGCCGCAGCGTCACGGCCTCTTCCACCGTCGCCGTGCCGAACTCTCTCGGCCCCGCGGAGCTCCTGAACCACTACGGCACGGAAGAGCAGAAGGACTATTACCTGCCGCGTCTCGCGCGCGGCGAGGAAATCCCCTGCTTCGCGTTGACCGGCCCGCGCGCGGGCTCCGATGCGGCGTCCCTGCCGGACACGGGTGTTGTCTGCAAGGGCCAGTGGCAGGGCCAGGAAATCGTCGGCATCCGGCTGAACTTCTCCAAGCGCTACATCACGCTCGCGCCCATCGCCACGGTGATCGGGCTCGCGTTCCGGCTGTTCGATCCGGAGAAGCTCTTGAGCGAGAACGTGGATCGCGGCATCACTTGCGCGCTCATTCCTCGCGGCACGCCCGGCATCACGCTCGGCCGCAGGCATTTTCCGCTGAACATTCCGTTCCAGAACGGGCCCGTCCAGGGGCGCGACGTGTTCGTGCCGCTCGAGTTCGTGATCGGCGGGCAGAAGATGATCGGCCAGGGCTGGCGCATGCTGGTGGAGCAGCTTTCGGTGGGCCGCTGCATTTCGCTGCCCTCGAACGCCACAGGCGGCGCGAAGGCGGCCACGTGGGCGACCGGCGCTTACGGGCGCATCCGCCGTCAGTTCAACATGCCGGTGGGGCGCTTCGAAGGCGTCGAGTCCGTGATCGCACGCATGGCAGGTCTCACGTATACGATGGATGCCGCGCGCTCCGTCACCGCGGGCGCCATCGATGGCGGCGAGAAGCCCTCGGTGCCCTCCGCGATGCTGAAGTATCACGTCACGGAAATGAGCCGCATCGTCGCGAACGACGGCATGGACGTGCATGGCGGCAAGGGCATCCAGCTCGGGCCGCGCAACTACCTCGGCCGCGGCTACCAGGCGATCCCGATCGCGATCACCGTGGAAGGCGCGAACATTCTCACGCGCAGCCTCATCATCTTCGGGCAGGGCGCGATCCGCTGCCATCCGTTCGTGCTGAAGGAGATGAACGCCGCGCGCAATCCGGATCGCGCGAAAGGCGTGGACGAGTTCGACCGCGCGCTGTTCGGCCACATCGGCTTCACCATTTCCAATGCCGTGCGCTCGTTCATCATGGCGATGACCAATGCGCGCTTCACGAGCACACCCGTCACGGGGCCGACGTCCCGCTACTACCAGCACATCGTGCGATTCAGCGCGTCGTTCGCGTTCGTCGTCGACGTCGCGATGCTCACGCTCGGGGGCTACCTCAAGAAGAAAGAAAACCTGTCGGCGCGGCTCGGCGACGTGCTCTCCTGCATGTATCTCGCCTCGATGGTGCTGAAGCATTACGAGAACCAGGGCCGGCACGACGCGGACCTGCCGTTCGTGGAATGGGCCTGCCGCAACCTGCTCTACCGCGCACAGGAGCAGCTGCATAGCTTCCTTCGCAACTTCCCGAACCCATTCCTCGGCGCCGTAATGCGCCTGCTGACGCTGCCCCGCGGGCTCACGTATTCCGCGCCGAGCGATCGCCTGGGCGCGACCCTCGCCGACCTCGTGAGCAACCCCACGGAGTCACGCGAGCGCCTCGGCCACTACATCTACCACACCGTCGAACCGTCGAATCCGCTCGGCCTGCTGCAGGAGGCGCTCGTGCTTGCGCAGACCGCGGAGCCCATCGAAAAGCGCATCCGCGTCGAAGGCGTGAAGACCGGCAAGGTCACCGCGCTCGACCTGCCCGGCCAGATCACCCAGGCGCTCACGCTCGGCATCATTTCCGAGACGGAAGCGGCTTCGCTACGCGAGTACGACCGCAAGGTCATGGATCTCATCAACGTCGACGATTTCGCCCCCGACGAGCTCGCCGTGCAGGCGCAGCCGACACCGGGCGCGGTCTCGTCGATCCACGTCGCCTGATCGCGCGTGGCCGGCGACGCTCCGCGGGCTCGCTGCGCCAACTGCGGGACGACACTCGTCGGCCGATTCTGTTCGAATTGCGGGCAGCGGCGCGAGCTGCACCTGCATTCGATGCGCGAGTTCGCAAGCGAGACGCTCGAAAGCCTCACGCACGCCGACTCCCGCCTGTGGCGCACGTTGTGGCTGTTGCTCTCGAAACCAGGCTTCCTGACTGCGGAGTTCCTCGAGGGGCGACGCGCGCGATACCTGCCGCCGTTTCGGCTCTATCTGGTGTTGAGTGTCGTGCTCTTCCTCGTTGCCGGCACCGTCAGTCACAAGGCTGTGTTCGTGACCGTGAGCACCAGCGAAGAGGGGGCGGTGCAAGGGCTGAACGTCGAGCAAACCTCGAGCGAGGAGTTGCCGGCAGAGCAGGCGAGGCGCATCTGCGAAGGCGCGCGGTTCGGTGTGGGCCCGGCATCGTGGGATGCCGCGTTTACGCGCGGCGTGCTACAAGATCGTGGAAGACCGCGGCGAGCGATTCATCGAAAGTTTCTATCACAACCTGCCGCGCGCGCTGTTCGTGCTGCTGCCGATTCTGGCGCTCGCAATGAAGCTCATGTACTGGCGGCGGTATTACGTCGAACACCTGCTGTTCTTCGTCCACAACCACGCGTTCACGTTCGTCCTGTTCACGGTGTTCACGCTATTCATGGCGATTACCAGCTGGGGATGGCTGATGGCACTGTATGTGCTGATCGTGCTCCTCTACCCGCCCGTGTACACCTACCGCGCCATGCGCCGCGTGTATGGTCAGGGAAAGAGCATCACGAGGCTCAAGTTCTTCGCGCTGGCGTGCGTTTATCTCGTGTTTGTCGTCGCCATCGCGCTCGTCACCAGCTTTTACAGCCTGCTCACACTGTGAGCGCCGGCCTGCAGCTGATTGTTTCCGTTCCCTTCAGTGGCATAAGCTGAAGCGGCTATCAATCAAGAACCACCCCCGGAGAACAATATGCGTGCCGTTGCCATTGCCGCCGTCGCTCTTGCTTCCATTGCCACCATCGCCTGGGCCGCGGACCGTACGCCCGCACCCGCCGGAGCCGAGGCGTACATCATCAGCCCCAGGGACGGTGCGACCGTGAAGAGCCCGGTGACAATCGAGTTCGGCCTGAAAGGGATGGGCGTCGCGCCCGCGGGCGTGAAGTTCGAGAACACGGGCCACCATCACCTGCTGATCGACACCGACGTGCTCGCGGACCTGAACGCGCCGCTGCCTACGAGCGACAACGTACGGCATTACGGCAAGGGTCAGACGGAAGCGACTATCGATCTGAAGCCCGGCAAGCACACGCTGCAACTCGTGCTGGGTGACGACAAGCACACGCCGCACAACCCGCCGGTGATGTCGAAGAAGATCACCATCACGGTGAAGTAAGAGACCGTTTCGCATCCACGCCAAATGCAAGCGATCGTGCGACATGAGCCCGCCAGCCAGAAACCGCGCGATTCTTCACGTGGACATGGATGCGTTCTATGCCTCCATCGAGCAGCGTGACGACCCTGGGCTGAAGGGTCGCCCCGTTATCGTGGGCGGCACGAGCGGCCGCGGCGTCGTCGCCGCGGCCAGCTACGAGGTGCGCAAGTTCGGGGTGCATTCGGCCATGCCGATGAGCACGGCGCTGCGCCTCTGCCCTCACGCCATCTGCGTGAAGCCGCGCATGGCGGTGTACAAGGAAGTGTCGAGCCAGGTCTTTCAGATCTTTCACGAGTTCACGCCCCTTGTTGAGGGCCTCTCGCTCGATGAGGCGTTCCTCGATGTGACGGCGAGCCTGCCGCTGATGGGGGATGCGGTTTCGATTGCGCGCTCGATCAAGCGGCGCATCCAGGAAACGACGCGCGTGACCGGTTCCGTCGGCGTGGCGCCCAACAAGCTGGTGGCGAAGATCGCCTCCGACATGAAGAAACCGGATGGCCTGACGGTCGTGACACCCGAGAGCGTGCGCGACACGCTCGGCGCGCTTTCCATCCGCCGCCTGCCGGGCCTCGGGCGCAAGACCGGCGAAAAGGTGGAGCAGGCCGGCATCCGCACCCTCGCCGAGCTGCGCGGCGCCAGCGACGCGGTGCTGTGGCCCATCTTCGGGCGCTACACGGCACGCATCCGCGAACGCGCAGCGGGCATCGATGATCGGCCGGTCATTCCCGACCACGAAGAGAAATCCATCAGCGCCGAGGACACGTTCTTCCAGGACATCGGCGAGCCCGCGCGCCTGCAAACGGAGCTCGCCAAGCTCGCCGACCGCACCTGCACGCGCCTGCGCAAGAAGTCGCTCACGGCGGCGTGCGTGACGGTGAAGATCCGCCGCAAGGACTTCACGACCTTCACCCGTCAGACTCGCGTCGCGCCGGCCACGAACGACACGCGCGCGATCACCAAAGTCGCGAGCACCCTCCTCAGCACGTGGCTCACCGAAAACCCCGGCGCCAAGATTCGCCTGCTCGGCGTCGGCGTGAGCCAACTCGCCGAGTCCGACCAGCTGGACCTCTTCACCGCGCCCACGGCCAACGCCACCACCCCCCTCGACACCGCTCTCGACGCCATCCGCCAGAAATTTGGCCCCAAAGCCCTCACGAGAGCCGGCGACCTCGACGACAAAACCTGACGCCCCGTCAGAAGCCCTCAATCGCCGGGCGGCTCGAAGCCGCTCAGTCGCCGCGCGGCTGGAACACTTCGCCGCGCGTAAGCCCGCCGGCGCGCGTGGAAACCCAAGGGCGCGCGAAAGCACCGAACGCGGCCCCGCTTACGCACGCGCCAATCGCGCCCCAGCACCGGCGCTCACGCCTTCAACACGCGACACTTCACCAGCCGCGCATCCACACACACCGCCCTTTCCCTCCACGCCCACCATCCTGTCGCCGATCCGCGCCGCCCCACTGCATCTGACCTGTCACGCACCCCGCCCGCGTTAGATGCCCTGACGCGAATCCCATGCAATACTCCGCCCCCAAACCGACGGCCCACCTTCAAGCCGCTCATGTACCTGTCCTTCTTCGGCCTGAACGACAAACCCTTCGCGATCACCCCCGATCCGCGATACCTGTATCTCAGCGAGCGCCACGCCGAAGCCCTCGCTCATCTGCTCTATGGCATCAACGAAGCGGGCGGCTTCGTGCAGCTGACAGGTGAGGTGGGCACAGGCAAGACGACGACCATTCGCTCGCTGCTCGCCCAGACGCCGAAGAACGCGGAAGTGGCCCTCATCCTGAATCCCAGGATGACCGCGACCGAGTTCCTGCTGACCATCTGTGAAGAAATCGGCATCGGCGTGCCCGACTCCGCGGAAGGCAGCCTCAAGGATCTCGTCGACATCCTGAACGACTACCTGCTGAAGGCCCACGCGGGCGGCCGGCGCGTCGTGCTCGTCGTCGACGAAGCGCAGAACCTCGCGACGGATGTGCTCGAGCAGGTGCGCCTGCTCACCAACCTCGAAACGAACACCCAGAAGCTGCTGCAGATCATCCTCATCGGCCAGCCGGAGCTGCGTGAATTGCTCGGCCGGAACGAGCTGCGCCAGCTCGCGCAACGAATCACCGGCCGCTATCACCTCGACCCGTTGTCGTCAGACGAAACGGCGGCCTACGTCCGTCACCGTCTGCGCGTCGCCGGCGCAACGACAGACATCTTCACGGCGCCCGCCCTCTCCGAGGTATATCGCCTCTCCGGTGGCGTGCCGCGCGTGATCAACGTGATCGCAGACCGCGCCCTGCTCGGCGCCTACACGCAAGACAAGCATCGTGTCGACGGCAGCCTCGTGCGTGCCGCAGCGGCGGAAGTGTTCGGCAAGCAATTCGCCGCGCCCTGGCTTCCGTGGGCCGGGGCGGCTGCAGCGGGCGTTGCGCTCGTCATCACGGGCATTCTGCTGTGGCAATTCGCGCCCTGGACCGGCTCCGCCCTGCAAGCGAAGGCGAGCACGCCACCCGCCACGAAGAACGCCCCGGATACGGTCGTGGGCGCAACCGAGCCCGCCGCGGGAGGCACAGCGGTAAAAGTCTCCGCGCTCGAAACGACTCCCGCGCCGGAGTCGCTCACTCAACTTCTCGCGAAACACCGCTCGGAAACCGTGCCGGACGAAGCGTTCAGCAAGCTCTTCTCCATCTGGGGTCTGCAATACGACGCAGGCAGCGACGACCCCTGCACGCAGGCGGCCGCGCAGGGGCTCGAGTGTCTCGTCCAGCGCGGCTCATTCGGTCAGCTGCGTCAGTTCAATCGCCCCGCGCTGCTGATGCTGAATGACGAATCCGGCAACGCGCATCAGGTGCTGCTCACCAACCTCAGCGATGAGCGCGCCAAGGTGGAGCTCGGCGGCGCGCGCCACGAAGTAGGTATCGGTGAGCTGTCGCGCTACTGGTTCGGGGACTTCGTGATGCTCTGGCGGCCCGCCACGCAAAGCGTGAAACCGTTGTCCGTCGGAATGCGCGGGGCGGAAGTGCGCTGGCTGCGGCAGTCCCTGCAACGGCTCAACGGCGCGCCACCCGATGCCCCGGTGAGCGACGTGTTCGACGCGGAGCTCAGCCGGCAGGTGATGGAGTTCCAGCGACGCAACCAGCTCGCCGTGGATGGCATCGCCGGCGTGCAAACGCAGATCGTGCTCGCGAGCGCAGTCTCGGGCAGCGACTCCCCGCTTCTGCGCATCGACCCGGCTCACGGCGGTTGAACCATGTCCTTCATTCTCGACGCGCTCAAGAAATCCGAAAACGACCGCCAGCGACAGAGCGGTCCCGCACTCTTCGAAGTGCGCGTGGCGCCTCCGCGCTCGAAGCTGCCATTGCTGGCGATAGTCATCGTGTCCCTGCTGGTGGTGAACCTGGGTGTCGTCGGCTGGATCATGCTTCGCAAGCCGGCCACCGCCGCGGTACCGCCCGCGCCCGCAGCCGATACCGCTTCGGCTGCAGCGGCTGCCAACGGGGGGGCAGTCGGCGCTCAGCAGCCCACGGCATTCGGTGGTCAGCAGAATGTTCCGGCGCAAGGCTTCGCACAGAACCCGCCTCCGCAGGGCTTTGCGCAGAACGTACCGGCTAACATGCCGCCGCCCAACAACCTGCCTGCACAAGCGTACAACCAGGCAGGCCCGGGCAACGGCCCACCGCCGAACGGTTACGCGCCCAATGGCTATGCGCAGAATGCGCCGAACGGGTATGCATCAAACGGTTACGCGCAGAACGCGCCCAACAACGGGTATGCGCCGAACGGCCCGAACAACGCCTACGCAACGTACGCGCCGCGTCCGGAACCCAGCCTCGCCGATCAGGGCGTCGCACCGGGAGCGCAGGAGCCGTACAACCCCGAAGACTATGCGCCTGCGCGTGACGCTCCTCCGCCCGGCACGGGCGCTGGGCGGGTCACCCGGGGCACGGTCAGCGGCTTGCCGACTTACGAGCAGGCCGCGACGCAGACCTCGATTCCGCCGCTGCACATGGACTTGCATAGCTACGCCGCCGATCCGACGAAGCGTTTCGTGTTGATCAATATGCGTCGGCTCTATGAGGGCCAGGCCCTGCCCGAGGGGCCGAAGGTGGAAAGCATCAACAGCGATGCCGCCATCATGTCCTACAACGGCACACGGTTCGTGCTGAACAAGGATTGATGGGCAGGATCGCGCGTGCGGCGATCTTCAGCGAGGCCTCACTCCGCGATATACCACTTGCGGTCCACCTGCTCGATCACGAAGCGATCGAACGGCAGCCCCTGACCCGACACGTCGTACACGGCCTTGCTGCCGTCGAGCTCGAACGTCGGCACCAGGTCTTTCACGATACGTAAGGTGGCGACGAGCAGCTCGCGCGTGCCGAGGCTCGTGTTGCAGCTGTTGATGAGCGCCTCCAGCGCCTTCTTCGACGTGACCTTACGGAAGTTCGGGCTCATGTACTTGTTGTAATAGTCCTCACAGCTCGGCACCGCGAGCGTCTTGCTCGCATCGTTGATGAGCGTGGTGATCGCAGCGGGCACGCCGGTCTCCCCGCCCGCGGAGCCCGGTTTCGAGACCGTCGTCGCCGCCGGGGGCGGCAGGCGCGCGTAGATGTTTCGCCGCGCGTGAATCAGATCGTCGATCTGCGCTTCGATCTCGCTGGGCAGGGTCGCCTTCCAGTCCTTGCCGTACGGGCGCAGCGTGACCACGTTGACCACCTCCACCCGTTTCTCGCCGCGCTCCTTCGGCTGCTCACCCCGAAGCACGACCTGAACCGTGTCGTTCTTGTCGGGAATCGCCGCGATCCAGTCCGCATCCTTGTACTCGCGGCCGAAGAGATACAGCTTGGACCCGAGGGTGGCGTAGAAGTCGATGGGGGTGAGGCGCTCGATCTCCGCGAGCGGCTTGGCGCGCCCGAAGAGCCGCACGCGGACGGTGCTTTCACCGCGCGCTGCCTCCTCGCGCAGCTGGGCGAGCACCTTGTTGCGCAGGGCTTCGAGGTCGGCCGGGTGGATGGCGAACGCCACGGCCTGCGGGCTACCGCTCGCGACCGCATCCAGGTATTCGCTGGCGGCCTGCTTCTGTGCGCTGCTGGGCCGGTCTGCCGCCCAGGTGAGAGCCGGCGCGAACATCAGGCAAATCAGTGCAGAGAGCACGCGGATCGAGATCATGCGCGTCAGACTCATTGCGAGGTACCCGGTTCCGCAAGCATACCGCCCGCGGCTGTCAGAGCACGAGATCAGCGACGATAGGCAGATGATCCGACCCCGTCGTCGTCCCATGATTGAAGTGCTCCACCGCCACGCGAGAGTTCACGAGCGCATGATCGATCTGGATCCCGGCCGGCGGGAAGAACGAAGGCCAGGTGGCCTGCCAGCCGAAGCCCTCGGCCGCGGAACGCAAGTGACCCTCCGTCAGCAGTTTCTGGAAGCGAGGCGAGAACGGCGTGATGTTCATGTCCCCGATCACCACCAGCGGCAAGGTCACCGCCCGGGCTCGCTCGGCGAGCAGCTCGATCTGCTGATTGCGGCGAGCGGCTGAGGCCGGCGCCAGCGGCCACGTGAGGTGCACGGCGAAGACACGCACATCGCGCCCCTGCACCTGGAGGGTCGCCTGTATCGCAGGTTCCTGCCGCACGCCGATTGGCAGCACCGATACGTCTTTCATCGGCAGGCGCGTCCAGAACGTCATGCCACGACCGCCGACTCCAGTCGTCTGGTAGCGGTGGGGGTAGATCTTGTCGAGACCTGCCATGGCCTGACGCCACTTCGCCGTCATCTCGAGCAACGCCACCGCATCGGGCTTTTCCCGCTGGACGAACTCGGCGACGCGAGAATACTGGTCGTTCGTATAGAGCACGTTGATGGCGGCCACGCGCAGTCGCACCGGGTCTCCCGTGGCCGCCTCGCCCGCCGTGCGCGCCGGGCTGGGGTGATGGGTCACGAGCGCGGGCGCCGCGTA
>JBDZVF010000720.1:0-1874 GCA_040255575.1 Pseudomonadota bacterium | reverse complement strand
CGCTGAATTACGATCGCGTGGTCATCGCGGCGGAGCTGGAGGCTTCCTTCGGCAAGGTGATGCGCTTCGCCAAGCGCTGGTCCTTTCTCGATGCGCCAAGCGTCTCGCTCGTGCACGGATTCGCATCACCTTACCAGGGCCCGCTCTACGCGGAAGGGTTCGACATCGAAGCCGCGCGTCGCCAGATCGCCACCTGGAAGCGCTCCGCCCAGAGACATCTGCACAACATGCTGCGCCTCGAAGGCATCGATGGCTCACGGTTCGACGTGCGCGTGGAGGAGCGCCGGCCGCTCGGTGTGGTGCGTCGGGTGCTCGCGCGCGGCAACTCGCGGTCGCTCGTGATCATGGGGGCGTCTGCCCATAACGCGCTCACGCGCATCATCCGGGGCAGCCTCGTGAACGATGTTCTCTTGAACTTCGATTGCGACGTGCTGATCTGCCCGCATCGGGTGCCCGCGCCTCGCACGGTTCACTGACCGCGCGCGGCGCGCGTCAGGCGAAGATGGACCCCGCCTTCTCCGCCATCACCGCGACGGCGGGGTGCTTCACGCGGCGCTCGACCGAGATGGCGTAGAACTCGGACTTCACGCCCTCGGCGACGCCGACGCGCGCGAAGCCGTATTCGCGCCGGAACTGCTCTTCCATGACCGAGGGAACCGGCGCGAAGCCGTGCCCGCCGCGCGCGAACTCGCGCAGCATCGCGTAATCCTCGAACTCACCCGCGAGAACCGGGCGCACGTTCTTCTTGTCGAGCCACTGATCGAGCGTGCGCCGGATCGCGGTGTCGTCCGTCGGCAGGAGAATGGGCACGCCATCGAGCGATTGAGGAAATTCCTTGCGCAGGGTGCGGGCGAGTGTGGGAGTGGCCATCCAGATGACCTGCGTTTGCCCGAGGAGATGAGAGTAGGCCTTCACCGCGATGCTCGGCGTGATGGGCGCATCCGACAGCACCACGTCGACGTCGTGCACGGCGAGGTCGGCGACCAGGCGCTCGAGCGTCCCTTCCTTGCAGACCACTCGCACGGGACGCTTGAGATTCTGCGTCGCCTCGAGCACGCGGTAGGCGATCTCCTTCGGCACGACGTCGTCGATGCCGACGACGAGCCGCAACGGTCTTGCGGTCGGGCGGTGCTCCAGCGCTTCGAGCAGATCCTGCCCCAGGCCGAATATCTCGTCGGCATAGCCGTAGACGAGCCGCCCGACCTCGGTCGGCACGAGCTTGCGGCCGGCCTTGGTGAGCAGCTTCTCGCCGAGCCGGGCTTCGAGCGTGCGCAGCTGCGAGCTGATCGTCGGCGCGGACAACGCCAGCTCTTCGCAGGCGCGTGTGAGGCTGCCGGTGCGAACCACGGACCAGAAATAAAGCAGGTGCTGGTAGTTCAGTCGACGAACGCTCGCCGTCATGGGCTGCTCCTGTGCGGGCTCGCTAGCTTCGGTTTGCAGATGATATCCGGGTGTCGCGCTTCGTTTCAGCAAACCGAAGCATCCGAATGAGTAATTGCAATTGATCTAAGTGGCCGCAGATCGCAGCATGCTGGGCGTAATTGGACAAGCGGTATCTGTGAGGAAGTCTGATGACGATCTTGTGCGCCACCGACCTGCTGCGACGAAGTGATGCCGCCGTCGAGCGTGCCGGCGTGCTCGCGGACGCGCTGAAGGCAGATCTGTCACTGATGCACGTTGTGCCGCAGATTGCCTCCGAAACCGCGCTGATGGACGAGCTGCGCCTCGCGGGCGTGCAGTTGAAGGCGCGCTCGCAGCCGCCGCGCTGGACTTACGAGACGCGCCCGAATCTTCTGGTGCGGGCCGGCGATCCGGCGCAGATCGTCCTCGAGACACTGCATGAGATCAAACCCGACCTGGTCGTGATCGGCGCG
>JBDZVF010000230.1:0-9678 GCA_040255575.1 Pseudomonadota bacterium | reverse complement strand
AGTGGATCCTCGACGTCGCTCACAACGAACCCGCTGCCCGCGTCTTCGCGGAGCACCTCGCAGCGCGCCCGTCCAGGGGCCGCACGATCGCCGTGGTCGGCATCCTCGGTGACAAGGACAGCCCCACCATCGCTCGCCTGCTGAACCCGATGGTGGACCGCTGGATCATCTGCACGATCCACGAGCCTCGCGGCGTGCCCGCCGAAGAGCTCGCCCGCCGCATGAAAGCCGGCGCAGGCCTGGCGGATGAGCGCGTCGAGCTCGCCGCATCCGTCGAAGCGGGCTTCGCTGCCGCCAAAGCGCAGGCGGTGCCCGGCGACCGTGTGATCGTGTGCGGCGGCTTCAACATCGTGGGGTCGGCGATACGCTGGCTTCGCCTATAATGCGCAGCCTTCGGGCGAGCTGCGCCGTCAAGGCTTCAGGCACGCAATGCCAGGCGTATTCAGGACAGGCATCCACTCCACAGGCACCCTCACCACCGTGCGCTTGATTACCCGCCCGTTACCCTCACATCGGAAGCTCGCGTGAAGGAGAGGCTCACAGGCGCAATCATCGTGGTTGCGTTGCTGGTGCTGCTGGTTCCGGAGCTGCTGACCGGGCCCGAGCCGAGGTCGCCCGCTCAGGCCGCTGGCGCCGAGGGGACGCAGCTTCGCTCCTACACCATCGATTTGCAGGCCGACGGCACGGGGCAGCCGGGTCGACCCATGTTGCCCGGAGCCGCTGTGTCGGAAGACCCGGTGGGCGAGGCGACGCCCGACGGGGAAGCCGCATCGCCGCCGGTGGCGAGCGTGACGGCCCCCGTGGATGACGCCACGCGTGCGCAGGGCAGGCCGATGGGCAGCGGAGCGGATTCGTTCGCCGCCGCGGCCGAAAGTGGGCCGAGCGGTGGGGCGAAGGCACCGGCCGATTCGGCGAAGGTAGCCGGGTCGTCGGAGCTTGCCGGGTCATCGTCAGCGAGTGCGGAGGACGAAAGACCCCGCAGCGCCTTCGGCCCGAACGCCCGCCCGCAGCCGGCACCGACGAGCGCTGGCAAGGCGGACTCGGCCACCGCTTCGTCGAAGGCCGCCGCGGCCAAAGCCGAAGCGCAGAAGGCGGAATCGGCCAAGGCCGAAGCCACCAGGGCCGAAGCCGCGCGCACGGCGGCCTCGAAGCCCGCAGCGACGCAGGCGGGTGGCTCGAAAGGCTGGGCCGTGCAGCTTGGCGTGTTTGGCAATCGTGACAACGCGGACCGTCTCGCAAGGCAGGTGAAGGGCAGTGGATTTCCCGTTCTGCTCAGTGAATCGTCCGGCAAGGACGGCAAGAAGCTCTATTGGGTCCGCGTCGGCCCCGCGCCCGACCACGCGGCCGCCGTCGCACTCAGCGCCAGACTCAAAGCTGCCGGCCATCGCGAGACGCGAGTGGTCGCTTACCCCTGAATGCCCATCGAGCACCGGCGCGAGCGCGTTACACCCGAGCGAACCTACGCCCGCGTCCGGACCTGCCACCGCAGCGCCCGCTTTCAGACCCGCCGCCTCAGCGCCCGTCCGTACAAGTACGCATCGCATAGCTTCGACGGCGTCACAATCGCGCGAGCCCAGCCCACCACGTGGGCTGGCTTTGTCAAATTTCCGCTCCGTGCCGGCCCCCTGCGTGCGGGCGCTCTTGTACAATCCGCGCCGCGCGCAAACGCCTCGCGCGAGCGCAACGCCTGCGGGTGCCGATGAACCTTGCCGACTACCTGGTAATTCTCGCCGTTCTACTCTCCGCCATCATCGGTGCAGTGCGCGGGTTCCTGCGCGAGGCGGTGGCGCTCGTCACGCTGATCGTTGCGGTCTTTCTCGCCTGGACGTTTGCCGACAGGCTGGCTCCGCATCTCGGTGGCGTCCTCAGGAGCGAGCCGGCGAGCACCTGGGCCGCGCGCGCCATCATCTTCTTCCTCGTGCTGCTGGTCGGCATGGCCGTGGCGGCGCTGCTTTCCTATTTCGTCCGACTCTCGCTGTTCAGCGGTACCGATCGCTTCCTCGGCTTCCTGTTCGGGCTGCTGCGCGGGATCGTGATGCTCGGTGTGTTCGTCATCCTGGCGCAGCTCTTGCGACTCGATGGCGAGAAGTGGTGGCAGGGTTCCAAGCTCATGCCTTACGGAGAGAGTGTGGCCAACGGTCTGCGCACCATTGTCGGCGAGCAGCTCGAGCGCCGCGGTTGAGGCTGAGAGGGTTCATATGTGTGGAATAGTCGGGATCGTCGGAACCTCGCCGGTCAATCAACAGATCTACGATGCGCTCACGATGCTTCAGCATCGCGGCCAGGACGCCGCCGGCATCGCCACGGCTTCCGAAGGTGAGCTGTGCGCACGCAAGGGCAGCGGGCTCGTCCGTGACGTCTTCACGCAGGATCACATGCTCGAGCTGCGGGGCAACGTCGGCATCGGCCACGTGCGCTACCCCACCGCGGGTTGCGATGGCATCAGCGAGGCCCAGCCGTTCTATGTGAACGCGCCCTACGGCATGGTGCTCGCGCACAACGGCAACCTCACGAACGCGCGTGAGCTTGCGGAAGTGCTCATTCGCGAAGACCGCCGGCACCTCAACACGACGTCTGACTCCGAAGTGCTGCTGAACGTGTTCGCCTCCGAGCTGCAGCGGGTCGGCACGCCGCGCGTGACGCCGGGCGACATCTTCGCGGCCCTCAACGCCGTGTATCGGCGCTGCCGCGGGGGCTATGCGGTGGTGGCGATGGTCATCGGCCACGGCATCCTGGGTTTCCGCGATCCGAACGGCATCCGCCCGCTCGTGCTCGGTCGGCGGGACTCGAGCAAGCATCCCGAATGGATGCTCGCGTCGGAAAGCGTTGCCCTCACCGGCAATGGCTTCAAGTTCATCCGCGACATCGGCCCCGGCGAGGCGGTGTTCATCGACGAGCAGGGGCGGCTCTTCTCGCAGCAGCTCGTGGCCACCGTGCGCCACACGCCGTGCATCTTCGAGTACGTGTACTTCGCGCGTCCCGACTCGATCATGGACAACATCTCGGTCTACCGCGCGCGCATGCGCATGGGCGACAAGCTCGCCGAGAACATCGAGCGGCAGGGGCTCACGAAAGACATCGACGTCGTCATCCCGATCCCGGACACCAGCCGCACGAGCGCCCTGCAGCTCGCGCAGCGGCTGGGTCTCAAGTATCGCGAAGGGTTCATCAAGAACCGCTATATCGGGCGCACGTTCATCATGCCCGGGCAGCAGCAGCGCGAGAAATCCGTGCGCCGCAAGCTGAACGCCATCGACCTCGAGTTCCGTGGCAAGAACGTGCTGCTCGTGGACGACTCCATCGTTCGCGGCACGACATCGGCGCAGATCATCGACCTTGCGCGCGAAGCCGGGGCGCGCAAGGTGTACTTCGCCTCGGCGGCCCCGCCGGTGCGGTTCCCGAATGTGTATGGCATCGACATGCCGAATGCGAGCGAGCTCGTGGCCGCGGGGCGCACGGAGCAGGAAGTCGCGAAGCTCATTGGCGCCGACTGGCTCGTGTACCAGGACCTGGAGGATCTCGTGGCGGCTTGCCGGCATGATGACGCGCAGGTCACCGAGTTCGACACGTCATGCTTCTCCGGTGAGTACGTCACCGGGGATGTGACGCCGGACTACCTGGAGCGGCTGCAGAGTGAGCGGTCGGATGAGGCGAAGGCGCTGCGTCGTGAAGGGCGCAGCCCGCTGAAGGTGGTTCGCAAGGGTTGAGCGCGGGCGGCTCTCGCGGAAAGCGCGCGGGCCGGGCGGCGCGGGTGGCTGTCGCGGAAAGCGCGGCCTTATCGAGCGTCGCGCTGACGGCGCCACGTACGGGCCCGCAGGTAATTCGCCCCCGGGCACGCAGCAGCGACCTGCTCCGGCCATTGGTCGCGTCAAAGGTTTTGAATTCATCGCGGTTGCACTCGCATCGTGGCAGCATTCGCCCCCGTGCCGAATCAACTCGTAGAACCCGCGTCCGGGCGCAACGATCCGCGCCGGAAGATCCTGCTCCACCTGTTTCGTGCGGCGCTCGAAAGCGTCGATGGGCGGCTGTGCGTGCGCAATGCGCTGGCGGTGGCGGGCGAGCGCCCGGTGTGGGCCGCGGCCGTCGGCAAGGCGGCGAGCGCGATGCTGCTCGGGGCGCATGACGCACTCGGGCCGCGGCTCGCGCGCTCGATCCTGATCACGAAGGACGATCACGTTGCGCCCGAGTGCCTCGGGCTCGCCCATGCGGAAATTCTCGAAAGCTCGCACCCGATGCCCGATGAGCGCTCGCTCGCCGCGGGTGAGCGGCTGCTGCAGTGGGTGGATGAGATTCCGCCCGGCACGGATGTGCTGTTCCTGATTTCGGGCGGCGCGTCGAGCCTGGTCGAATCGCTGGTGCCTGGCGCGACGTTCGAGCAGCTCACGGCGCTCAACGCGCGGGGGCTGGCGAGCGGCATGACGATCGTCGAGTTGAATGCGCAGCGCTCGAAGCTTTCGCAGATCAAGGGCGGGCGGCTCGCGGCGCGGGTCTCCGCGAAGCTCTCCGGCAGCGGTGGCAGGGCGCGCGCATTGTTCATCTCCGACGTGCCGGGGCATGACCCGGCGGTGATTGGGTCGGGGCTCATGGGCCCGAGCGCGGCGCCGAGCAGCGCGGCCGGCACGAGCAGTGCAAGCAGCGCAGGTGGCCCAAGCAGCGCAGGGGGCACAGGCGGCGCCGCCGACTCGAGCCGCACCGCCGCCGCGGCTGATGCCGACGGCATCGAGCGCACCATCGTCGCCTCCATCGATCACGCCATGGAGCGCGTGATCGCCGAGGCCTATCAATGCGGGCTCGCCCCCTGGCGCGACCCGCGCATCTTCGAGGGCGACGCCAACCGCATGGCCGTGCGCTTCTCGCATGAGCTGCACATGAGCGTGAACCAGCTCTGCGTGTGGGGCGGCGAATCCACCGTGCAGCTGCCGGAAAATCCGGGCCGCGGCGGCCGCAACCAGCACCTCGCGCTCGCCGCCGCGCGCATCATCGCGGGCCATGAGAATCTTCTCCTGCTCGTCGCCGGCACCGATGGAACCGATGGCGTCACCAGCGATGCCGGCGCGCTCGTCGACGGCGAAACCTGCTCGCGCATCGCCCTTTCCGAAATCGATGTGCAGGAGAGCCTCAAGCGGGCCGACTCGGGCACCGCGCTCGCCGCGGCGGGCGATCTCATTCACACGGGGCCGACAGGGACCAATGTCGGCGACATCGTCATCGGCCTGAAGCTCGCGCGAGAGGCGGCGGCGGGGCTCCCGTGCGCCTTCTGATGATCGAAGACGATGCGCGCTACTGCGCGTTGATCCGGCACCACCTGACGTGCCGCTGGCCCGATGCGGAGCTCGTCGTATCGAGCCCCGTGCTGCATCCCTTGCCCGCGCCCGAATACGTGGCGCAGGGCTATGACGCGGTGATCGTGTCCTACGAGTGGCCGGGCGGCCGCGGCATCGATTGGGTACAGGATCTTGCCGGACGGCCCAACTTCGCGCCGGTCATCTTCCTCAGCGAACAGCCCGACGATGAGGAAGCGAAGCGCGCGCTCGCATACGGCGCGCATGCGGCGCTCAGCAAACTGAAGATCGATCACAGCCGCTTGCTCGATGCGTTCGCGAGCGCCGCCGGCAAGCAGATGCAGGCACGTGCGGACTGGCGCACCTCCGCGGAAGCAAAGGAAGCGCAGCGCTTCGGGGAAGCGTTCATTCGCGGCTATCGGCGCATACGTCGTCTCGCCGCGGGTCCGGTATCGGAGTTGTACCTTGCCGAGAGCGAGCAGGCCGGCGCGCTCGTCGTGCTCAAGGTGGCGCGGGATCAGCGGGTGGAGAACGAGCTGGACTCATCGTTCCGCCGCTTTCTGCAGGAGTACGAGATCGTTCAGCGCATCCGGCATCCGGGCGTCGTGCGTCTCTATGACCTGGGCGTGAGCGATCAGCACGCGTATCTCGTGATGGAGTATTTCCGAGAGGGCGACCTGCGGCAGCGAATGCGTCAGCAGCTGACGCCGCGTGAGGCTCTGCGTATCACGCTCGAGATCGCCCGCGGGCTCGATGGCATCCACAAGGCCGGCGTGCTGCACCGGGATCTGAAGCCGGGCAACGTGATGATTCGCGATGACGGCTCGCTCGCGCTCATCGACTTCGGGCTCGCGAAGAATGCGGCACTGGCGATGGAAGTGACCGATCACGGCACCATTTTCGGCACGCCCCATTACATGAGCCCGGAGCAGGGCCATGGCGAGCCCATCGACGCGCGCAGCGATCTCTACAGCCTCGGTGTGATGCTGTTCGAGATGCTGGCGCGGGAAAAACCGTTCCAGTCGGACAATCCGATGGCGATCATCTACAAGCACCGCAAAGAGCCGATTCCCTCGCTGCCGGAGCCGGTGGCGATGTTCCAGCCGCTGGTGTCGCGGCTGCTCGGCAAGACGCCGGAGGAGCGATATCCTGACGCCGCCGCGGCGATGCAGGCCGTCCGGGACGCGGCGCGTGAGCATCTTGCCGAGGATGTGGCGGCCTAGCGAAGCGCGTCAGCACTATCGTCCCGTGAGTAATCTCTTCCCGTGAGCACCGTCGAATCGATTCTGCTTTCCGCCACGCCCGCCGCATGGGTCGATCATGCCGTCGCGCACTGGCAGGAACTGCTCGTCGATCACGCCAATTGCGAGAAGAAGGCCGCCTCGACGGCGCTCGCGCTGATGTTTGCGTATCCCGAAGACCGCAGGCTCACGGCGGCCCTGTCGCGGCTCGCGCGCGAGGAGCTGCGGCACTTCGAGCAGGTCCAGCGAATGATGGAAACGCTGGACGTGCCGTACATCCGGCAGAAACCCGGGCGCTACGGGGCGGGTTTGCGCGCGGTGATGCGTACCGCCGATCCGGGGCGCAAGCTCGATCTGCTGCTGATCGGCGCGCTGATCGAGGCGCGCTCGGCCGAGCGCTTCCGCCTGCTCGCGCCGCGATTGCCCGAGCCGCTCGCCGAGTTCTACACGACGCTCGAACGCTCGGAAGCGCGGCACTTCGAGCTCTACCTGAATCTCGCTCACGATGTCGACGTGTCGAAGAACAAGGCCGAATCGCAGCGGCGGCTGAAAACCATCGCTGCGCGCGAAGCGGAGCTCGCAACCTCGGCCGACGACGCGTTCCGCTTCCATTCCGGCCCGCCGGCCGATGGCGCCCGCGTAACGTAATCGGCGGTAGCCATCTCGCGGGCACCAGTTGCCAGGTTCACCGCGGCAGCGTGCGCAGGTCGTATCGCCCGTTCTCGTAAACGAGATAACTGCCTTCTTCGTACCACGCACCGAGCACGATGCGCTGGGCCGCCTCACCATCCACCACCGTGTCGTGAATGCCGGGCCGATGCGTATGGCCGTGGATCATTCGTCGCACGCGCGCCGTGCGAAACGCGGTTTCAACGGCGGCAGGATTCACATCCTGAATCGTCGGCGCGACGCGCGCAGTGTGAGCCTTGCTCCCTTTGCGCGCCTGATTCGCGAAGCGGTCGCGCACTTCGAAGGGCAGGGCCAGGAATCTCTTCTGCCAGTCGACCGTTCGTACGGTGCTGCGGAGTTCCTGATAGGCGTGATCGTCCGTGCAGAGTGCGTCTCCGTGTGTGACGAGCACTCGTTCCCCATCCAGCTCGATAACGACGGGGTCTTGCAGCAGCCTGACGCCCGCGTCATCGCAGAATCTGCGCCCGAGCAGAAAGTCGCGATTGCCGTGAATGATGAAGCAGGCGACGCCCCTGTCCGTGAGCTTGCGGAGCGCGGCGACGACGCTGCGCTTTTCCGGATCCGGATCGTCGTCGCCCACCCAGACCTCGAACAGATCGCCGAGGATGTAAAGCGCTTCGGCGTGCGCGGCGTGCGTATCGAGGAACGAAAAGAATTGCCGGGAGGCGTCCGGCGCACTCGCGTCGAGATGTACGTCGGACACGAAGATGCGGGACACGATCGGTGCTGCCCCGTTACTGCGGCGGCGGAGTCGCGCCTTGGCCGGAGCCCCCGCTCGCTTCGGGGGAGCCGCTTTCCCCGGAGCCGCTGCTCGCGCCGTCGCTCGGTGAGTTGTTGGCGCCTTGTCCGGAGCCGCTGCTCGCGCCGTCGCCGGCTGCGTTGTTGGCATCTTGCCCGGTGCCGTTGCTCGCGCCCTCGCCGGAGGTGTCGCTCGCTGCCGCCCCGGCCGAGTCCGGCGGCGCACCGGTTGCCGATGGGGCCGCCGTGGACGGCGCCGCCGCATTCGTCAGCGGCTCGACCTTCTCGATCACAATGGGCTTGAGAGGGGCCTCGGACTTGAACGGACCCACCGAGCCCGTGGCGACCACGCCCATTCTCTCGATCACGTCCATGCCCTCGGTGATCTCCCCGAACACCGCATAGCCCCAGCGGGTGGGCAGCGGATCGAGCTCCGAGTTGTCCACCAGGTTCACGTAGAACTGGGAGTTCGCGCTGTGCGGCGGCCCCGAGCGGGCCATGCCCACGGTGCCGCGCGTGTTCTGCAGGCCGTTGCCAGACTCGTTGAACACATAGTCGTGCGTGGCCTTGGTTTTCATCGTGCTCGCGTCGTAGCCGCCGCCCTGAACCACGAAGCCGCCGACCACGCGATGAAACAGCGTGTTCGTGTAGAAGCCCTCGTTCACGTAGCGCAGGAAGTTCTGCACCGTCAGCGGGGCGCGCTCGGCGTTCAGCTCGATCACGAACGCACCCATGCTGGTGGTCACCCGTACGGCCGTGATGGGGGGTGTGGCGCTCGCCGCGGCAGCCGACGCAGTCTGGCCCTCAGCAGCGACCGCTGCGCCGGGTATGCACGCCAGCGCGAGGACGAGCAGGACGGCGCGCAGCGTGGCGCTCCGTGCCTTGCGCAGGCCTTGGACCAGCAGGGACCCAGGCGTCAGGACGCACCCACACGTCAGCAGCGACCCTCGCGCCAGCAGGTGCCCGCCGGTGCGGGTCGGCAGAACCCCTCGGACCGGCAGTGAAGAGGGCAGGCCTTCATCTCGTCGGCCGTGGGAGCTGTGCGGGGTGCCGCGTCGAATGGCTGGTGGCATCGATCTTCCGTTAGTCGGAGGGTCCGGAAAAGTGCGGGGCGGATTCTAGCGTTTTGCCGCCCTGCCGGCTTCCCGTACCATTGCCGCCCCCGGCCCTCCAGTCCAGCCCCGTTCTGTTCATGACCACCGGATCGACCGCCACCACTCGCTTCGCGCCCAGCCCGACGGGCGAGCTGCATCTCGGCAATGTACGTACGGCGCTTTTCAGCGCGCTGCTGGCGCGCCATCTCGGTGGCCGCTTCATCCTGCGCGTGGAGGACACGGACCAGGAGCGCAGCAAGGACGAGTACATGCTCCAGCAGATGCAGGATCTGCGCTGGCTCGGCATCGAGTGGGACGCGGGGCCGGATCGCGAGGACGAACGCGGCCCTTATCGGCAGTCCCAGCGCGGAGCGATCTATCGGGAGTACTTCGACGTGCTCGCCGCGAAGGGCCTCACGTACCCGTGCTTCTGCTCGGCGGTGGAGATTGAAGTCTCCCGCCGCACGCAGCTTGCCGCGGGGAGACCGCCGCGTTACGCCGGCACCTGCCGGGATCTCACTGCCGAGCAGCAGGCGCGCAAACGCGAGCAGGGCATCGCGCCGACCACGCGCTTTCGTGTGCCGACAGGTCAGCGCATCGAGTTCACGGATCTCGTGCACGGCGAGCAGAGTT
>JBDZVF010000229.1:0-9712 GCA_040255575.1 Pseudomonadota bacterium | reverse complement strand
TGATGAAGAGAATGCGCAGATCCGGCTTCTGCTTCTTCTGCTCGATGAGCGCATCGCGCAGCTCGCTCGACAGCAGGCGCGTGGGAGCGGGCCCGCCCGCTTTGCCCCGATGGGCGTTGAACAGGAAGTAGTCGATCACCAGGAAACGCTCGGCACGCCCCACGATCGCGAGCACCTGGTCGAATATGTTTTGGCTCATCACCGGGCGGCCGTAGGCGTCGGCGGTAGTGATGTCGGCGATGAAGGAAACGTCGGCCGGAGAAGAGATGTGCCAGTCCGCCTGCGTGTGCGTGCCGGGCGGCAGCGGTTTATGCGTTTCCCACGCGGCGGTGCCGGCCCACACCGCCAGGAGCGCGAACAGGACGACCCGTCGCCACGTGCGAGGCGGGGGCGGAGGGCGCGGACGCGCCGCGACCTGAGGTGCGTCGAGGAAAACCGGATCGGGCGGCAGCGTGGGGGGCGCAGTCATCGACCAGTTCGAACGCGTTCTTCCGCGCTTTCGCCCCGACGAGCCGGGCCGTTAAGCGGAGCGACTATTGAGAGATTCCACCGGGGTCAACAGGTGTGCGAACGGCGGCGTGCCGCTGGCCTGGCGCGCGAGCAGGGCCTGAAGCTCCTCGCTCGTGCACGGCTCGCCAAACAGCTTGCCTTGGCCGAAGTGGCAGTTGTGCCGGCGCAGGAACTCGAGGTGACGTTGCGATTCGATGCCCTCGGGCACTACGTCCATCCCCAGGCTCCGTCCCATGTCGATGATCGTGCGCACGATGGTAGCGTCCCCCGCGTCCTCGCTGACGTCCCGTACGAAAGACTGATCGATCTTGAGCGTCCCGATCGGGAACTGCTGGAGCGCGGACAGCGACGAGTAGCCCGTGCCGAAGTCGTCGATGGAAAGGTGCAGCCCCATCGCATAAAGCTCATCGAGCAGCCGCACGGTGCGCTTGGCGTCCGCCATGAGCGTGGTTTCCGTGATCTCGAGCTCGAACGACGTGGGCGACACGCCATGACGGCGGAACACCGAGCGGCAGCGCAGGATGAAGCTCGCCTGGCGCAGCTGCTTGAGCGAAAGGTTCAGCGAGATGCGGCCGGGGTCGCCCACTTCGCTCTGCATCTGCCGGTAGTCGAGGCACACGCGATTGAGGAGCCACTCGCCGATATCGAGGATGAGGCTCGTCTCTTCGGCCAGCGGGATGAACTGGCTCGGCGGAATATCGCCATGGCCCGGCAGGCGCCAGCGCGTGAGCGCCTCGGCGCCGATGATCCGGCCCGTGCGCAGGTCCACCTTCGGCTGGTAGCGGATCACGAGCTCGTCGCGCTCGAGGGCGCGGCGCAGCTTGCTCTTCAGCATCAGCCGCTCGACCGCGGCCGCATTCATCTCGGGCGAGTAGAACGCGAACGTGTTGCCGCCGTTCTGCTTGGAGTAGTACATCGCGGCGTCGGCGTTGCGGATGAGGTCGATGACGTTCTCCGCATCGCGCGGGCAGAACGCAATGCCGATGCTCGCGGTGAGAAACACTTCGTGCTGGTTCAGCTGGAAGGCGCGGCACACGTCGGTGAGGATCGAGCGCGCGAGGTGCGCGATCGGGCCGCGGTTGTCCGACTCCGACGGCAGGCCATCGACGAACAGCGCGAACTCGTCGCCGGCGAGGCGACCGACGACGGTATCTTTCGGCAGCGCGCGCGTGAGGCGTTCCGCCAGCACTTCGAGCAGGCGATCGCCGGAGCCGTGGCCGAACGTGTCGTTCACTTCCTTGAAGCGATCCATGTCGAGATAGAGCAGCGCCACGGATTGCCCGCTGCGCAGGCCGCGAGCGATGGCCTGCTGGAGCAGATGGTGGAACTGCATGCGGTTCGGCACTTTGGTGAGTGCGTCGTACCGCGCGAGGTAACGGATCCGCCGCTCGGCGCGCTTGCGGTCCGTGATGTTGCGGGCGACGAAGATGCTGCCCTGGAACTGCGGATCGTCGCTCGCGATCTGCGAGCCGGTGAGCGAAACGGGGATGGTCTGCCCGCCGCGCGTGCGCACGACGGTTTCGCGCGTTTCCTGCGCGGCCTGCAGCAGGTCGAAGTCTTCGCGCTCCGACTCCTCGAGGATCGCGACGATGCTGCGGCCGAGGATCTCCTCCTCGCTGTAGCCGAGGAGCTTGCACGCAGCGGTGTTCGCCGTCTTGATGACGCCGTCGGGCGAGGTGACGAAGACCGCGTCCGTCATGCTGTTGAGGACGCTGGTGAGGTAGTTCTTGTTGATGGTGCTCTGGCGCAGCTTGCCGCGCATACGCTCCAGCGCCTGCTGAAGGTCACCGAGCTCATCCCGACGCACGATGTCGAGCGGGCGCGTGTAATCGCCCTGGCCGATGCGATCGGCGCTGCGGATGAGCGCGGAAATCGGCTGCTCGATCTTGCGGCCCGCGCGCCAGCCGAGAAAGGCGCCGATGAACGCGCCCACGATCGCAAGCCCACCCGCGATGGATAGCGCGCGCAGCAGTTCATTGCGGCTCATCACGTCGATGCGTTCGGCGAGGCCCGCGCCCGAGGCGGAGACGGCCGGCGTGACGACGACGCGCACTTCACCCAGCGTTTTCGGAGTGGCGGCGCCCGGAATACTTTCCACCATCGCGCGAACCGGCTCGATGGCGTCGTAGGTCTTCGTGCCGGGAGCGCGCGCTCCATCACGACGCCACTGGTACAGCACGTCGCCCGCGATGTTGCGAACCACTACGCTTGCGAGCGTGCGGTCCTCCGAGAAGCCGCGCATGCGATTCGCAAGCGCTTCGGCGTCTTCAGGCCCCATGTATGAGCCCGCGGCTTCGGCGGCGTGACGTGCGGTCGCGTTCGCGCGCACCTGCGCTTCGACATCAACCTGCCCGGCGGTGTAGCCCGCGGCGAGCTGCGCGACCTGCTGCGTGCCGGCGCGCTGTTGCCAGGCGAGCAGCACCATGACGAGCAAAGTGCCCGCGAGCACTGCCGCGAAAGTGGCCCCGGCATACTTGAGTTTGAGGCTAACGATGTTCAAGCTCTCTGCCGGTCGGCGTGTCGGCCGGCGATCCCCGTTGATTCTTCGGCGGATACTACCCCTGCGCCACCTGCCCAGGCCACCCGAATAACCGCTGATTCCGTCGCCAGAGGGCGACTACAAACTAGAATCCCGCCGGTGACGCATCCTTCGTTAAATCCGCTCGAGCTGACGGGGCGTGCAGCCACGCATGTGCGTGAGGCGCTGGCGCCGGGCGTACGTCTACATGCGGACGCCATCGATGCGGTACAAGCCCTGCGTGACGCGGCCGCCCGGGCCGGCCACGACCTTGCGATCGTCTCGTCCTTTCGGGATTTCGCGCGTCAGAGCGCCATCTGGAACCGCAAGTTCCGGGGCGAGCAGGCGGTGTTCGACCGCGCCGGGCGCGCCGTGGACGTGTCGGCTTTGAGTGGCCCGGAGCGCGTCCGCGCGATCCTCATCTGGTCCGCGCTGCCGGGCGCGAGCCGCCATCACTGGGGCACCGATTTCGATGTGTACGACCGGTCCGCGGTGCCGGCGGACTACCGACCGGAGTTGACCGTTGCGGAATACACAGACGCGGGCCCCTTCGCGCGGCTCGACGCGTGGCTCGCGGCGAACCTGGGAAATCATGGGTTTTTTCGCCCCTACCGCACGGATCGCGGTGGCGTGAGCCCGGAGCCGTGGCACCTGAGCTACGCGGCGCTCTCGGTCCCGGCGCTCGGCGCGCTCACGCTGGACGTGCTGGCGGAAGCGCTCGAAGTCAGCGATCTGGAAGGTCGTGAGCACGTGCTCCGGCAATTGCCGGAGATCCACGACAGGTACGTGCGGACGATCGACGAGCCGTAAGGCAGGTAAGGAAGGGGCCCGTGGGCGCCTTCAGCGGTCCCAGGCCTTCTTGATGTAGCCGAGCATCAGCCCGCGCATGGTCGTCATCGGGTCCGGGAGCGCCGCGAAAATGGGTGGGTTCCGGCGCAGCAGCCGCCAGTTCTCACTGCGCAGGATCTGCCGCAGGAACTCGATGTTGCGATCGATGGCGTCGACGTAGGGGTTCTCGCCGGCGTAAAGAATCTCGAGGTAGCGGTAGGCCGAGCCGAACTCGCCGTCGAGCCGCTTGGCGCGCACTTCGGCAACGAACTCCGGCGTCTGGCGCAGGAGGTCGAGTCCGGAGGCGTACTTCACCTGCCGCCCGCCGTTGTTCGCCAGCGGCAGCGCCACGCCACCGAGCACGAACTCCGCGTAGAGCCGGTCGCGGCATTTCTCGAGATAACAGCGATCGGACATCTGCGCGATCATGTCGGCGGTGCCGATCATGTGCCCGAGCTTCACATCGCGCGGGTCGTTGATGTTGATCTTCGCGATCGGCACTTCGTAGCCCGTGTAGTGCACGATCTCGCACGACTTCTCGGTCCACGCCGACAGCGTGGTGTTCGGAAGGTATTCGCTGAGGAACCGCGCCCCACGCGACACATGGGTGCGCGTGAACTCCGCGCCGTTGCGCGAGGCTTCGTCTTCACCCACGCGACGCAGATAGCCCACATCGTGAAAGAGCGCGACCACGAGGCCGACGACGGCGCGCTCGCCACCGAGGCGCATCTCGGGCTCCACCTGCCGCTCGTAACCCACCATCATTCGCGCGAGCGCGAGGGTGATGTCGAGCGTGTGCTGGCGGTCGTGATAAACCGTGTCGACACCGAAGTAGCCGGGGAAGCGGCCCGCGAACACCTGCTCGAAATGTTCGAACGCGCTCGCGAGCTCGCCATGCGGAGCATCCGGCCAGGTCCGACGCACAAGCGCGTCCACCGCCGTGTGAACCGCAGTCGTCGAGCTCACCTGAACGGTATTGGTGACGTCGTAATCGTTGCGCCGTGCGCTTGTCATTGTTTGGCCCGGGCGCCTGAAGCTTCGCCAATCCCCAATCGAGTGCGGGAAAGTCTAGGCCCGGCCTCCAGGCCAAACCAGCGAAGCACCGCACAGTTTTCGCGGCCTTGCGGCAGGTTGAACGGGGCGGAAACTACGTACCTGTCAAAGATTTCGACAGCACGGCACGGCGGTGCGACGTAATCACGGACGCCGCGGACCCCCTTAGTAGATCCGCAATCCGCCGTACTTGGCCCGGATGCGCTTGTCGAGCACGCGCCAGCCCAGAACGAAGCCGGCGGCCAGGGCCAGCACACTCAGGGTCATCGCGGCGATCCACGAGGGTCGCGACGGCATGCCCTCGTCCGACGCGAACATCGGAGGATTGGAGGGAGGCGCGCTGTCGTTCGAAGCGGTGGAGACCGCGGAACGTTCGGAAGGACTCGAGGAAGCGAGATCGTTCGAGGCGGGCGCCGGCGCGCTGCCTGCCGTTGGCGGCGGCGTGGCGGTTGCGGCACTCGCCGCAGCGGCACTCGCGGCGGCCGCCTTCCGGGCGTTCGCCAGCTCCGCTTCCACCTTCGATTTTTCGGCGCGCACTTTCTCGAGCTCTTCCGTGCGTGCTTTCAGTTGCTCACGCATCGGCGGAGCGCTCGACAGGTACGAGGAGCGCACCCAGCCCTCCCGCCCGGACGAGAGCCGCACGTGAGCGTGCTCGTCTTGCCGTTCGAGCACTTCCACGCGGTCGCCGCTCTTGATCTGGTCGACGCGCTCGCCCGCGCCCTCGGGCTCCGAGCTGACGCTGACGACGAGTTGCTCGATGACGTACTGGGTTTCGCCAGGCGCGGCATCGGTTTCGGTTTGTGCAATAGCGCTCGCCGCGCCGAGCGCGAGGATCGCCCCCACTGCTGTCTTGAGCGCCGCGGACATCAGGCTGCGCGATCGTCCGGAGCAGCAATGCCATGCTGCTTCAACAGCGCGCGCACATCGGGTCGCCTGCCGCGGAACTCGACGAACGCATCGAGTGGATCCCGACTGCCACCGCGCACGAGGATCGAATCGAGGAAGCGATGCGCCGTAGCGGGATTGAAGACGCCGGTTTCCTCGAAGGCCGAGAATGCATCGGCGGCAAGCACTTCCGCCCATTTGTAGCTGTAGTAACCGGCCGCGTAGCCGCCCGCGAAGATGTGCCCGAAGCTGTTCGGGAAGCGATTCCAGTCCGGCACCGGCACCACGGCCACCTCACGCCGCACCTCGTCGAGAATCTCGAGCACGCGTCCGCCCTTCTGCGGCTCGTACTCCGCGTGCATGCGGAAATCGAACAAGGCGAACTCGAGCTGCCGCATCGTCTGCAGCCCGGCATGGAAGCTGCGGGTGGCGATCAGCTGTGACTGCATGTCCGCCGGCAGCGGCGCGCCAGTGCGCACGTGCTTCGAGATCTTCTGCAGCACATCCGGGTGCCACGCATAGTTCTCCAGGAACTGGCTTGGGAGCTCTACGGCGTCCCATGCCACGCCATTGATTCCCGCAAGGGTTGGATAGTCCACCCGCGTCAGCAGGTGATGCAGGCCGTGACCGAACTCGTGGAACAGGGTTACGGCATCGTCGTGCGTGAGCAGCGCCGGCTGATCGCCGTTCGGCGGCAGCACGTTACACACGAGATACGCGACGGGCAGGGCGGCACCGCTTGCGAGCTTCTTGCGGCCGACGCACTCGTCCATCCAGGCGCCGCTGCGTTTGTTGGGCCGGGCATAGGCATCGAGATAAAAGCTTCCGACCGGGTGCCCGGCAGTCGTCTCGATATCGAAGAAGCGCACGTCCGGATGCCACACGGGGACATCCTTGCGCTCCCTGATGCGCAGATCGAAGAGCCGTTCGGCGGTCTCGAACAAGCCATTCAACACGTGCGGCAACGGGAAGTAGGGCCGCAGCTCTTCCTGCGAGATCGAATAGCGCTCGCGCTGCATGCGCTCGGCATAGAACCCGACATCCCACGCATTGAGCTTGCGGCCCGCGAAGGCTTCGAGCTCCTCGAACTCCTGGCGCGCGGCGGCGCGCGCGGACTTCGCAAGCTCGCGCAGGAAGGTGACGACCTCATCCACCGAGCGCGCCATGCGCGTCGCGAGCGCATATTCGGCGTAGTTCCTGAACTCCAGGAGACGCGCCACTTCGTGCCGCAGCCTGAGGATGTTCTCCATCACCTGCGAGTTGTCCCACTTGCCGGCGTTCGGGCCACGATCCGAGGCGCGGGTGGTCCAGGCTTCGTACAGCGTCTTGCGCAGCGGCTCGTATTCGGCGTCGGTCACGACCGCGACGTAGGTGGGCTGGTCGAGCGTGAGCAGCCAGCCTTCCAGGTGCTTCTCCTGCGCGCGCTTGCGAGCCTGCTCCACGATGGTCTCGTTGAGGCCGCGCAGGTGCTCGCCGTCGCGAACGTGAAAGGTCCACCCGTTGGTGGCATCGAGCACGTTCTCTTCGAACTTCGCCTGCAGCTGCGTGAGCTCCAGCATCACGGTCTTGAAGCGTCGCTTGCGGTCGGGATCGAGCCCGACACCGGCGAGGCGGAAGTCCCGCAGGGCATGCTCGACCACGCGTTTCTCCACGGGCCCGAGCGCGTCGCCCTCGCGCTTCGCGATGCCTTCGTAGGCGCGGTAGAGCGGCTCGCTCTGCACGAGGTCGGTCTGATACGCGGAGAGCAGGGGCAGGCAGGCGTTATAGGTGGCACGCAGTGCCTCGGAATTGAGCACGGCGTTGAGATGGCTCACCGGCGACCATACCCGCGAGATCCGGTGATGCAGCTCTTCGAGCGGCTCCACGACTTCCCGGAAGCCCGGCGTGCCGAGGGCGGCGAGCTCATCGATGCGCGCACGGCCCGCCGCGAGCACCTCGCGCACGGCCGGCTCGACGTGTTCAGGGCGAATCTGGGTGAAGGCCGGTAGCGGCAGGTGCGCGAGCAGCGGGTTTTCCATGGAGCCTCGGTATCCTCCGGTCGGCGGGCATTCTAATAGGTCCAGCCGGGGTCCATGTAACATGCGCCCGGCCGCGGGTTTTGCAATCCGCGGCCGTTGCGTCCGGGCGCTCGCCCGGAACGCCTGGTTCGGAAACGAGGCTCACGGTGACCTACGACTTTGATCTTGCGGTGATTGGTGGCGGAAGCGGCGGGCTCGCCTGCGCCCGTCGGGCGGCGGCTTATGGCGCCCGGGCGTTGGTGGTGGAGGCCGGCCGACTCGGCGGCACCTGCGTGAACGTGGGCTGTGTTCCCAAGAAGGTCATGTGGAATGCGGCGCACATCGCGGACTCGATCCGGGACGCACCCGACTACGGCTTCCAGGTCGATGTCACCGGCCCGTTCGACTGGGCGGGCCTCAAGAAGAAGCGGGATGCCTACATCGAGCGCCTGAACGGCATCTACGAGCGCAACCTCGCCAACGACAAGGTGGAGCTGGTGCGCGGTTTCGCGCGCTTCACCGGGCCTCACACGCTCGAAGTGGGCGGCCGCACGCTCTCCGCGCGACACATCGTCATTGCGACGGGCGGCAAGCCGATGCTGCCACCCGTGCCCGGTGTGGAGCTCGGGATTACCTCCGACGGCTTTTTCGAGCTCGAATCGATGCCCCGCCGCGTCGTGCTGGTCGGCAGCGGTTACGTGTCGGTGGAGCTGGGCGGTGTGTTCGCGGCCCTTGGCGCGAAGGTCACCATGGTCATCCGCGGTGAGACGGTGCTGCGCAGCTTCGATGCCATGCTGGGCGCGGGCGTGCTCAAGGCGATGCGCGAGGAGGGGGTGGAGTTCGTCACCAACAGCTTCCCGCAGCTTCTGGAACGCACGACAAGCGGGGAGCTGGAGCTTGTGCTCACCAATGGCCGACGCCTGCCCCCCGCCGATTGCATCCTGTGGGCGGTTGGGCGCCAGCCCCTCGTGGGGGCCCTGGGCCTCGAGAGGGCGGGCGTGAACCTCGATGCCACCGGGTTCATCCAGACCGACAAATACCAGGCGACCAATGTGGAGGGCGTTTACGCCATCGGCGATGTCACGGGGCGGGCGGCGCTCACGCCCGTTGCGATTGCGGCGGGACGGCGGTTGAGCGATCGGCTGTTCAACGACCAGGCCGACCGCTATCTCGATTACGAGAACATCCCGACGGTGATTTTCAGTCACCCGCCCGTGGGCACGGTGGGGCTGAGCGAAGCCGACGCGCGCGCCAGGTATGGCGATGACGTCGAGGTGTTTCTCTCAGGCTTCGTGCCGATGTATCACGCCATGACGACGCGCAAGGTGCGGGCCGAAATGAAGCTCGTGACCGCGGGCGCCGAGCGGCGCATCGTCGGGGCGCATGTTCTCGGCTGGGGCGCGGACGAGATGCTGCAGGGTTTCGCGGTCGCCGTGCGTTTGGGCGCCACGAAGCAGGATTTCGACGACACGGTGGCGATTCACCCGACCTCCGCCGAGGAGTTCGTGACGATGAAGTGAGCGTCCGTCGCCGGGGCGCGGCCCCGGCGAGCGTGAAGTGGCCGCTCACCATGACGCCGATGGCGGGCGCTAACTCGCTGCTCCCGCTGTCGCGCTCAGCTCGTCGGGCGCGCTCTCAATGCTTCCAGCACGGGGCTTGTCTGCGGCCTTATTCCGCGCCAGAGCTGGAAGGACTCCGCGGCCTGCTCCACCAGCATCCCCCAACCTTGCACGGCGCGCGCGCAGCCGTTTTCTTTCGCCCACTTCACGAAGGGCGTGTCGCCCTTGCTGTACGCCATGTCGTAGCAGAGCGATTCGGCCTTGATCACACTCGGCGGAATCGCGGGCACCTCGCCGGCGAGGCTCGCCGAGGTGGCATTGATAACAACGTCATACGCAGCATCACCGAGCCCGTCGAACCC
>JBDZVF010000719.1:0-1885 GCA_040255575.1 Pseudomonadota bacterium | reverse complement strand
ACATCTCGAATCTCCCATGCGAGCAAGGGGGAACGGCAGCGGTTCACTGACTGTCTCGACGGTGCGGCTCGCCGCGTATTGCAGTGCTTGGAGGTCGAGCTGTCCGACGGCGCAGCACAGCGCGAGCCCGCGACGGTCGAGTTCACGGGCGATCTGCTGTTGGTGGTCGTCAACATGCTCGTTAAAGGCGGATTCACGTGGCACGAGAATCGGGTGCCGCCCGAGCTCCAACGCCGTAAGAGCGGATCCTGCGCCTGCGTGCGAAATCACGACATCCGCATCCGCGACTGCTGCCGCAAGCTCCGTGGAGGGCACGTGCGATCTCGGATTTATCCGGCGCAGGCCACTCACGTCTGTCGAGCCCGTCTGCCACAGCACCTCTGCACCTGGCGGCAGGATCCTTACCGCGCGCGCGAACAAGCGCCGAAAGCTGAACGAATCCGTAGTGCCGGCGGTGACAACGACGCGCTGAACTTTTGCCTGGCGCGGGCTCCCGGGACGGAAGCTGTCAAAAACGCTCCCCGCATACCTCCATCGTCTATCAAGCCAGGGATATTGCGCGTAGCGGTGGACACCCGGCGCATGGGCCATCACCCGTCCTGTTTCCGACGGTGCGTCGGTGCGCGCGGCGCTCTCGATGTAATGGAAGTCGCCGCGACGGGTAAGTGTGGAAAGCAGGAAGGCCAACGCGACGTTCGCGCCCGTCGTGACAACCCGATCGACTTTTCGATTGCGCACCAGGCGTTCGGCATCCAACGTCAGTCGGAGCACGCCTGCATAGTCGCGTGGCTTGGTGTAGCGGACGAAGCACACATCGTGTCCTTCGAGCAAGCTGCGACTGAGCCCAGTCTCGAACGTTACCCAGACGATCTCGTCGTCCAGAAGTCGACTGCCACCGAGCCACATGCGTGGCGCCAGTCGCGAGAGCTGCTTCAGATGGCCGCCGCCTGAGCACACAAGAGCGGTTGTCAAGGCGACGCCTTCGGTCGATACCCGGGGCTGTGATACCCGACGCCGGGTGTCCCGTCCGGCAGCGCAACGGGAGTCGTTGACGGTGTCGAGTCATCTGCGGATTGGGGATGCGCAAGGTCAACTCGAGCGAGTTCCGACGCAGGCCACAGGACTTGTGCGCGATCGGACTTATCGGTCACAATCGTGAGTCCGTTAGCGTGAAACCACGGCGCCTGATCGGGTACCCAGACGCCATAACCTGCCGCGGCAGCAAGGACTATTACTGATCTCCGAATATCGAACGACCGTGGCGTCGGACCATCGCTCCAGCGTTGGTTCGGCAACAAGAACAGTCCCTGGTAGTCGCTCCTTGCCCGCAGACCGTCGATCCGTAGCGTAGCTGGACCGGCCCAGGTCTGGACCACATCCGCGTGGTTTGTGTCGCGTGAGCCATGCACCATCCCGACTTGCACGTTCTCGATTTGCACAGTCGCGCCTAGGCGCTCGTCGAGGTCGAATCCTTCGCTCAGATCGCCACCGAGTTTCAGGCCTTCGATATGGATGACGCCGGTTTGCCCCTTGAGGTAGATGCCTCTTCGCAGTTGGGCGTCTGGCGCTTGCCGTGTCGAGGGAACGTTTAGCGTGCCGCCGATCAGCACTACGTTGTGGCCGCCGGTGATGGAAAGACCGCCGGCCACCGTGATCGGGTGATGAGGCATCACAAGCCGGTAATCAACCTTCGGGTCGAGATCGAGCGCTCGGTCCTTCGCCGAGAGTCTGATCGTCCGTGGATGTGACAGCGCAGGCGGTGCCCATTGCAGCCTTCCGGACACATTGGATGGCGGCGCGGGTGGTACAGATGTCGGTGTCGATCTGGGTGCCGGTTGCGACCGATGTGTCAGGTAGAGGACGGACGTCACGGTCGCGATACCGA
>JBDZVF010000228.1:0-9677 GCA_040255575.1 Pseudomonadota bacterium | reverse complement strand
GGGGCTCTGGCGCGCGAGCACGCCTCAGATGTTTCGGTTCGGGTTGCTGCTCTCGGCACTGGAGACGGCGCTGGCGGGCAAGCGGTTTCCCACCGATGAAGCCCAGGCGCTCGAATGGCAGGGCCACCGGCCGCTGCTGATCGAAGGCTCCGCGTCGAACATCAAGGTCACGACCGCAGCGGATCTTGCGCTGGCGGAGAGCCTGCTCGCGCCCCGTGAATCCAAGTGAGGCGGCAGCGACGTGGCGGGGCCGAATGGCGGGCGAGTTCGCATGAGCGCCGCCGGGATCAGCGCCGCCGGGATCAGCGCTGCCCGATGAGCGCCGCCCGCATTGAGCGCCGCGCCGGTTTGATGAGAGTCAGCGCATGAGAGTCGACGCATGAGAGTCGACGCATGAGAGTCGGCGCATGAGAGTCGGCGCATGAGAGTCGCTGCTTGAGAGTCGGTGTATGAGAATCCGCGTATGAGAGTCGGTCAGGGCTTTGACGTCCACGCATTCGGCCCGGGCGAGTTCGTGATGCTCGCGGGCGTGCGCGTACCGCACTCGGCTGGCGTGGTGGCGCACTCGGACGGCGATGTGGTCCTCCACGCGCTCTGCGACGCGCTGCTCGGCGCCGCAGGCCTCGGCGACATCGGTCAGCACTTCAGCGACAAGGACGCTCGCTGGAAAGGTGCCGACAGCGCGCAGTTCGTCACGGCGATTCTTCAGATGCTGTCAGCGCGCAAGCTGCGCGTCGGCAACGTCGACATCACCGTCATCGGGGAGGCTCCGAAGGTGGGCCCTGTGCGCGACGCCATGCGGGCGCGCATCGCCGAGTTGCTCCACGTGCCAGCCTCGGACGTGAACATCAAGGCGACCACGACGGAACGCCTCGGCTTCCTCGGTCGCGCGGAAGGAATCGCCGCACAGGCGATCGCGCTGCTCGTCGATGCGTGACGCTGGACCGAGTGCGTTGATGCGTGGCGCCGGACCGAGCGCGCCGATGTGTGCCGCTGGGTCCAGCGCGTCGATATGTGAACACTGGATGGGGCGCGCGGATGCGTGACCGCTGGATCGAGCGCGCGCTGCGCGTGCCGCGTGCGTTTGGCGCGCCCCTTGGGGCGGGCCGCCTGCGCGTCGAGCCGGAGGACTTCGTCGTCGACGAAGATTTGGGCTTCGCGCCATCGGGAGCGGGCGCTCACGTGCTCCTTCGGGTTCGCAAGCGGGGCGCCAACACGGAGTGGGTCGCGCGGCAGATCGCGCGTCACGGGGGCTGCCGGCCGGGCGATGTCGGGTTTGCGGGGCTGAAGGATCGGCACGCCGTCACGACACAATGGTTCTCCGTTCCTTCGCCACGAGGTGCGGCGTACGTGGGCGACACGATCGCGTTGTTGACGGGCGCGAAGGGCGAAGGATACGAGGTGCTCGAAGCGCACGCGCACGCCAGGAAGCTCCCTCGCGGCGCGCTAGCAGGAAATCGTTTCGCCATCCGCATACGCGAACTAGCACCGCTGACCGCCGACGCGGCCGCCGCCGATGAGGCCGCCGCCGATGAGGCCGCCGCAGCCGCTGCAGCCGCCGCCAACGCCGCCGCAGCAGCCACCGACTGCGCGGGCGAGGACGAGGTAGCCCGCACCAGCGCCACCAACAGAGCGGACGCAGGCATTTACGCCGACACCGCCGCCGCAAAGGCGCGGCGCGATGTCGCAGCCCGCACCGCTGTCTCCGACGCCGACATCGCGGCTCGAGTCGCCGCGATCGCCCGCGATGGTCTTCCCAACTTCTTCGGCCCCCAGCGCTTCGGCCGCGAAGGTGCGAATCTGCGCAAGATCTCCCGGGATCTGTCTGCCGTGCATCCGCGCGAGCGCACTTACGTGCTGTCGGCCGCTCGTAGTCTCGTCTTCAACGCAGTGCTGGCCGAACGGGTGAAGGAGGGCAGCTGGTGCCGGCTGGAGGCTGGCGATGTCGCCAATCTCGATGGCAAGGGCAGCGTGTTCCCCGTCGAGGCGCTGGACGACGCATTGAGCACGCGCATCGCCGCGCTGGACGTGCATCCCACCGGGCCCATGTGGGGCAAAGGCGATCTGCTGTCCCAGGGCAGAGTGCGAGATCTCGAGCAACGCATTGCCGCGGAATTCCCTGAAGCATGCGAACTCGTCATCGCCGCCGGTATGAGCCAGGAGCGACGGGCGCTGCGGCTCGCTGTGCGCGAACTCAGCTGGGAGCGGCAGGGTGCCGATATCGTCGTGCGCTTCTGGCTGACAAAGGGCAGCTTCGCGACCACCGTGCTACGCGAGCTCTTCGAGACCGACACCGCCGAGGAAGAATGAGCCCGCCAGCCCTTACCAATGAGCCGCGCCAGCCGCTGCATAATGAGCCGCGCCAGCCGCTGCATAATGAGCCGCGCCAGCCGTTACCAACGAGCCCCGTCAGCCCTTACCGCAGCTCAGCCCTCACGTGATTGACCACCCGTTCTCAGGAGCCTTTTGCGTCAGACGCCTCCGTCACGCCG
Source organism: Pseudomonadota bacterium (assembly GCA_040255575.1). GTDB lineage: Bacteria > Pseudomonadota > Gammaproteobacteria > Steroidobacterales > Steroidobacteraceae > JADGHX01. Next base: position 7,185 of record JBDZVF010000228.1, on the reverse strand, counting down.
ACGTCGACCCTCCTGGTCCCCACAGCGCCTCACCTTCTGGACAGCAGCACAAACACCGCCCCCGTCCCCCCATGCCCGCGCCCCGCGGAGACATACGCCACTACCGCCGCCGTCTGCCGCAACACTGCATCCACGGCCCCCTTGATCACCGGCCCGCGCGCGCCCGACTGCAAGCCTTTGCCATGAATAATCCTCACACAGGCCGCATGCCGCGCGAGCGCCTCCGCGAGGAAGTCGTGAAGCGCATGTTTGGCCTGTGCCACGGTGAGCCCATGCAGATCGAGCTCATCGTCGACCCCGTAGTCGCCGCGGCGGAGCTTGCGAAGCACGCTCTCGGGCACGCCAGGGCGGCGGTGGGACAGCGGCTCGCTGCCCTCGACCAGAGGGTCGATCTGCGCGACGCTTTCCTTGATCGAGGCCACCCGCCCGGCCTTGGTGAAGCGCGCCCGGCCCGCCCGGCGGCGGGGCGCGTGCACGAAGCGGTCGTCGCGCAGCGGCTTGACGGGCCCCACGGTCCTGCGGAAGAGCTCAACGTCTTCGGCCGAGACTTCGAATGGGGCTATCCGCTTCACGCTACCTCCGGGAGAGGGGTTTCAGTATATTTCCCGCCGCCTTACGACGGGCGCAACTGAACGCCACTCCTTGAAGATTCTGATCAGCAATGACGACGGATACCGCGCCGAGGGAATCAGGCGCCTGCGCGAAGCGCTGGCGGCCCTGGGCGAGGTGACCATCGTCGCGCCCGACCGCAACCGTAGCGGCGCCAGCAACTCGCTGACGCTCGATGTGCCGTTGCGCGTGTTCGAAGCCGAGCCGGGCGTGCATTTCGTGGTGGGCGGCACGCCCACCGATTGCGTGCACATGGCCGTCTCGGGCCTCTTCGAGTTCGAGCACGACATGGTGGTCTCCGGCATCAACGAGGGGGAGAACCTGGGCGACGACGTGCTGTATTCCGGCACTGTGGCCGCCGCGATCGAGGGCCGCTTCCTCGGCCTCTCGGCGGTCGCCCTGTCACTTGCCATCCGGTCGGAAAGCGACCGGAATTTCTCCGCCGCGGCGGAGATTTCGCGCATGCTCGTGCAGCAGCTGCTCGCGAAGCCGCCCCAACAGCCCCTCATCCTCAATGTGAACATACCGGACCTGCCGCTCAACCTGATCAAGGGATTCCGCTCCACCCGACTCGGTTTCCGCCATCGCTCCGAACCCCTGGTCCCGGCGAAGGACCCGCGCGGCCGTCCCGTGTACTGGGTCGGGCCCGCGGGCGCTCATCAGGATGCCGCCGAAGGCACCGATTTCCACGCCATCCAGGAAGGCTTTGTTTCCGTGACTCCCCTGCAGATCGATCTCACGCGCCACGCGGCTATCGCGGGCGTGCAAACCTGGTTGGACGACTTGAATGGTTGACGTGCGCTTCGCCGGCATCGGCATGACTTCCGCGCGCACGCGCGACCGGTTGGTGCAGCGGTTGAGAGAGCAGGGCATCACGAACCTCGCCGTGCTCGATCGCATGCGCAACGTGCCACGCCACATCTTCGTGGATGAGGCGCTCGGCAGCCGCGCGTACGAAGACACGGCGCTGCCGATCGGCTTCGGCCAGACGATCTCCCAGCCCTACATCGTCGCGCGCATGACGGAGGCGCTGCTCGAGTTCGGTGCCGTCGACAAGGTGCTCGAGGTCGGCACCGGCTGCGGCTACCAGACCGCGGTGCTCGCGCCGCTCGTCGTCAAGCTCTACAGCATCGAGCGCATCGCGCCGCTCGTGGAGCGCGCGAAGCAGCGGATCAAGGAGCTCGAGATCCGGAACGTGCGCCTCAAGCACGGTGACGGCACCCTGGGGTGGAAGTCCATCGCGCCGTTCGACGCCATCCTCGTGGCCGCTGCGCCCCTCACGGTGCCCGAGGCGCTGCTCCAGCAGTTGCGGGTGGGCGGCCGCCTCATCGTTCCGGTGGGGCCGGAGGGGCGGCAGGAGCTCATCCGGTTCACCCGGCGCGAGCAGAAAATCGATCGCGTTTCGCTCGGGCCCGTGGCCTTCGTGCCGCTTCTGGGCGGCCTGGCGTAAATCGCTTCAGCTTTACCGTGCAAGCCATTGAGCACTGGGAGATACAGGGCTCATGGGTGTCTCTTTTCCGGTGACAGCGGTGCACCTGCCGCCCCCTCACGGATTTCGAGACAAAAAAGCGACTGGAAAAGTCCGAGGCGATTTAAGTGCTTGCGCGTTGAAGTGTGACGTGATTAACATGTCTGCAATCGCCGACATGGCGAACCGCACGGAGCGACCTGCAGAGGGCACAGGGCGGAGGGGGAGTCGAGAGAAGAGCAAGAATAATTGTCGGTAAGAACAAGAAAAAACACGCAATTGTTCGAGTCTGTCAGCTTCGAATAATTGGTTGGTTGAAACGCCTTTCTCCTCCTGTGCCCTCTGCCGGTAGCTCGAAATCAAAACAGCGACCGGCCCCTTCGTACCCTCTGCATTAGAAAAGCAGCGCGGCGTAGACGCGGCGCTCTTCCTGCACCAGCACGTTGAACGTGCGGCACGCCGCGCGCACATCCATCGTCTCGAGCGCGATGCCCGCGCGCACGAACGCACCGCGAATCTGCACCGAGGGGAATTGCTGGCGATCGCCGGTGCCGAGCAGCACGAGCTCCGGTTTTGCGGCGAACAGCGCTTCGAGATCGCGCTCTTCGAGATCCTCGACTTTGGTCGGTCTCCAATCCGGGACAACCGCCTCCGGAGTGAGGATGCAACTTCTGTGAAACACCTGTTCGCCGACGCGCAGCGCGCCGGTGGAATATGAACGCACGAGCGTGACAGCCGGATTGGCATCGAGTGTGAGCTTCATAGACGGGTACGATACCCGCCCGTGGAAGAAGTCGTCATCGTCATTCCGGATCTGTACCTCACGAGCGCGGCCGAGGCCGCGTCCATCCGCGGGATTGATCTGCCGGGGCTCGCGCGGGTTGCCAGGTACGGCAGCGGGCAGGTGCTCGAGCAGGGCTGGAGGCCGTGGCTCGCCGCGTGGTCCGGGCAGGGCGAGCTCGCGCAGAGCGCGCCGGCAACGGTCGCCGCCGCAGCCTCACACACGAGAGCCGACGAGGCGGAGGGCCGGATGGTGTGGCTCGCGACACCGGTTCATCTCATCGCGGGCCTTGCGAGCGTGCATCTCGATGCGCGGGGCCTCCTTCAGGTGGATCTGGACTCGCGCCGCGCGCTGGCCCAGGACTTCAACACGGTCTTCGCCGACTCGGGCTTCCGGCTCGAGGCGCTCTCGTCCGCCGGCTTCCTGATCCTCGGTCCGCGCCTGAACGAAGCCGATACCGTCGAGCCCGCGCGCATTCTCGGCTCCAGCGTCACGGAAGTGCTGCCCGAAGCCTCGACCGCTCCCACGTTGCGACGTCTCGTGGCCGAAATCGAGATGTGGCTGCACAGTCATCCCGTCAATGCGGAACGCGCGCGCCGGCGTCGGCTGCCGGTCACCGCGCTCTGGTTGTGGGGCGGTGGAGGGGCGCGTGAAGGCATCGCGCTCAGTGTGGAGCCGCCACTGGGTTCAGACATGACGGACACCGTGCCCGCGTCCGTCGTGCGAGGCGCAGCGTTGGCAGCAACGGGCACACCTGTGCCAGGCGTCGCGTTCGGCTCCGACCCTTATCTGCACGGCCTCTGGCGCATGAGCGGAAGCAACGTCCGCGCGATGCCAGACCATTTCGACGAAGCGCTCGGACACACCAGCCGCCGCGCGGTGTTCGTGCTGGAGCTGTCGCAGTCGTTCGACGAGCATCGGGACTGGTCGATTCGCGACGCGCTCGCCGACCTCGATCGCCGCTGGGTCGCAAGCGCGCTCCACGCGCTTCGCCGGCGCGACATCGGGCGCGTGACGGTTGTGGCGAACGATCATCGGCTCACGCTGGGCTCGCGCGATCCGTGGAAGCTCTGGCGCATGCCGCGTCCGGCGCTCACGGCGCTTCAGTAGTCACGTATTCGTCAATTGGCGCTCCTCGCCTTGCAACGTCGTATAGTTGCGCCCGCTGAGTAGGGGAGAATGCCTGGGTGATGAATTGATCCTGCGTGTGGTGAGGCGCAACTGCGCGGGCAGCGCTGCGCTCGGGGGTCAGCTGCATCCGGTGCTGCGGCGGGTCTATGCGGCGCGCGGAGTCAAAGCCGCCGCCGATGTCGCTCCCGCACTCGATCGACTCCTGCCTGTCGGCACGCTAGAAGGCGTTTCAGACGCGGCGGCCTTGCTGATGAAGCATCGTGAAGGCCGCATCCTCGTCGTCGGAGATTTCGATGCGGATGGCGCCACCAGCACCGCGCTCGTGCTCCGAGCGCTCCGTGCGTGGGGTTTCCCTTCGGTCGACTTTCTCGTTCCCAATCGATTCGAGTTCGGCTACGGCCTCACGCCGGAGATCGTTGCGCTCGCGGCGACTCGCGAGCCAACGCTGATCGTCACCGTCGACAACGGGATCTCCAGTGTCGCGGGCGTCGCTTCCGCGCGGGCGCGCGGCATCGACGTGCTGATCACCGATCATCATTTGCCGGGCGTTGAAGTGCCGGCGGCCGATGTCATCGTGAACCCGAATCTGGGGGGCAGCAGCTTCGGGAGTCGCGCGCTCGCAGGGGTGGGCGTCGCGTTTTATGTGATGGTGGCCGTGCGCCGCATGCTCGACGCGGCGGGCCTCACGCCATCAGGCGCCAAGAGTCCGGCGGAGCTGCTCGATCTCGTCGCGCTCGGCACAGTGGCGGACGTGGTGCCGCTCGATGTGAACAACCGCGTGCTCGTCGCGCAGGGCCTGAGGCGCATTCAGTTGGGCCGCTGCGCGCCTGGCATCATCGCGCTGCTCGATGTAGCCAACCGTCGTCGCGAAGACTTGAGCGCCACGGATCTCGCATTCAGCGTCGCGCCACGTCTCAACGCCGCGGGGCGTCTCGATGACATGAGCATCGGCATCCAGTGCCTGCTCGCCGATGACTTGTCGACGGCCACCGCGCTCGCGGGGCGCCTGAACGAGCTGAATGAAGAACGTCGCGCGATCGAAGCGCGCATGCAGACCGAAGCGCTGGCCGCCGTTCGCCGCTTGCGCGAGCCGAACCCGACGATCCAGCGCAGCGGCGTGTGTCTCTACGACGAAAGTTGGCATCAGGGCGTGGTGGGGCTCGTCGCAAGCCGTGTGAAAGAGCGCTTGCGGCGGCCGGTCATCGCGTTCGCCAAGGTCGAAGAGCATCTGCTGCGAGGCTCGGCGCGCTCGATCCCCGGCGTGCACATCCGGGATGTGCTCGACACCGTCGCCTCCCAGCATCCCGATCTCATCAGCAAATTCGGCGGCCACGCGATGGCGGCGGGCCTCTCGATCGAGCTTGCGAACCTCGATCGTTTCGCGCGGGCCTTCGACGAGGAAGTGACGCGCTGGATGGCCGCCGCCGCCGGCCACGACACGATCGAAACCGATGGCGAGCTCACCGTGACCGAAATCGCGCTCGACACCGCCCGCGCGTTGCGCGCCGGTGGCCCCTGGGGCCAGTCTTTTCCCGAGCCGACGTTCGATGGCCTCTTCGCCATCAAGAGCGCCCGCCTCGTCGGCGAGCGCCACCTGAAGATGTGGGTTGAACTGCCCCGCAGCGGCCGCACTTTCGATGCGATAGCGTTCAACTACGCCAATGCCCCCAGTGCCCCCCAGAACCCGGAAACGCTGCCCTCAGGGCAAGCCCATCTGGTCTATCGCCTGGACGTCAACGAGTACCAGGGCGAACACCGCCTGCAGCTCCTCGTAGACCACGTGCTGCCCCCGCAGCCCAACTAAGGGCGGCCTTACGCTAGAATCCGCTCCCTTTATCGCCTGTTCAAAGATGCCCCGATGCCCATGGAACTCAGCCAACTCAAGCGCCAACTCAAAGACCTAGGAGAGCGAGCCGCCTCTCTCAGGGGGTTTCTTTGAGTACGACAACAAGAAGGAACGTCTCGAAGAAGTAACGCGCGAGCTCGAGGACCCGGCCGTCTGGCAGAACCCCGACAAGGCACGTGAGCTCGGCAGCGAACGCGCCAAGCTTTCCGCCCAGCTCGAAGAGCTCGATGAAGCGAGCGAAGGGATCCGCGATGCCGCCGAGATCCTCGACCTGGCCGAGAGCGAAAACGACGAGAGCGCCGCCGCCGCGATCCAGAAGGACGCGGACGCCCTCGAAGAGCGCGTGCGCAAGCTCGAACTGAAGCGCATGTTCCACGGCGAGATGGACTCGCGCGGCGCCTTCATGGACATCCAGGCCGGTGCCGGCGGCACCGAAGCGCAGGACTGGGCGCAGATGCTCATGCGCATGTACCTGCGCTGGGGCGCGGACCACGGCTTCAAGACTGAAGTGATCGATTCGAACCCCGGCGAAGTCGCGGGCATCAAGAGCGCGACGATCCAGTTCTCGGGCGACTATGCCTATGGCTGGCTGCGCACCGAGACAGGCGTGCATCGGCTCGTGCGCAAGAGTCCGTTCGATTCGGGCAATCGCCGGCACACGAGCTTCGCCTCCGTGTTCATCTCTCCGGAGGTGGATGACGACATCAACATCGAAGTGAACCCCGCCGACATCGACATGGATGTGTACCGCTCGAGCGGCGCCGGCGGTCAGCACGTCAACAAGACCGAGTCCGCGGTGCGCCTCACGCACCGGCCCACCGGCATCGTGGTGGCGTGCCAGAACGAGCGCAGCCAGCACAAGAACCGCTCCACCGCGATGAAGATGCTGAAAGCCAAGCTGTACGAGCTCGAAGTCAACAAGCGCAACGCCGCCGCGCGGGTGCTGGAAGAGTCGAAGTCCGACGTGAGCTGGGGCAACCAGATCCGCTCGTACGTGCTCGACCAGTCGCGCATCAAGGATCTGCGCACGGGCGTCGAGGTCGGCGCCACCGAAAAGGTGCTCGACGGCGATCTCGATCCGTTTCTCGAAGCCTCGCTGAAGGCGGGTATCTGAACTCATGACTGAAGACGCGAAGAATCCCAAGAACGGTGCCGGACCGGCGAGCGATACGCCCGCCGTGCCCGTCGACGAGAACAAGCTCATCGCCGAGCGCCGTGCGAAGCTTGCGCAGGCGCGGGCGGCCGGCGAGGCATTCCCGAACGACTTTCGCCGGGATGCGCTCGCGGGCGAGGTGCACGCGGCCTACGGCGATCGCGCGGTCTATACCATCGACAATGGCTTGCTCGTCA
>JBDZVF010000718.1:0-1895 GCA_040255575.1 Pseudomonadota bacterium | reverse complement strand
GTTGAACCCGGACGAGAACGCGATTTCCGTGATGGTGTGGCCACGCCAGAGCGCACTCGAAAGCATCTTCGCGCACTCCTCCAGGCGGCGCCGAAGGATGTATCGCGAGGCATTCTCGCTGCCGCCGCAGAAGAGCATTCGCAGATAGCGGGGCGAGATACCAAGGGCCTTCGCGACCGTGCAGGGAGTGAGGTCTGGCTCGCGCAGATGCGCTTCGATGTAGCGTTTGGCCTGCAGCTTGCGAGCGCTCACTGCCGACGAATCCATGAATGGTGTGTCGAATGCCATCGCGTAGGACGTCGCCATGATATCGAGGACGTTTCGCGCCACCATGGCGCTGAATTTTTCCGCAAGGCCGCTCTCGGCGAGACTCCACAGCTTGCGCGTCAGGTTCGCCGCCGTTCCGGTGATGCCCTTGTTGGCCGCGAGCCGCATGCCGCAGAACTGCTCGGGATCCGGCAGGTAGGAGCGCAGCACGTCGGGCGACGTGCGGATCATGATCAGCTCCGTGCCTTCAGAGCAGTTGTATCGATGGGGTGTCGAGCTGTCGCACAGCGTGAAATCGCCCTCTTCCATGGGGGCCTCGTGACCATAGTGAGAGAACACGCCACCGCCACGAGCTTGCAGCAGGAACGAGAAAATACGGCCTTCGCTGCGACTGATGTGCGCGCGGTTGCGCTCTATATCGGTCTGCTTCGAGCGCACGCGCGCGATGCCGATGGGGCCGACCGAGCCCACGTGCAGCTCGGCCTCGAAGCCTTCGCGATCCGCGGGATTGAAGGTGACCTGCGCGAAGCGTCGCGCATACAGCTCATTCCAATAAGAGGCACGGGCGCCGCGTGGCGCGGCTGCGGTGGTATATACGTCCAAAGTGCTATTCCCCCTCTTGGAAGCCTCTGGTTGTGGTGCACCTTACCTGAACGAATACCTCCGCGCATCGCAGTGGCCTTCCCTCGGCGGCAATTCGGTGTTCCGCCTCAGGCAAAACCGCGAAGAGGCGGGTCTCGATACTTCCGCGCATGCCACTCTCCATCAATCCCGCCACGGGCGAAGCGCTCGGCACCTACCCTTATCTCAACGACACGGAAATCGAGGCGGCCCTCGGGCGAGCCGATCGGGCTCGGCTGACCTGGGGCACCATGAGCTGCGCGGAGCGCGCCGTGCCCATGCGCGCGGCCGCGAATCTGCTGCGTGCGGAGAAAGCAACGCTCTCCCGCATGATCACGCTGGAAATGGGCAAGCCGATTTCCGAGGCCGAAGGGGAGATCGACAAATCCGCCTGGAACTGCGAGCACGTGGCCAGCCACGCGGAGAGCTGGCTCGCGGATGAGCAGGTCGGCACAAACGCGACGCTGAGCTACATCTCCTATCTTCCGGTCGGCACCGTGCTCGCGATCCTGCCGTGGAATTTTCCTGTGTGGCAGATCTTCCGGTGCGCGGTGTCGCTGCTGGTGGCCGGGAACGCTGTGCTTCTCAAGCACGCACCCAACGTTGGGGGCTGTGCGCAGCTCGTTACCGACCTGCTCAGGCGCGCCGGATTTCCCGAGGGCACGTTCGAGAACCTCATGATCCCGGTGGATCGCGTGGGGCGTGTGATTACGGACCCACGCGTTGCCGGCGTCACGCTCACCGGCAGCCCCGCGGCTGGGGCTGCAGTCGCCGCGCAGGCCGGTGCCGCGTGCAAGAAGACGGTGCTCGAGCTGGGTGGATCCGATGCGTTCATCGTGCTCGACGATGCGGACCTCGAAGGCGCCGTGAGAGCCGCGGTAAAAGCGCGCTTCGCGAATTGCGGCCAGGTGTGTCTCGCGGCGAAGCGCTTCATCGCGACCCCGCGCGTCGCCGAAGAGTTCGAGACGCGACTCGTTGCCGAAGTCTCGAAGCTTCGGCGTGGCGAT
>JBDZVF010000227.1:0-9774 GCA_040255575.1 Pseudomonadota bacterium | reverse complement strand
GACCGAGCGCGAGCCGGCCGCTTCGCGCGAAAGCGACAGCTAGTAAACGAGCCCCGCTCCCACGCCGCGCGGGTCGGAAGCGGCTTCGACGGTCCCGGTAGCGTAGTCCCACACCACCACTTGCAGGTTTCCCCATTTGCGCCCGGACAGCTGCAGCTTGTGGCCGCGATCCGATAGCGCTTTCACCTGCGCGTCGGTGAATGCACCGGGCTCGTATTGAATGACGTCCGGGTAGTACTGGTGATGAAAGCGCGGGGCGCTGACGATGTCCTTCGCGCTCATGCCATCCACGAAGTTGAGCGTCGCCAGCAGCACCATGCCCGTGATGTAACTGCCGCCCGGCGTCCCGAGAACCATCACACCCCGATCGGCCTCGATGAACGTCGGCGTCGAAGATGAAAGCGGACGCTTGCCCGGCGCGATCGCATTCGCCTCGGCGCCGATGAGCCGGTACGCGTTCGGCGTGCCGGGCTTGATCGAGAAATCATCCATCTGGTTGTTCAGCAGGATGCCGGTGCCCGGCACCACGAGGCCGCTGCCGAGCAACAGGTTGAGCGTGATCGTCACGCCCACGCGATTGCCATCGCGGTCGATCACTGAAAAATGCGTGGTGTGCTGGCCGTGCGCAGCATCGATCGCGTCGCTCGGCAGCACGTCGCTTGGCGTCGCGCGATCAAGCCGCAGGGAAGTGCGCTGGCCCTGCGCATAACGCTTGTCCGTGAGCATCGCCACGGGAATCTTCACGAAATCCGGGTCGCCGAGATAAATCGCGCGATCGCGATGCATGCGGCGCATGGCCTCCACGATGAGGTGGATGCGCGTCACCGGATCCTCAGCCTTCAGGTCATAGCCTTCGAGGATGTTGAGCGCATCCACGAGCGCGATACCGCCCGAGGCCGGCGGTGAAGCCGAGATGATGCGCGCGCCCTTGTAGGTGCCCACGATCGGGGCACGCTCGACTGCGGTGTAGTCCGCCAGATCCTGCTCCGTCCAGATGCCACCGAGCTTGCGCACGCCGCTGGCGAGCTTCTTCGCGAACGCGCCCTTGTAGAAGCCGTCGGCCCCCTTCTCCGCGAACAGCTCGAGCGATTGGGCGAGGTCAGGGCGCTTGATAACGTGGCCCACCGCTGGCGCTTCACCGCTCTTCGTCAGAAAAGCACGGGCCGCATCCGGTGACTTCTTCAGCTGCGGCACCTTGTTCGCGATGATGTTCTGCAGGCGCTCGTAAAGCGGAAAGCCCTCGCGTGCCATCTTGATCGCGGGTGCCAGGCTCGTCTTCAACGGCAGCTTGCCGTACTTCTGCGCGAGCAACGCAAGGCCCGCGGGTTCACCGGGAATGCCGGCCGCGAGCGCGCTGCCCGTGGAAAGGCCCGGCACGGGCTTGCCGTCCGGCCCGAGATACATGTCGCGCGTCGCCGCGGCGGGCGCCTTCTCCCGCGCGTCGATCATCATGTTGAGGCCATCGCTCGCCCGATGTATCAGGATGAAGCCACCCCCGCCGAGCCCCGAGCCGCTCGGCTCGACCACGGCCAGCGCGCCCGCGACCGCGACCGCCGCATCGAAAGCGTTGCCACCCTTGGCGAGGATCTCGAGCCCCGCCTGCGAGGCGAGCGGATGCGCGCTGGCAATGGCGGCGTGCCCGGGGGCCTTCTCCGCCGCACCGGCGACGTGCACCGAAATGCACAGCAGCGCAATGAGGGAAACGAATACCTTGCGCACACCTCGCGCGCCATCCAAGCGTTGCATCATCGATTGACTTCCCGAACGATCAGCCGCGTTTCAGCTTCTTGAGCTCCGCATCCACGATCGGATGGACGAACTCCTTCGTCTCCCCGCCGAGCACCGCGATCTCGCGGATGAGCGAAGAGGAGATGAATGTGAACTGCTCCTGCGGAGTGAGGAACACCGTTTCGATCTCGCGCGCCAGGTGCCGGCTCATGTTGGCGAGCTGGAACTCGAACTCGAAATCCGACACGGCCCGCAAGCCCCGCACCACTACCGAAAGACCGTGCTTGCGGGCGAACTCCACGGTCAGCCCCGAATACCCCATCACCTGCACGTTCGGCAGGTCGGCAAGCACCCGCCGTGCCAGGTCCACCCGCTGGTCGAGGCTGAAGAGGGGCGCCTTGTTGGGGTTCGACGCGATGGCGACGATCACACGATCGAAGATGCCCGCCGCGCGTCGGACGAGATCCGTATGGCCGTTCGTGATGGGATCGAACGTCCCCGGGTACATGGCGTGGCGTTTCATTCTGGCGCGCGGCTATCGCCCGGGTTTCGGGCGAGCAGATGATACCCGACCTCGCCCGCCTGCTTCGCCTTGCGCTCCTGCCATGCGGCCGGGAGGGCCGGCAGCGGTTCACGCCCCGCGCATTCCATGTAAATGAGCGCATGGGGGGCGAGCCAGCCCCTTTCCTCGAGCAGCGCCGCCGCGGGAGCGTGCAGACCCGCCGAGAACGGCGGATCGAGAAACACGATGTCGAACGGTCGGGCCGCGCCACGCAAGTAGGAGAGCGCATCCGCGCGCACAACTTCGGCACCCTGCACCTTCCACTCCGACATGAGCGCGCTGAGCGCGCGAGCGATTGCGGCATGCTGCTCGACGAACACCACTCCCGATGCGCCACGCGACAGCGCTTCGAGGCCGAGCGCACCGCTGCCCGCAAAGAGGTCGAGACAACGAGCACCGACCACGTGAGTGCCGAGCCAGTTGAAAAGCGTCTCGCGTACGCGATCGGGCGTCGGGCGTATCTCGGGAATATCCGGGAAGCGCCAGCGCCGCCCACGCATGGCTCCGCCGATCACCCGGATCACGCGCGACTGCGCGCCGCGTCCCCGCGGATTGCCTGCACGAACCAAGAGTTGCGGTGCCTCACCAGCTTGCGACGGTTGTCGTCACAAGCGTAACCTACTGCGCGCCTGGCCGCGCACGACTACAAGCAAGGCATATCTGGGCGCGCCGGTCCGCAGTCGCTTGGTGAATTTTGCGAGGGAGCTGCAGGATATGAAGAGGCACGCTGCAACTTCGCTCATCGTAGCCGCGCTGATGCTGGCGGGCTGCGGGGGCGGCGGCAAGGGCGAAGTCGGGCCCACCAATCCCGCGAGTGGCAACGGCAACCCGGGCGGAGCCACGGCACCTGAGCCGAACGCCGCAACGACTGCGCTCTTCCAGCCCCTTCAGGGCGTGCTCCCGTATCCGACGGATATCTACTTCTCCGGCTCGACCGACGGCACGCTGAACATCCAGCCAGCCAACGCACTCATGCCGCTGCAGTCGAGCGTCAACCAGCTCGATGGCTTCTCCACCAATGCCGTGATCCGCACGCGCTTCGCGAGCGCCATCGACAAGAGCTCGCTCGGCCCGACCAACGTCTACGTGGCGCAAGTCGTCATCGACACACCGACCAAGGCGGTCGTTGGCTTCACGCGGCCGCTCGTATTCGGCACGGACTTCAGCGCGGATGTCGCAGGCGATGCGCTCTCCAACGGCACGATCCTCGAGATCCGGCCGTTGAAGCCGCTCGTGCCGAGCTCGGGAACGGACACGAAAAACGTCGGCTATCTCGTCGTGCTCACGAGTGGCATCAAGACCGCGACCGGAGCGGCCGTAACGGCCGATACCGACTACAACAGCTTCAAGACAGCACTACCGACGTGCGCGAGCATCACTAACGCGTCTCTTAACGGATTGTGCAAGCTCACGGGCGCTCAGCTGCAGGTTGCGGGGCAGGCGCTGCAGATCAATCCGGCGGACGTCGTGCTCTCCTTCAGCTTCTCGACGCAATCCACGCGAGACACGATGAACGTGCTCGCAAACCCGGGCATCACCACTGCGCAGCCCATCACGCTGGTGAACACGGGTCTCACAACGACGGCGCTGACGCCGCAAGGCGCGCCCCCGCTACCTGGTCTCGCCGATCTCTACAAAGGGACGTTGCAGGTCCAGTACTACAGCTCACGGCCCACGCAGGCGAATCCAACGGCACCGCTCACGGCGACGTGGCTCGGCGGACCTTCGGCGCTCGATCCGGCGAGCCGCTTTCTGACCCGCTTCAATCCAGTGCCGGTCGCGACCGAGACGATTTCCATCCCGGTGTTTGCGACCGTGCCGAATGCCACGAGCGGCAAGACCCGGCCCGCAGGCGGCTGGCCGGTGCTCATCTTCCAGCACGGCCTCACGCGCAATCGGATGGATGCCCTGGGCGTCGCGGACCAGTTCGCCAACGCGGGCTTCGTGGTCGTGTCCATCGACCTGCCGCTGCACGGAATCGCGGGAACCGACGCGGTCCCCACCAATCCGTTCTACGACGCCGCCCACGAGCTCACGTTCAACCTCGACCTCGTCGACAACACGTCGCTCGCGGCCGGGCCCGACGGCAAGATCGATCCGTCCGGCACGCACTTCGTGAACGTGCCGAACCCGCTGGTCACGCGCGACAACCTCCGTCAGGGCGCGGTGGATCTGCTCACGCTCACGCGCTCGCTCGGCTCGCTTGATCTCGATGGCGTGGCAGGCGGCGACATCGACATATCGCGCATTCATTTCCTCGGTCATTCGCTCGGCGGCATTGTCGGTGGCGTCTATCTGGGCACGGCAGCGCCCGCTGAAGTGGTGACGGGCGAGCTCGCAAACCCAGGCGGCGGCGTCGCGCAGACCATCTTCGACTCGCCGGCTTTCGGTCCACGCATCAAGGCGGGCCTCGCGCAGCAGGGAATCAGCGAGGGCAGCACGCTCTACGAGCAGTTCATTCGTGATGCCCAGACGGCGGTGGATGCGGGCGATCCGATCAACTACATCGCCTCTGCGACTGTGCGCCCGTTGTTGGTCCTGCAAGTGGTGGGTGGCGGCACGTTGCCGAATGGCACGGCTTCGCCGGCGGATCAGGTGGTGGACAACGCTGCCACGGGCCGGCTGATCCTCGCGGCCGGGCTGACGCGCCTCTCGACGCCAGGCGTGAATCCGATGCCGCTCGGCGGTGCGTACGTGAATTTCCTGTTCGGCGATCACGGCTCGATCATCAACCCCGCGGCGAGCGCGGCCACCACAGGCGAGATGCAGGCCCAGTCCCTGAGCTTCGCGGGCTCCTCGGGCGCGGCGGTCACCATCGGCGCCGTGGCAGCGAGCGTCGTGCAGCCCTGAGTTCCCGGCCGGGTGAAAAAAATAGCCGGCGCCCCGAAGGGCGCCGCTGTCGTTTTCGCCGCTAGAATATGCCGCCCACGTGAGTCAGGTCGGTATGTTCGGACGAAAACCCAAAGCCGGTGAGGAACAGGAGAAGCTCGGCTTCTTCGGGCGGCTGCGCGCGCGCCTCAACCGGGGCGACTCCTTCCTCACGCGCGACCTCGGGGAGCTCTTCCGCGGCCGCCAGATCGACGCTGCGGCCCTCGAAGAGCTCGAGACGCGCCTGCTCACCGCGGATGCGGGCGTGGAGGCGACGGAGTTCATCCTGGCCGGTCTCAAGAACCGCGTCGCGCGCAAGGAACTGGCGGACGTCAACGCGCTCATCCTCGCGCTGCGCGATTCGGTCGCCGAGATTCTGGCGCCCTGCGCGAAGCCGCTCATCATCGACGAATCGAAGAAGCCGTTCGTCATCCTGGTCGTGGGCGTCAACGGCTCGGGCAAGACCACCACCATCGGCAAGCTCGCGCGGCGCCTGGCGCAAGACGATCGCAGCGTCATGCTCGCGGCGGGGGACACGTTCCGCGCGGCAGCCATGGAACAGCTCAATGTCTGGGCGGAGCGCTCCGGCGCCACGTTCGCCGGTCAGCAGGCCGGCGCCGATCCCGGCGCGGTCGTGTTCGATGCCCTGCAGTCCGCGCGCTCCCAGAAGATGGACGTGCTGCTCGCCGACACCGCGGGTCGCCTGCATGCGCAGACGCATCTGATGGAAGAGCTGAAGAAGGTAAAGCGCGTCATCCAGCGCGTCGATCCTTCAGCCCCGCACGAAGTGCTGCTCGTTCTCGATGCGAACCAGGGCCAGAACGCGCTCTCGCAGGCCATCCAGTTCAACGAAGCGGTCGGGGTCACCGGCCTTGCGCTCACGAAGCTCGACGGCACGGCCAAAGGCGGCATCGTGCTCGCCATCGCGCGCAAGCTCGGCCTGCCGATCCGCTTCATCGGGGTGGGCGAACAGCCGGAGGATTTCGGCGAGTTCGACGCGCAGGCGTTCGCCGCGGCGCTGGTGCAGGGGACGGGCTCGGAGGCCGGCGCCGGCGAAGCGAAAGCCGCCACTCGATGATCGTCTTCGACAAGGTCGCCAAGCGCTATCCGAACGGCCGCGAGGCGCTCGCCGGCGCCACCTTGCGCGTGAACCCGGGGGAGATGGTGTTTCTCACCGGCAAGTCCGGCGCCGGCAAGAGCACCGTGCTCAAGCTGATCGCGCTGCTGGAACGGCCCACGCGCGGCACGGTGCTCATCAACAACCGGAACACGAGCACGATGCGCTCGGGGCAGATTCCGGCGTTCCGCCGGAACATCGGCGTCGTGTTCCAGGACCACAAGCTTCTGGCGGATCGCCCCGTGTACGACAACGTGGCGCTGCCGCTCATCGTGTCGAGCACGCCGATGCGCGAGATCGACAAACGCGTGCGCGCCGCGCTCGATCAGGTGGGTCTGCTCGGCAAGGAGCGGATGCTCCCACTGGAGCTCTCGGTGGGCGAGCAGCAGCGCGTCGGCATCGCACGCGCGGTGGTCAGCAAACCGCCGCTGCTCATTGCCGATGAGCCCACCGGCAATCTGGATCCGGATCTCGCGCGTGAAGTGATGCGCCTGTTCAAGCGTTTCCAGGAAGTCGGCGTGACGGTCGTCGTCGCCACGCACGACGTGGATCTGGTTCGCGAGCTCGATCAGCGCGAGATCATCATCGAGAACGGTCACGTGCGTGGCGCAACCGGCGACGATCTGCCCTCCGTGGTTGCCACTCGATGAGCCTCGGATCGTACGCAACACGCCACGCGCAGGCGCTCATCGGCGCACTCGGGCGGCTCGCGCGCAACCCGCTGGCTTCCGTGCTCACCCTGTTGGTGATTGCCGTCGCGCTCGCCCTGCCGATGAGCTTGAAACTGCTCGTCACCAACGCGCGCGTGGCGACGGGCGACTTCAAGAACGCGGTCGACATGTCCGTGTACTTCAAGACCGAGACCGCGCTGTCGAAAGCCGAGCAACTCGCCAGGAGTGCCCGCGCGCGCACGGGCATCGCCGAAGTCGAGCTGATTCCGGCGGACCAGGCGCTGGAGGAGTTCCGGACGTATTCGGGTTTCGGCACCGCGCTCGAGGCGCTCGAGCAGAACCCCCTGCCCCATGTGCTCCACGTTCATCCGGCTCCCGATGCGAGCTCTCCGGCCGCGCTCGAGCAGCTGAAGCAGTACTTCGCGGCCTGGCCTGAAGTGGACCTCGTGCAGATCGACTCCGAATGGGTCATGCGCTTCAACGCCATCCTCGACGTCATGCGCAAGGTGCTGCTCATCCTCGCGGCGCTGCTCGGGCTCGGCGTGCTTTCCGTGGTGGGCAACACCATCCGGCTGGAAATTCTGAACCGTCGCGCCGAAATCGAGATCACGAAGCTCGTGGGCGGCTCGAACGGTTTCGTGCGGCGGCCTTTTCTCTATACGGGGACGCTGTACGGGCTCCTGGGCGGGCTCCTCGCCTGGATCGTCATCGGGATCATGGTGATCGTGCTGGCGCAGCCCGTCGCGACGCTGGCGCAGCTTTACGGCAGTCGTTACACGCTCGCCGGGCCCGCCCTGGAAGACACCGCGATCCTGCTGGGCGGCGGTGCCGTGCTGGGCTGGCTCGGCGCGTGGATCTCGGCGAATCGCCACTTGCGAAGCATCGAGCCGCGCGCCTAGGGTGGGCCTTCTCGGCCGCAGGACGAAGGCCATCTGCAACCAAGGAGGGAGACGGCTCCACGCAAAGAGCATGACGCGAAGGGCCGCGGCTTCGGGCCACAATCACACCCTGTCCAACGCCCAGATGCCCAAGGTGACGCTGATGGCAAACGCCCTCCTCCCATCGGGAGACGCCCGCGCCTCCCGACTGCGCAAGTCCAGAAATCCTCAGGCATCTCACGGGTTTAGCCCCGGGTCGCACCGCCAGAAGGTGCGGAACTTAGGGGGTGGTTAGCACTCTAACCCCCCGACTGCTAATATGCCGATCCAGAAATTTGGGGCCACCCCCCAAGGGAGTTCAAGACCGAGATGACTACAGCTACGGCAGTGGTGACTCGCAATGCCGATCTGGCGCTCGCTGGGCCTATCGGAAGTCTCGATGCCTATCTTGACCGCGTCAGCCGCATCCCCGTGCTCTCCCGCGAGGAGGAGCATGAGCTCGCGGTTCGATTCCGTCGCGACGACGACCTCGACGCGGCCCGCCAGCTCGTGCTCGCGCACCTGCGCTTCGTGGTGCATATCGCGCGCGGCTATGGCGGCTATGGCCTTCCGGTCGGTGACCTGATCCAGGAAGGTAACGTGGGCCTCATGAAGGCCGTGAAACGCTTCGACCCCGACCTGAACGTGCGCCTGGTGTCTTTCGCCGTTCACTGGATCCGGGCGGAGATCCATGAGTACGTGCTGCGGAACTGGCGGCTCGTGAAGATCGCCACGACCAAGGCGCAGCGCAAGCTGTTCTTCAACCTGCGCCGGATGAAGAAGAACCTCACCTGGCTCACGGCCGAGGAAACCAAGGCGGTCGCCCGGGACCTGGGCGTGACCACCGCCGAGGTGACGGAGATGGAGCAGCGCCTTTCGGCTCGCGACATGTCTTTCGACCCGACGCCCGAGTCGGACGAGGACGACGTGTACAGCCCGGCCGCTTACCTGCCGGCGCCGGATTCAGACCCGGCGGTGAGCGTGGAAGCGGATGAGTGGGAAAGCGACTCGGCGGATCGCCTGCAGGCGGCCATGGGCCGACTGGACGATCGCAGCCGCGACATCCTGAACAAGCGCTGGATGACCGAGGAGAAATCCACGCTGCACGAGCTCGCTGCCAAATACGGCGTCTCGGCTGAGCGCATCCGGCAGATCGAAGCGAATGCACTTGGCAAGCTGCGCGGTTACATGGCACCGGCGGCATAACGCCACCCAATCGAAGCTGACAGACGCTTCAAAACTGAAGGCCGGGCGCCCCCACAAGCGCCCGGCCTTTCTTTTTGCCGCTGGCCCCTCGCGGGTCCGCCAATCAGGTGGTGATCGGTTCCAGGCTCAATTCCACGCGTCGATTGGCCTGGCGGCCCTCTGGCGTGTCGTTGGACGCGATCGGCCGCGTCTCACCCGCGCCCACCGTGATGATGCGATCGGAGCGCACGCCCTTGCTCGTGAGGTATTGCGCCACGGTCGAGGCGCGTTTCTCCGATAACGTCTGGTTGTAAGCGGCCGAACCCGTGTTGTCCGTGTGGCCGGCGACCTCGAGCAACGTCTTGTCGAACTCTTTCAGCACCAGCGACACGGAGTTCAGCACGTCGAAGAACTCGGGACGCAGGTCGGAGCTGTCCGTCTTGAAGGTCACGTTTCCGGGCATGTTCAGCGTGATGTTGTTGCCGTTGCGAGTGACGCTCACGCCCGTGCCCTGCAGCTGCTGACGCAACTTGGCTTCCTGCCGATCCATGTAATTGCCCACCGCGCCGCCGGCGAGCGCGCCGACGCCGGCGCCGATCAGCGCGCGCTTGCGGCGCTCCCGGGAGTCGCTGCCCGTCAGAATGCCGGCGACCGCGCCGACTGCCGCGCCGATACCGGCGCCGCTCGTGGTCTTGCTGACCTTCTTCTCGTTCGAATAAGGGTCGT
>JBDZVF010000226.1:0-9829 GCA_040255575.1 Pseudomonadota bacterium | reverse complement strand
AAGCCCACCCACTGCAGCAGGGGCTCGTTCATGAGCTCCCTGAAATCCTGCTTGTTGAGGCGCATCAGCACGCCGTCGGTCATCATCGTCACCGTGGCGTTGCGCTTGGCTTCGGCGATGAGCGCCTCCTCGCCGAAGGTGTCGCCGACGCCGAGCTCCGCGAGCTTGATGCCTTCCTTGTTGAGCGGCGTTTCGCGCGTGACGGCGCATTTGCCGTTCACGATGGCGTAGAAGAAATCGCCTTCGTCACCCTGCTTGATGACCACTTCGCCCGACTTGTACGGCACGCGCTGCATGCGAAGGAAGATGGCCTGGATGTTCGCCGGCGGGATGCGATGAAACGCTTTGGTCTGCAGCAGCGTCGTCATCCAGTCATCGCTGCCGGCGCCTTCGAGCTGGGTCTGCAGCTCCGCCACCTCGTAGGTGCCGGTCTGGTCCCAGGTGATCATGACGTCGAGCAGATCGCTGTCGATGGCGAGATAGCTCACTTCATCGACGGTGCGGGCCGTGAGCTTGCGGGGAATCTGCGGTGAGAGCGGGTTGCGGGCCTCAGGTGTGCGGCCGCGGATCATGGCCACGGTGCGACCGGCTTCCTGCAGCTCCACCATGCCGTCCACGACCCAGACGGTACGCTTGTCCGTATCGCCTTCCTTGAACAGCACGCGGCCGGCCGGCATCGTGCGCACGCTGACCTTCTTGGCGAGCGCGGCGAGGTTGTCGCGTTTCAAGCCATCAAGGGGTGCGAACGTCTTGAGAAGCTGAACGCTGGCTTCGCGTTCTTCGGCCATCTTGATTGAAACCCGCCCAGAATTCGATGCATGTATGTATTGCAATCGATGGTAGCACAGGAGCTTGCACGCTCCGGTACGGGTTCACGTTTTTCCGGACATGACCGTCTGCCAGCCCTCATCTGGCCGAAAACGAGAACCGTATCTCTCTGCGAGCTCGCTCAACCGGGCCACCACTTCCGCCACGCCGCGACTGCTCGCGTAAGCGAGCGGCCCGCCGCGGAACGGCGCGAAACCCGTACCGAAAATAACTGCGGCATCGATGAAGTCGGCTTCGCTCGCGACGCCCTCGCGCAGCGTGGCGACGCATTCGTTCACCAGGATCAGAATCAGTCTATCGATCAGATCCGGCGGTGCGGGCACGCCCGCGCTGGGCGGCTTGACGGCTTTGCCGTCCTTCCATTCGTAGAAGCCTGAGCCGCTCTTGCGGCCGAGCTTCTTCTGCGCGACGAGCTGGTCGAGCTGCGAGAGATTCGGCGTCTCGCGGCCGAGCTCCGCGGCGATGATCCGGCCGACGTGCTGGCACACATCGAGGCCGACCACGTCTGCAAGCTCCACGGGGCCCATGGGCATGCCGTAATCGACGGCCGCCTTGTCGATCACCGGGAGTGCAACGCCTTCCTGCGCGACTCTCATCGCTTCCTGCAGGTAGGGCATCAGCACCCGATTCACGATGAAGCCCGGGGCGCTCCTGCAGGGGACGGGCAGCTTGTCGAGCCGGCGCGCGAAGGCGACCGCGGCCTGTGCCGCTGCGGGATCGGTTTGCGCGCCGCTCACGATCTCGATGAGCGGCATCTGCGCCACCGGGTTGAAGAAATGCAGCCCCACGAGCCGCGCGGGATTCTCGAGCTTCGAGGCGAGCGGCTCGAGGGTGATGCTCGAGGTATTCGTGGCGAGGAGGGCAGTGGGCTTCATGCGCGGCTCGAGCGATGCATAGAGCGCCTGCTTCGCGCCGAGGTCTTCGAAGATCGCTTCGATCACGACGTCCGCGTCCTCGACACCGGCGCCGGCGACATCCGGCTCGATGCGTTTGCGCGCGTCGGCCTTCTGCGCCGGATCCTTCACGCGCTTCTCGAAGAGCTCGTGCGCGCGCCTGATCGCGGGCTCGATGTACTCGAGCGCCCGGTCCTGCAGCGTGACGGTGAGGCCGCGCAGCGCGCACCAGGCGGCGATATCTCCGCCCATCACGCCCGCGCCGACGACGTGAACATGATGCACTGGCACCGCGCTCTTGCCGCCCATGGCCTTGAGCCGATCCTGCAGCATGAAGACGCGGATGAGGTTCCGAGCCGTCTCCGTCGTGAAAAGATGCGCGATCGAGCGGGCTTCGGATTCATACGCCGCCGCGCCGCGCGCGCCGTGCTGAACCCACAAGTCGATGATCGCGTACGGCGCCGGATAGTGCTCGCGCTTCACCTTGCTCGCGGTTTTCGCAACGAGTGTGTTCTTCACGAACGAGCGCACGATCGGCCAGCTGAGCACCTGCTCCTTGAACTCCGGCCTGTGCGTCGGGGGCTTCTTCTGAATCAGCTCGCGCGCGCCGGTCTCCAGCTCCGCGGCCGTCACGAGCTTGTCGACGAGGCCGATCCGCAGCGCCTTGTCGACGCGCACCGGGCGGCCCGTGAGCATCAGCTCCATGGCGGCGGTCATGCCAATGAGGCGCACCGTGCGCACAGTGCCGCCGAAGCCCGGATGGATGCCGAGCTGCACTTCCGGCAGGCCAAGCGACAGACGCTCATCGCCCACGGCCACGCGATAGCGGCACGCGAGCGCGAGCTCGAGCCCGCCGCCCAGCGCGAAACCGTGAATCGCCGCGACCGTGGGGCAGGGCAGCGATTCGAGCCGTTCGAACACGAGCTGCCCGCCGCGGATGAGGGCGTAGGCGTCCGTCGCGCTCTTGAAGCCCGTGAACTCCTTGATATCCGCCCCGGCGATGAAGCCGTTCTTCTTGCCCGAGCGGATCACGACGCCCTTCGGCACGTTCGCGGCAAGCCGATCGATGAGGCTGCCGAGCTCCTCGATGACCGGGCGGCTCAGCACATTGGTGGACGAGCCGGGCTTGTCGAGCGTGAGCCACACGATGCCTTCGGCATCGCGATCCATCTTCCACGCCGCGGCGGCGGTGTTCATGAGGTGCCTTTCATGCGACCGAGCGATTGGCCATCGCGCCGGCGCGCACGGTGAAATCGCAGATGAGGGGGCGATGATCGGAGAAGCGCACGTCAGGGATGCGGAAGTCCTGCACCTCGATGCCGCCGCTCACGAGAATGAAGTCGAGCTCGTGACGCGGCACGCGCGCAGGGAAAGAGGGCAGGCCTGCGCTGTTCGCGCTACGCAGGCCGGCGGCGCGCATGAAGAGATAGATCTCATGCGTGCCCCAGAAGGTATTGAAGTCCCCTGCCACGATGACCGGCTTTTTCGCCTGCACGATGAGATCGTGCAGCGAGCGCAGCTGATACTGGCGATGCCGGAACTTCAGCGACAGGTGCACCAGGAACACGCAGACGTGTTCGAGCTCGAGCTCGATGATGAGCCGCTTGATGCCCTGGTCGAAATAATGGAAACGCTCGCCGTGGATGTGCGGGGCCGAGAGAAAGGCGTTGCCCTGCTTGCGCACGATCGGCATGAACTTGTTGATCGAGCCTTCGCCGTACTTGCACTGGAAGGTCGAGTAATGGCCCAGGTAGCTCGCGATGTGCTCGGCCTGGTTCAGCATGCCCGTGCGGATCGAGCCCGTATCGACCTCGATCAGGCCAACGATGTCCGGGTTTTCCTTGCCGATGAAATCCGTGATCCCGTTGAGCACTTTGCGGTTGCTGCGAAGGTAGCCGGCGCCAGGCAGCGGCAGATGAAACGCAGGGCCGGTGCCGGTGGCGTAACGGATGTTGTAGACGAGCAGTCTCAATAGGGGTGCCTTGCTTCACTGGGCCGCACGGCGAGGGCGCATTCTAGCCGGGAGCGGCCCCCGGGGGAGCCTGTTTCGTCGCTGCGCAGCTTGTGCGAGACTCGCGCAGGCACCCTTTTCGGCACGCTCATATGTCCCAGGCCAATCCTGTGCGCCTCTTCGTGACTCACCTCTGGGAGAGCACGGACGACTATCTGCGCGTTTTCGAGTATCTCGAAAGCCATCGAAATTTCTTCTACCGCAACTACAGCACACCCGATAAGCCGGTCGTGGGCGACAAGGAAGCGCTGAAGGAAGACCTGCGTCGCCAGATCGCGCCAGTGGAAGCCGTGATCGCCCTGTCGAGCCTCTACGACACGAATCCGGACATGGTGTACTTCCAGCTTCTGTTCGCGGACGCGAACAACATCCCCATCATCCTCATGAAACGATTTGGGGATCAGCGCCCGCCTCACAAGATGCTTACCGAGCACGCGAGCGAGATCATCGACTGGGATGAGCGAGCGCTGGTCGACGCGGTGCGTAAGCACGCGCGTCACGAGGACACAACGCGCTGGGACACCATCGAGTTCAAACTGGACTGAGACGGAAGGCCGGCGCGCAGGCGCCCGGCAACTGAGGGCCGCCTGCTTCAAGCCTCGGCGGCCACCGGCTCCCGTTCGCGCTGCTCGGTGGGCACATAGAGCGGCACGATCGTCACGTTCGGTGTCGCCCGCAAGGCCGCGGGGCTGCGCAGGAGCGCGGAAAAGATCTTCACCACCGAAGTGGCCACGGCTTCGGCTTCGCCGTTCGACATCTTGCGGATCGTGGCGCGCACCGCGTCCTCGCCACGCACCAGCGGGCGCTCGCGCGTCAACGCGCGATTCAAGGAGCGAAAGTCTTCCCGCACCTCACGCGGCAGCTCGGTCTCGTTGATGCAGGAGAGGTGGTTTCGGTACGCGTCGTTGAGCCGGTCCTTCAGGGCACCAGAGCGCGTCAGAGACAGGGTGGCGCCCTGGAAGATTTCCCAATTGGTGCGATTCATTCGGGCCTCGGCGGCAGAGCGGTTCGTAGTTGTTGTTTTTCCCTGAATCCCAAGCTGGACGAGCCAGTTGCGAACGGAATATAGCGCAGGCTCTCAGGGAAACAACAACGGAATATGTCTGATGTGTCCTATATTTTACTTAATATACATTATACGTGCTAGGAGTTATCGCGCTGCGCGGCCGTTTCCGGGCCTACCAAAGCTCCCTCTGGCGCTCCTCGACCGGCTCGATCAGCGACGGATCGTCGTTCTTCGTCGAGCTCACTCTCGGACTCACGGGCCATGCCACCAGCAGCTCATCCGGATACGGCACCAGCGCGCCTCGCGCATCGTCCACCGATCCTGAGAGCCACGCCTCGTGATCTTGTTCCCGCAAGATGGCCGGCATGCGATGGCCGGTGTTGTGGATCTCGCTGAGCAGCTTGTTGGCTGGCATGGTGATGATGGTGCAGGACTCGACGACACCCTCCGGACCCTGCGAGCGGTCCCAGAGCCCGGCGAACCCGAAGACCTCCCGATCGGCGGTCTTGATGAAGTACGGCTGCTTGCCGCCCGTACGGGCCTGCCACTCATAGAAGCCGGCCGCCGGCAAAATGCATCTCTGGCCCCGCGCCCAGGGCCCGCGAAACGACGAAGCGATCTCGATGCGCTCCATGCGGGCGTTGAACGTCGGATTCTTCAGCGGCACGCCGCCGGCCCAGAACGGCACGAGCCCCCAGCGCAGCAGCACGCATTCATTCGGCGCCGCGGCCCCGTAAGCGGCGCTCTCATAGGCTGCGCGGCCCGCGCCGGCGCGCCGGATGACGGGCACCGTCGCCGTCGGGGCCACATTGAAGCTCACGATCCACCTCGGAAGGCCGTGCACGCGCCAATAGCGCTCCGCGGCTTCCTGCTCACGGATGATGTAACGACCGCACACAGTCCATTCCTCGATCTCAGGCGTCCGAGAGCTTGGCGTAGTTTCCCCGAACTTGCGACTATGCCGCGCCCGGCCGGCAGTTGATGTTGGAACCGGGCTCTTTGGCGAGGTCAATTGGGGGACAGATGGCTAACAAGATTCTGGGCATCGTGCTGGCGATCATCGCCGCGTTCGCGGTCGGTGGCATCGCGCTTTACCGCAACGAGCCCATCAACGCACTGTGGATCATCGTCGCGGCCGTCTGTATCTATACGCTCGGCTATCGCTTCTACGCAGCCTGGATCACGGCGAAAGTCCTGTCTGCCGATGCCACGCGAGCCACACCCGCGGAGCGCCTGAACAACGGGCGTGACTTCGTCCCGACCCATCGCTGGGTCGTGTTCGGCCACCACTTCGCCGCCATCGCGGGCCCCGGCCCCCTTGTCGGCCCTACCCTGGCCGCCCAGTTCGGCTACCTGCCCGGAACGCTGTGGATCCTCGTGGGTTCCGTGCTGGGTGGGTGCGTGCAGGACATGGTGATCCTGTTCCTCTCGACACGCCGGAACGGCAAGAGCCTGGGCCAGATGGCCCGCGAGGAGCTCGGGCCGGTCGGCGGCTTCGCCGCGCTCATTGGCACGCTGATGATCATGATCATCCTGATCGCGGTGCTGGGTCTCGTGGTCGTGAACGCCATGAAGCACAGCCCCTGGGCGACCTCCACGGTCGCGGCGACCATCCCGATCGCCATCTTCATCGGCTTCTTCCTGCGCCGGATCCGGCCGGGCCGGGTGCTGGAGGGCACGATTCTCGGCGTGATCCTGCTGCTCGCCTCCGTGTGGGCCGGCGGGCTCATCAACGAGAGCGAAACGCTGCGCGGCTGGTTCGACCATGCCGGTCCGCCGCTCGCGGTCGCCGTCATCGCCTATGGATGGCTCGCCGCCATTCTGCCGGTGTGGCTGCTCCTCGCCCCGCGTGACTACCTGTCCACGTTCCTGAAACTGGGCGTCGTCGCGCTGCTCGCGATTGCCATCATCATCATGCATCCGACGCTGAAGATGCCGGCGATCACGCAGTTCATCGACGGCACGGGGCCCATCTTCAGCGGCAAGGTGTTCCCGTTCGTCTTCATCACCATCGCTTGCGGCGCCATCTCGGGCTTCCACGCGCTGGTGTCGAGTGGCACGACGCCGAAGCTCATCACCAATGAAGAAGACGCCCGTCTCGCCGGCTACGGCAGCATGGCGCTCGAGTCCTTCGTGGGCATCATGGCGATGATCGCCGCGACGCTGCTCGATCCGGGCGTGTACTTCGCCATCAACACGGGCACCGGCATCGTGGGTGCTACCGCTGCGGATGCGGTGCAGACGATCTCGAGCTGGGGCTTCCCGGTCACGGTCGAACAGATGCAGGACCTCGCGCTGGAAATGGGTGAGAGCACCCTCTTCGCCCGCACCGGCGGCGCGCCGTCGCTCGCGGTCGGCATGGCGAGCATCTTCGGCACGAGCTTCGGGCGCGGCCTCATGAGCGTGTGGTACCACTTCGCCATCATGTTCGAGGCGGTGTTCATCCTGACGACGGTGGATGCGGGCACGCGCGTCGGCCGCTTCATGGTGCAGGACCTGCTCGGCCAGATCTGGAAGCCGATGGGGAACACGTCCTCGTATCCGTCGATCCTCGTCTCGAGCACGCTCATCGTCGCGGGCTGGGGGTACTTCCTGTACATCGGCGTGATCGATCCAAACGGCGGCATCAACATCCTGTGGCCGCTCTTCGGCATCTCGAACCAGATGCTCGCGTGCATCGCGCTGTCCGTGGCGACCGGCATCATCATCAAGAAGGGCAAGATGCGTTATGCGTGGGTCACCGGCGGGCCGCTCGCGTTCCTCGCGACGGTGACGACGGTGGCGGCGTTCCAGAAGATCTTCAGCGCCGATCCCGCGCTCGGGTTCTTTGCGGCCGCCGACGATCTCGCCGCGAAGCTCGCCGCGGGCACACTGCCGGCGGATCGCATCGCCACCGCTCCTCAGCTCATCTTCAACCAGAACCTGGACGGCTGGCTGACGGTGTTCTTCACCGTGGTGCTGTGGATCGTGATCGCGGACATGCTGCGCGTCGTGTACTGCCGGATGGTGGGTCGCCCGTTGCCGGCCAGCTCCGAGGCGCCTTATGTGCCGACCCAGCTGAACGGCGGCACTGGTGTGACGGCACATGCGTAGCCTCACGCAAGTGCGGAGTGCGGCGAAGACCGTGTGGGAATGCGTCCGCACGGTCACGGGCGACAATGCCTACGACCGCTATCTGCAGCATCACGAGCAGACTCATCCGGGAACCCCGCCGCTGTCGCGGCGGGAGTTCTACGACGAGTCGATGGATCAGAAATGGAGCGGCATCAACCGCTGCTGCTAGCGCCTACGCGTGTTCGAGCAGGTCGAGGGGCGGCTCATCGCCCTTCGGCCCTCGGAGGAATCGTTCCTCAAAGTCGGCTGGCGTCAGGGGTCGTGAGAGCAGGAAGCCCTGTGCCTCGTGGCAACCGCGATCGCGCAGCCACTGCAGCTGGCCGGGACGCTCCACACCTTCGGCCGTAACGGTGAGATTGAGGCTGGCGGCGAGCGAGAGGATCGCATTGGCGATCGCCGCATCACTCGCCGAACGGTCCACGTCTCGCACGAATGCCTTGTCGATCTTGATGCGATCGGGCGGGAAGCGCGTGATGTAGGCGAGCGAGGAGTAGCCGGTGCCGAAATCGTCGAGCGCGATCCGGCAGCCGAGCTTGCGAAGTTTCTGCAAGGCGCCCTGCACCCGCGCCGAATCCTTCACCAGGAGCGACTCGGTGATCTCGATCTCGATGAGCGAGGTCGGCACGCCGGCCGATCGGGCTTCCGCCTCGACCACGCGCGCCGGGTCCCCGTGCAGCAGTTCCTTGCCGGAAACATTGATGGCCACCGGGACGCGGTAGCCGAGATCGAGCCACTTGCGCATCTGTTGGCACGCGGCGCGCACCACCCACGAGCTCATGTCGAGAATGAGACCGCTGTCTTCGGCGATCTCGACAAAGCGCGTGGGCGCGATGTCGCCGTACTCCTCGTCCTGCCAGCGCAGGAGCGCTTCGACGCCCACGAGGCGACCCTCGGCGATGCTGAACTTGGGTTGGAAGACGAGGCTCAGGAGGCCATCGTGAACGGCGCGACGCAGGCGCCCTTCGAGCTCCAGCCAGTCCCGCATGCGGCTGCTCATGGCTGCGGAATAGCTCGCTACCGCCCCTGTGGAGCCGGCCCGCGATTGGTACATCGCCGTGTCGGCATTCTTGATCACGGTCGAGACGTCCGCACCGTCGTCGGGATACACCGCGAGGCCGACGCTCGGCGCAGCGTAGAACTCCAGTGCGTCTTGGGTGATCGGCTGCCTGAAGGCGTCGGCGCACGCATTCGCTATTTGCATGCCGAAGGAGCGGGCCGATGCATGACGAAGCACGACGACGAACTCATCGCCGCCGAAGCGGGCGATCAGCGCGCGCTGGACATCCGTGCCGAAGCGTTCGACGGTTTGGGTGAGCCGCGAGGCGAAGGCGCGCAGGACGGCGTCGCCAGTCGAGTGGCCGAAGGTGTCGTTCACGCGCTTGAGGCTCGCGATGTCGAGGCAGATCACGGCTACGCATTCGTGAGCAGCGTGGGCTTCGGCGAAGAGGCGCTCGGAGACCTCGATGCAGCGCTGGCGGTTGGGCAGGCCCGTGAGCACGTCGAAATACGCGAGGCGCTCGATGCGCTCGGCTGCGTGGGCGTTGCGGAGGATGTATTCGAGCCGGCGCGGCAGGAGCGCCCAGTTGACCGGTTTCGCGACGAAGTCCGTGGCGCCGGCTTCGAAGGCACGGCTGATAGCGAGCGAATCCTCGTGACCGGTGACCATGACGATCGGCACGTTCGCGAAGCGCGGTTCGGCGCGCAGCCTGCGGCACACCTCGAAGCCATCGAGGCCGGGCATGTCGACATCGAGCAGGACGATGCTGACCTCGCGCGTCAGCGCGGCGGCGAGCGCGTCGGTGCCGTTGCCGAACGCCAGGGATTTCAGTCCGGCCTCCGCGACGGACTCGGCCAGCAGGACGCGACCGAGGTCTTCGTCGTCGGCGATGATCGCGAGGGGGCGGTCGGCGGCTGAGGGGTTGTGGGGCGTCTCGGGGGTGAGCGAGGTCTCGGGGGTGAGCAAGGTCTCGGGGGTGA
>JBDZVF010000225.1:0-9830 GCA_040255575.1 Pseudomonadota bacterium | reverse complement strand
AAGCGATTGTGGGGAGCATCGGTTCTACGACTGATTGGGCACGTGCGCTCGCCGGCGTCGAATACATCGTTCACGCGGCAGCCCGCGCGCACGTGCTGAACGACACTGCAGGCAATGCAGATCTCTACTATGAAACGAATGCGCGAGGCACGCTGCAACTCGCGACAGCTGCAGCGCGTTTCGGGGTGCGTCGGTTCGTATTCGTCAGTTCCGTCAAGGTGAATGGGGAACAAACCACGGATCGCCCCTATCGCGCCTCCGATGAGCCGCGGCCATTGGATATCTACGGCCAGTCGAAGAAGGACGCCGAGGATTATCTGAGCGAGCTGAGTCGGAACAAGGGTCTGGAGTTCGCGATCGTGCGGCCCCCGCTCGTCCATGGCCCGGGCGTGCGCGCGAACTTTCTGCGGCTGCTTCGTTGGGTCGATGCGGAAAAGCCGGTGCCACTCGGGTTGGTGCACAATCGTCGCAGCTTGGTCAGCGTCTGGAATCTTTCCGATCTCATCGTGAATCTGCTCACCAATCCCATGGCGAGGAACGGTATCTGGTTGGTGAGCGATGGCCACGATTGGTCGACGCCCGACCTGATCCGCCAGCTCGCTGCCTCGATGGGTCGCAGGGCTCGGCTGTTGCCCGTGCCGCTGTCGTTGCTCCGACTCGTTGGGGCGCTTACGGGGACATCGGCTGACATCCATCGGGTGTGTAGCTCGCTGTGTGTGGACGTCGAGACCACCCGCGCAAAGCTCGGCTGGAAGCAGCCTTTGACAAGCGAAGAAGGCCTGGCTCGCACAGTGAAGTGGTACGTGGCATCGAAGGGAGCGTCGAGTGTGGGCTGAGGTGGGAGTGATTACCGTTCGGAATCGCGAATCTCGCATATGGCTGCGGCACCCCGCGGAGGTGGCCTCCCAGTCGTATTTGCCTTGGTGGTTTGGAGCGGGCCGAAGCCGCAGACCCGGCCGAGCAAGACGTGCGTGGCCGCCCGCTGAGACTGCAGAAGATTGGTCGTCCAGCCGCCGCATGTATATGGACCACCCTGCATGCGAACTTAAAGAGGCTGTCGAAGCTTGGGCGCGCGGTTCTCAGCCAGATGGCAGAATATACGCCGTCTTGAATGAACGGTCGGCTGTCGCCGACTCGCCCGCCTGCGAACCTGGGTCGCGGCGCGCACGTGGAGTAGTGAATGCGTGTACTCATCGTAGTGGCACATCCTGACGACGAGGTGCTCGGCTGCGGCGGAACCTGCGCGGCGCTAGCCGCGGCTGGAACCAGCGTGCAGGCGTGCATGTTGTCTGCTACTGCCGCGGCGCGCAGCGCGCGGCCGGCGGACAGTGATCTAATATTCGATATCGGCTGCGCGCAGAGGCGCCTCGGCTTCGGCGCGCCGATTCTCGGGTCGTTTCCCAACATTCGTCTGAATACGGTTCCGCATCTCGAGTTGGTGCAATTCATTGAGCAGGCGATCCTGGACACGGGCGCGCAGGTTTTGTTCACTCACCACCCGCGTGACATCAACGACGATCACGCGCACACGTCGCGTGCGTGCCAGGCGGCGGCGAGGCTGTTTCAACGTCGTCAAGGAGTTCCCGAGCTGCGCCGGCTCTTCTTCATGGAAGTGCTATCTGCGACGGACTGGTCCTTCCGCGATGGTTCCGCTCCGTTCGACCCCGATACGTACTTCGATATCAGCGAGCAGATGCAGGCGAAGTGCGAAGCGCTGGCGGCATACCGGGGCGTCATGCGGCCGGTCCCACATCCTCGGAGGGAAGAAGTGCTGCGCGGGCTCGCCGCATACCGTGGGGGCCAATCGGGATTGAAATGTGCCGAGGCCTTCCAGACTGCGTTCTCGGTGTTCCGCCCCGGTGATATCCTATGAAGCGACAATGTACGCTCTGGTCTTCAAACGCTGTTTCGATGTGCTGCTATCCGCGCTTGCCTTGACTCTGCTGTCGCCGATTCTCGCGCTCGTGGCCTTGCTCGTCCGCCTCGAGGACGGCGGACCCGCGGTTTTCCGGCAGGTAAGGGTGGGGCGTGATGGCCGCCGGTTCACAATCTATAAGTTCCGCAGCATGCCAGTAGCAACGCCGCATCTGCCGTCTGCTGCCGCCGCGACGTTGAAGGTGACGCGCGTCGGGCAGATGATCCGGCGCACGAACCTCGACGAGTTGCCTCAGCTTTTCAATATCCTAAAAGGGGACATGAGCCTAATTGGGCCGCGTCCGGCGCTGCCGACCCAGTGGCGGTTGCTCGCCCTGCGCGAGCGGGATCGTGTGCTGTCCATCCGGCCAGGCCTCACAGGCCTTGCGCAGGTCAACGCTTACGACGGCATGCCCGAGGAAGAAAAGGTTGAGTGGGAGCGACGCTACGTACGCCGCATCACCCTACTAGGCGATATGAGAATAATTGCGCGCACGTTCGTCTACGTGCTCAGCCCTCCACCGGTCTATTGATGCGGATCGGGTTTGTTACCTGTGTCCAATTGGGGCTGTCGTGCATGCAGACCCTGTATGAGGCAGGTGGTCACCTCGACTTCGCGCTGAGCCTGCACGACGATCGCGCCGCCAACAAGTCTGGCCGCGTTTATCTGGACGAGTTCTGCCGCGCCCGCAGCATTCCGCTGGCGAAAATACGGAACATCAACGATCACGATGCAATCGCCGCTATTCGCGACGCGAGTCTCGACTGGCTCTTCATCATCGGCTGGTCGCAAATTGCGGGACCCGAGGTGTTGCGCTCGGTGCGCCGGGCTGTGCTGGGGATGCACCCAACACTACTGCCGGTCGGGCGAGGACGTGCGGCGATCCCGTGGGCCATTCTGCTGAACCTTGCCGAGACGGGCGTGACACTTTTTCAACTCGATTCCGGCATCGATACCGGGCCCATCGCCGCGCAGGTGCGAGTGTCGCTCGGCCCGCGGGAAACGGCTTCAGAGCTCTACCACAAGGTGGACGAGGCTCATTGCGAACTGATGCGGGGGGCGTGGCCTCTGCTCGCCGAAGATCAATTGGTGCTACGCGCACAAGACGAATCTAGCGCGACGGTGTGGGCGGGGAGGCGTCCGGAGGACGGCCGGCTCGATCCGTCGATGACCGTTGGTGAAGCCGACCGCCTTGTGCGCGCAGTCACCCGTCCTTATCCGGGTGCATTCATCGACAGAGACGGTCGGAGGCTGCGGGTGTGGGAGGCGCATCCTCTCGTCAAAGGTCTCTCCGCGCCGATCGCCGAAAAGCTCACATTCCGCGATGGGGAGCTGGCAGTGACTTGCTCGGAATGGGAATTGCTGCATCGACAGCACCCGTTCGCGCCAGGTTAGGAACACCATCTCGGTATCGTGCTAACTCGCTGAATTTTTATCGATTAGGGCTGCCCGTTACTATAGAATCCGGCGCGGTAAAAAACGGGCACGGCAGATTACCAAGGGATCTGATCGGAGAAGAGGCGACGAATGGCCCTGTCTTACGTCGCTCACAGGTGATCGATGACGGACAAGCAGGCAGACGGAAATCACATCCACACGGTCCCGGCGTTCGCTGACGTTCTCGTGGGGCTGCCCCGCACCGCTAAGCAGGCGATCATGCTGCTTGCCGATGCGACCGCCCTGCCGATTGCGCTTTGGGTCGCAGCCGTACTCAAATTCGATGCATTTCCACCGCCCGTCGCGAGCTTCCCCGCTTACGCTTTGGTTGCGGTTCTCTCGGCATTGGCGATTTTCTCGGCATTCGGGGTCTACCAGGCCGTCATTCGCTTCATGGGGCCGAGGGCGATGCTGTCGGTCATCGCGGGCGTCACGCTCTCGGGCGTGGCCATGGCTGTTTACGATCGAATGGGCGGTTTTCATCAGATGCCGCTGTCTGCCCTCACCATCTACTGGGCTCTGGCGCTCTTGTACGTGGTGGGCAGCCGGTTCTTCGTGCGGTACCTGTTCTCGCGGACGCGGAATGGCAAGCCGCCGACTCGCGTGGCGATCTACGGCGCGGGGGACGCGGGTGCACGGCTCTCGTCGGTGCTGATCGGTGGCCCGCACTTCGAACCGGTTCTGTTCATCGACGACAAGAAGTCCGCGCAGGGCAGCCAGATCAACGGCCTCCGTGTGCGCGACGCGCGCGACTTGCCAGCACTGATTCATAAGTACGGTATTGAGCGCATCCTGCTCGCCATGCCCTCGGCCTCGCGCCGTCGCCGCCGCGAAATCCTCGCGTCGCTTGAGCCGCTGGGCGTACATGTGCAATCGCTGCCGGACCTTTCAGACATCATCGCTGGCAAGGCCAGCATCGACGAATTGCACGATGTGGATGTGGGCGACCTGCTGGGCCGGGATCCGGTTCCACCTAATCCGAAGCTGTTCGACGCATGCATCCGCAACAAGTGCGTGATGGTGACCGGCGCGGGTGGCTCCATCGGCTCCGAGCTCTGCCGCCAGATCATGCACCTCGGCCCTCGCCGCCTCGTCCTCTTCGAAATGTCCGAGCTCGCGCTCTACAACATCCAGCGCGAGCTCGATGAGCTGGTCTCCAAAGAGGGGCTCAACATCGAAGTTATGCCCCTCCTCGGCAACGCCCACCACCGCCACCGCGTGCGCGAAGTCATCGGCACCTGCGGCGTGCAAACCATTTATCACGCCGCCGCCTACAAGCACGTCCCGATCGTCGAACACAATGTGGTGGAAGGCATCCACAACAATGTAATCAGTACCTGGTACACGGCTGAGGCGGCGATCGAGAGCGGCGTCGAGACGTTCGTGCTGATCTCGACCGATAAGGCGGTCAATCCGGCAAATGTAATGGGCGCGACCAAGCGCCTTGCGGAACTCGTCCTGCAGGCTCTGCAGGAGCGCTCGTCGACCACGCGGTTCTGCATGGTGCGTTTCGGCAATGTACTGGCCTCGTCAGGCTCGGTGGTGCCGCTCTTCCGTGAGCAGATTCGCCGTGGCGGTCCGGTCACCGTGACCCATCCGGACGTCATCCGCTACTTCATGACGATTCCCGAAGCCGCACAGCTGGTTATCCAGGCAGGCTCCATGGCGAAGGGCGGGGATGTCTTCGTGCTCGACATGGGGCGCCCCGTGCGCATCGACGATCTGGCCCGCCGCATGATCAATCTCATGGGCCTGACCGTGCGGGACGCCGCCAACCCCGACGGTGATATCGAGATCGAGTACACGGGTCTGCGCACCGCTGAGAAGCTGTTCGAGGAGCTCCTGATCGGCACAAATGTCACGGGTACAGATCACCCGATGATCCTGCGTGCCATCGAGCACTCCCTGCCGTGGCCTCGCATGCAGCAGCTCCTGAACGAGCTGCTGGTGGCGTTGGCCAGCTTCGATTGCCGCCGGTCACTCGCGCTGCTGTCCGAGTCGGTGGCCGAGTATCAGGCCACCCACCTGATCAGCGACTACATCTGGACTCGGAAGTCCATCTCCCTCCCGCCCGCAGATGGGGCGAAAGTAGCGGATTTTGCCGCGAAACGGCGTCTCTCGGATGCCGCGGGCAAGCCGGGGCAGCTCCCGTCCTGAGGGACGGTCTCCGGAAGAGCGTCTGGGCGTGACTTCCGTCATACCCCGGCAATCTCGGGAGGACAAATTGCGCGCCCTGCGGCACGCTGTTTGCTCAGCTTGAGCCTTCGGGATCCGTCCCCTAGTCTCCGCCGTTCCACTACCAGAAAAGACCACACTAGATGCGTGTCACCATCTTCGGCTCCGGCTACGTGGGCCTCGTCACCGGTGCCTGCCTCGCCGAGGCCGGCAATCATGTCGTCTGCGTCGACGTCGACTCGAAAAAGATCGAGCGCCTGAACCAGGGCGAGGTCCCGATCCACGAGCCCGGGCTCGATGCGCTCATCAAGCGCAACGCGGCCGCCGGGCGTCTCGAGTTCACGACAGATGCCGCCAAGGGCGTGGAGCACGGCCTGTTCCAGATCATCGCCGTCGGCACGCCGCCGGATGAGGATGGGTCCGCCGACCTGCGCTACGTGCTCGCCGTCGCGCGCACAGTCGCGACCCACATGAGCCGGTACTCCATCGTCATCACCAAGTCCACCGTGCCGGTTGGCACGGCGGACAAGGTGCGGGCCGAGATCGTCAACACGTTGAAGGCGCGCAACGCCAACGTGGAGTTCGACGTCGTCTCGAACCCCGAATTCCTCAAGGAAGGCGCGGCGATCGAGGACTTCATGAAGCCCGATCGCGTCGTCGTCGGCACGGACAATCCGCGGACGCAGGAGCTCATGCGCGCGCTCTATGAGCCGTTCACGCGCCAGCACGACCGCCTGATCGTCATGGACATCCGCTCGTCCGAGCTCACGAAGTACGCGGCGAACGCGATGCTCGCCACCAAGATCAGCTTCATGAACGAGCTTGCGAACATCGCGGAGCGCGTCGGGGCCGACATCGAGAAGGTCCGGGTCGGCATCGGCTCCGATCCGCGCATCGGGTACAGCTTCATCTATCCGGGCGCCGGCTACGGCGGCTCGTGCTTCCCGAAAGACGTGCAGGCGCTCGAGCGTTCGGCGCGCGAGGTCGACTATCGGCCGGAGATCCTCACGGCCGTCGAGGCCGTGAACAACCGGCAGAAGGAAGTGCTGGTCACCAAGCTGCGAGGTCACTTCGGCCCGAAGCTCAAGGGTGCGACGATTGCGCTCTGGGGGCTCGCGTTCAAGCCGAACACCGACGACATGCGTGCCGCGCCGTCGGTCACCATCGTGGAGAAGTTATCTCAGGACGGCGTCAACATCAGGGCATACGACCCGGTCGCCTCCCATGAAGCGGCGCGCGTCTTCGGCGACAAGAAGCCGGTGAAGCTGTGCAAGAACGCTTATGAGGCCGCCGAAGGCGCCGATGCGCTGGTGATCGTCACCGAGTGGAAGGAGTTCCGCAGCCCGGACTTCGACCGGCTGAAGCAGCTTCTGAAGTCGCCGTTGATCTTCGACGGGCGCAATATCTATGACCCAGGGATGTTGGGTCGCTTCGGCTTCACCTACTACGCAATCGGCCGCGGCAGGACGCTGCCTCCGGAGTAGTTCCATGCTCGTACCGGTCATTCTGTCTGGCGGCGCCGGAACCCGACTCTGGCCGCTGTCGCGAGAGCTCTATCCCAAGCAACTGCTGCCGCTCATGGGCGAGCACACGATGCTGCAGGATACGGCGCGGCGCCTCGAAGGCCTGAACGCAGCGCCCCCGGTCGTCGTGTGCAATGACGCGCATCGCTTCCTGGTGGCGGAGCAGCTCCGGCAGATCGACATCACGCCGCGTGCCATCGTGCTCGAGCCCATCGGGCGCAACACGGCGCCTGCGATCGCGCTGGCCGCACTGGCCGCACTCAAGGGAGCGCCGAAAGGCGAGGATCCCGTGCTGCTCGTGCTGCCGGCGGATCACGTCATCCGCGACGTCACCGCGTTCCAGGTGGCAGCCGTCACCGCGACGGTTTCGGCGGAGCAGGGCATGCTTGTGACGTTCGGCATCGTGCCGCGCACGCCGGAGACGGGTTACGGCTACATTCGTCGCGGCGGGTCGGTCGGGGCCGTTCAGCGCATCGCCCAGTTCGTCGAGAAACCGAGCCTCGAGCGTGCGCAGGCGTTCATCGCGTCAGGCGATCATTACTGGAACAGCGGCATGTTCGTGTTCCGCGCGCGGCGCTATCTCGAGGAGCTCGAGAAGTTCGCGCCGGCCATCGCCGGTGCCTGCCGCGCGGCCTTCGACGCCTCGCAGGCGGATCTCGATTTCACGCGCGTCGATCCGAAGCACTTCGAGTCCTGTCCGAGCGATTCCATCGACTACGCGGTCATGGAGAAGACCGCTGATGCGGTGGTCGTGCCTCTCGATGCCGGGTGGAGCGACGTCGGATCATGGGCTTCGCTGCATGCGGCGAGTGACTCCGACGCGGACGGCAACGTGGCCCGGGGTGACGTTGTCACTGAAGACTCCTCCAACTGCTATCTCTATTCCGAAAGCCGGCTGGTGGCGGCCGTCGGGCTCAAGGATCACGTCGTCATCGAGACCAAGGACGCCGTGCTCGTCGCCCCGAAGGATCGGGTGCAGGACGTGAAGTCCCTGGTCGCCAAGCTCAAGGACGCCGGGCGTTACGAGTTCTCCCTGCACCGGGAGGTGTTCCGGCCCTGGGGCAGCTACGACAGCCTGGAGAACGCGCCGCGCTTCCAGGTGAAACGGCTTTGCGTGAAGCCCGGGGCGCAGCTGTCCCTGCAGCTGCATCACCACCGTGCGGAACATTGGGTGGTTGTGTCCGGTACCGCACGGATCACCCGGGGCGATGAAACGTTCCTGCTGGAAGAGAACCAGTCCACCTACATTCCGATCGGCGTGCGGCACCGAATCGAGAATCCCGGCAAGATTCCGCTGCAGGTGATCGAAGTGCAGTCCGGTTCCTATCTCGGCGAAGACGACATCGTTCGGTTCGAAGACCGCTATGGTCGTGAAGGGACGACGAAGTAGAGCGGCTCGCGCCGCCGCGCTGTTGTGCTCTTGTCTCGCGTTCGCCGGCTGCGGCGGCGGTGGGGGTGACGCTGGCGGCTCCGACACGCCGACCAACCCTCCGCCGCAAAGTCCTTCACCGCCGAGCCCTTCACCGCCAAGTCCCCCGCCGACCGGCACTACCGCCGGGCTCGACGCCCGCCCTACCAACACCACATGCATCGCCACGCCCGAGCCCGGATTCGGAGTCTCGGCGCGCTCCACGCGGGTGTTTCCGAACCTCACGTTCCAGCAGCCAACGCTGCTGCTGCAGGCGCCCGGCGGCGACACGAAGTGGTACGTCCTTCAGCAGAACGGCCTTGCGCTCACGTTCGCGAATTCGAATGGCACGGGGAGCGCGAGCACGTTCGTTGACCTGCGGGATCGCGTCGTCGCGATAGGCGAGGGCGGGCTCCTCGGGATGGCGTTCGATCCGGCTTACGCCACCAATAACCGCGTCTACGTTTCCTACACGGCCGCTCCTGCCGTCAGCGGGTCGGAGATGGAGTCGCGCATCTCGCGTTTCCAGTTGGCAGGCGGCGTGCTGAACCCGGCGAGCGAGTCGATTCTTCTCAAGCTCGCGCAACCCTACACGAACCACAAGGGCGGCCACATCGCGTTCGGTCCGGACAACCTGCTCTACGCGGGCTTCGGGGATGGCGGCAGCGCCGGCGATCCGGAGAATCGCTCGCAGAATCGCAGCGTGCTGTTTGGAAAGATGCTCCGCATAGACGTGAGCGGCGGTGGCGCCTACACCGTGCCGTCGAGCAATCCGTTCGCGAGCGGTGGTGCGCGTTGCGAGGCGGGGCAGGCCTCGGGCGGTGCAATCTGTTCGGAGATCTATGCGTACGGCTTTCGCAATCCCTGGCGCTGGAGCTTCGACAAGGCCTCGCCGACTCCCGACCTGTGGGTGGCCGATGTCGGGCAGAGCGCGTGGGAAGAAGTCGATCGCGTGGAAGCCGGCGGCAACTACGGGTGGCACATCCGCGAGGGTGCCCACTGCTACAACGCCGCGAGTTGCCCGACGTCTTCGGACGGTGTGCCGTTGATCGATCCGGTTGCGGAATACGGGCGCTCGCTCGGTGGATCGACGACCGGTGGCTATGTGTATCGCGGAAGTGCGATCCCCGCTCTGGTCGGGCGGTATGTGTTCGGCGACTTCGTCTCCGGCGCGATATTCGCGTTGCTGCCCGACTCCGGCGGAGCGCTGCAGGTGAGGCAGATTCTCTCGACCGGTGCTGCGATCAGCTCGTTCGGGCAGGGTAACGATGGTGAGCTGTACTACGTGGACTACAGCGGCGGCGGGATCTACAAGCTCGTTCCGGATGCGGCGCCTACGAATCCCATCAAGGCGCAGCTCTCGCAGACGGGC
>JBDZVF010000717.1:0-1886 GCA_040255575.1 Pseudomonadota bacterium | reverse complement strand
CGCTCCAGGTGAAAAAATCTGTGCTGTCGAGTCGGGTGGCATCGAAGCGCCCGTCGAGCTTCACGTCGCGGCCCGCGGGAATGTAGAGCAGTACCTGCGCGGCACCGTCGCGCTCGTGTATACCCAGAATGGAATGCGGATCGTGATGGCGACCGTCCGCGATACGGCGCAGGTCCATTTCCAGCTGAGTGCGCGGGCCGACGGGCTTCGCCATTGATCTTCGTAGGACAGACGTGTAGACAGAACGCTAACACAAGAGGACCGATCGTCCCGAAGCAAACCATGCCGAGACAGCCCGCGCGCGCATCATCCGGCCGGTACGTCAGCCGCCTCACCGGCGGGACACTGGCCGTCATCATGGCCGGTGGACGCGGTGAGCGTCTGAAGGCACTCACCGAGAATCGCTGCAAGCCCGCGACGCCGTTCGGGGGCAAGTTCCGCATCATCGATTTCGTGCTGTCGAACTGCGTGAACTCGGGCATCCGCCAGATCTCGATCCTCACGCAGTACAAGGCGCAGTCGCTCATCCAGCACGTGGAGCGCGGCTGGAGCTATCTGCGCGGCGAGTTCGGCGAGTTCATCGAGATCATTCCGGCCCAGCAGCAGGTGGGCCCGCACTGGTATCGAGGCACGGCGGATGCCGTGTATCAAAACCTGGAGCTCATCCTCTCCCACCGGCCGAAGCACGTGCTGGTGCTGGCGGGCGATCACATCTACAAGATGGACTACGGTCCGATGATCGCCTACCACGTCGAGAAGGGCGCCGACATCACCGTCGGTGTGGTCGAGGTGCCGCGCGACCAGTCCATCCATTTCGGCGTGCTGAACGCGACGGAATGGAACCGCGTCACCCAGTTCGAGGAGAAGCCGAAGAATCCGGCGACCCTGCCGAGCCGCCCGGCCTCGATCCTCGCCTCGATGGGAATCTACGTATTCAACACGAAGCTGCTGGAGCGCCTGCTGCTGGAAGATGCGGCCGACGAGAAATCCTCCCACGACTTCGGCAAGGACATCCTGCCCAAGGGCATCGGCAAGTTGCAGGTGTTTGCATATCCCTTCCAGGACGTGAAGACGCGCGCGCAGAGCTACTGGCGCGACGTCGGCACGGTCGATGCGTTCTACGACGCGAATCTCGAGCTCGTGCACGTGCGGCCCGAGCTGAATATCTATGACGAGGAATGGCCGATCTGGACGTACCAGGAACATCAGCCGCCGGCGAAGTTCATCCTCGACGAGGATCAGCGGCGCGGTCACGCCATCAACTCGATGGTGTCGGGCGGCTGCATCATCTCCGGCGCGCTGGTGCGCGAAGCGCTGCTGTTCTCGAACGTTCGTGTCGAGGAGCGCAGCCGCATCGAGCGTTCGGTGATCCTGCCCGGCGTGACGGTGGGCTCGGGCTGCACGATCCTGAACGCGATTCTCGATGAAGGCTGCGTCGTCCCCGATGGCATGCAGATCGGCGTGGACCCTGCCGAGGATGCCCGGCGTTTCTACACGACCGAAAAAGGCATTGTGCTCGTGACTGCCGACATGCTCCGCAAGCTTCAGGTCGCGGCTGGCTGAGGCGCTTCGATGGCTCAGTCCGCGCGAATGCCTGTGGTGCTGTTATGGCACATGCACCAGCCTCAATACCGGGATGCCCTGACAGGTGAGTACGTCCTGCCGTGGACCTATCTCCACGCGATCAAGGACTACATCGACATGGCCGCGCACCTCGAGGCGCAGCCGAATGCACGCGCGGTGGTCAACTTCACGCCCGTGCTCATCGAGCAGCTTCGGGAGCTCGCGGAAAAAATTACCGCGCATGTGCAGACGGGGTCGCACATCCCCGACGCCGTGCTGCGCCTTCTCGGGCCCGATCCGGTGCCGAGCGCGCCGCCCACGTT
>JBDZVF010000716.1:0-1914 GCA_040255575.1 Pseudomonadota bacterium | reverse complement strand
TCGAGCACGCGGTCGGGCACGAGCAGCACGCCGATCGCCTCGGCCGGCAACCCGACCGCCGCGAGAATCACCGCGATGCCGACCAGCGACGCCGCCGGAATGCCGGCCACGCCGATGGACGTGATCAACGCCAGCACCACCACCGTGAACTGGGTCCCGAACGACAGGTGCAACCC
This sequence comes from Pseudomonadota bacterium, assembly GCA_040255575.1. Lineage (GTDB taxonomy): Bacteria > Pseudomonadota > Gammaproteobacteria > Steroidobacterales > Steroidobacteraceae > JADGHX01. Next base: position 1,738 of record JBDZVF010000716.1, on the reverse strand, counting down.
ATACGCCTGGCAGATGAACATCGCCGCCGCGCACTCATAAAGCGCACTCCCCGCGTGATTGACGGAGGTCCCAAACGGCATCACGAAGCCTGCGATCCGCTCGGACACGTTCGCGCGCTTCTCCACGCACTCCATGCTGAGCGGCAAGGTGGCCGCTGAGGACGCCGTCACGAACGCCGTCAGCAGCGCCGGCGTCATCGCCGGGTACAGCGGCCACGGGCTCACCCGCCCGACCAACCGGACGATCACAGGCAACGCGCCGAACATGTAGATCAGGAGGCTCGCCACCACGCAGCCGCCGAAAATGAAAATCGGCCCGGCCGCGGAAATCCCGGCCTTGGCGACGACGCGCGCCGTGAGCGCGAACACCCCGATCGGCGCGAGCATCATGACCCACTCGGTCATGCGCATCATGATGCGGAATATGCCCTGCCAGAAATTCTCGACCATCTCGCGGTACGGCGACTCGATGCGCGCCAGGAAGTAACCGAACAGCGCGCTGAAGAACACGAGCCCGAGCAGCTTGGTGTTCGCCGCCGCCTCGAGGATGTTCGCCGGCACGATGTTGAGGAGCGTATCGAACACGCTGGCCGAGGCGTGCTCCTTCACCTGGCTCGTGACTTCCGCGGCACTGGCTTCGAGCGCGAGCAGATGTCGCGCCGGCTCGCCGTCGGAGATGCCGGGCTCGACGACATTGATGACCGTCAGCGCGATGAGGATCGCGATGAGCGTCGTGAACACGTAGAAGCCGAGCGTCTTCACCCCGAGCCGGCCGAGGTCGCGCCCCGAGCCGAGCGCCGCGACGCTCGTGATGATGGACGAGGAGATCAGCGGCACGATCAGCATCTTCAGGAGGTTGATGAAGAGCGTGCCGAGAAAGTCGAACAGGTGGATCGGATCGAACGAGCCGAGCTTCCACTCGGGCCCGACGAGCCAGCCCACGAACGCGCCGAGCACCAGCGCGATCAGGATGGGCCCGACCGGGGCTGGACGCGACTTGGGAGCGCCCGCTGTATCCATGCAGACGCTCCTGCCGCCTTACTCGAAGGCCTTGGGATTCTTGCTGACGCTCGCCGTACGGCGGAGCTCTTCCAGGTAGGCCATCGCATCCCCTTCGCCCTGCCGGCTCTGCGTTTCGCGCAGCTGCGGGGCCGCCGCCTGCAGGCTCGAGTCCGGGTCGAGCCTCACGTTGGAGATGGCGAGCACAGCCTCGCCGCCATTCTCGAGCTCCGCCGTGCCGAAGACGGTCTTGCCCACCGCCGGCTTGGGGTGATCGAAGGTGGCCGTGCGAACCGGCGCCGGCACGGAAGGATCATTTCGACCGATGAAGCGCGCAGGCTCCGCCGTGACGCCGAGCTCCTTCGCGACCTCATCGAAGGACGCGCCATCGTCGAGCTTCTTGCGCGCCTCGTCCGCGACCTTGCGCGCCTCGGCGCGGCCGAACTCGTCGCGGATCGACTTCACGATCTCTTCACGCACCGAGGCGAGCGGCTTCGGCTCGGGCTTGCGGTGCTCGATCGCGTGCACGATCACGATGCGGTCTTCGCCCAGCGCCACCGGGCCGCCGACGCGCTTCTCATCCAGCACCGCGCTGCTGAACACGACCTCGTCCAGCTCCGGGGTCGAATTGAGCGGGGCACCGCCGGTGCCGCGCACGTATTCGGGCACATCGCCCGACTGCAGGTTGAACTCCTTCACGAGCTCATCGAACGAGGCGCCGGGCTGCTCGAGCTTCGAC
>JBDZVF010000715.1:0-1915 GCA_040255575.1 Pseudomonadota bacterium | reverse complement strand
CCTGCGCATCTCCACCCAGGCGCTGCGCACCATCGAGAAGAAGGGCATCGACGTGGTCGTTGCCGAGCTGCGCGCCGAAGGCGTGAAGGTCTGAAGTCATGCGTGAGAAAGTAAAGCTGCTGTCGTCCGCCGGTACCGGCCACTTCTACGTGACGACCAAGAACAAGCGCCTCCATCCCGACAAGATGGAAGTGAAGAAGTACGACCCGGTCGAGCGCAAGCACGTCGTCTACAAAGAGACGAAGATCAAGTAAGTTGATTCTCGGGTGGAGGCTACCCATGTAGCCTTCGCCCATGCCCGAGCTTCCCGAAGTCGAAACAACCCGTCGCGGAGTCGATCCGCACGTGGTGGGCCGCAGGATCGTGGCCCTCGCGGTTCATGAACCGCGGCTGCGCTGGCGCGTGCCAGACTCCCTTCCCCAGGCCGTCAAAGGCCAGCTCGTCCGCCGGACCGGCCGGCGAGCCAAATACATCCTGTTCCAGCTCGAATCCGGGACGCTGCTTCTGCATCTCGGCATGTCGGGCAGTCTGCGCGTACTTCCGGCCGAGACGCCACGCATCGCGCACGACCATTTCGACATGCTGCTCGACTCCGGCGTCACGCTGCGCTTTAACGACCCGCGTCGATTCGGCAGCTTGCACTACACCACTGGCAGCCCTGAGGAGCACCCACTCCTCTCGCGCCTCGCGCCCGAGCCGCTGGAAGACGCGTTCAACGCCGACTATCTCTTGCGCATCACGCGCAAACGAAAAGTCGCAATCAAACAGCTGCTGATGAACAGCTCGCTCGTCGTGGGTGTCGGGAACATCTACGCGAGCGAAGCGCTGTTTCGCGCTCGCATACGGCCCAGGCGGCAGGCGTGCAGCCTGAAGGCGGAGGAAGTGGCGCGGCTCACGAGATCGATAAAGGCCGTTCTGAAGATGGCCATCAAGGTAGGCGGCACCACGCTGCGCGACTACGTGAACGCGGACGGCAATCCGGGTTACTTCCGCCAGAAGCTTTACGTCTACGAGCGCAATGGCAAGCCCTGTCGCGTTTGCCGCGGGCCAGTCAAACAGTTCACGCAGGGACAGCGTTCGACCTATTACTGCCCTTCCTGCCAGAAGTAGATCATGAGCAAAGCCATCATTACTCATCTCACGTCGGTGGATCCGGTGATGGGCGGCGTGATCGAAGCGACCGGCGCGTTCACCATGCAGGCGAACATGGAAGGGACGCCGTTTCTCGCGCTTGCGCGAGCCATTGCTCACCAGCAACTCAATGGCATCGCGGCCAATACGATTCTCAAGCGCTTCGTCGACAGTGTCGGCGCGAATGGCGCGTTCCCGACGCCACAGCAGGTGCTCGACGCTCCAGAGGCCACGCTGCGCGCCGCGGGATTCTCGTTCGCGAAAATCGCCTCGCTGCGGGACCTTGCACAGAAGACGATCGAAGGCGTTGTGCCCGATCGCGAAGCACTTCTCGCGCTGAGCAATGACGAGATCGTCGAGCGTCTCACACAGGTGCGAGGCATCGGCCGCTGGACCGTCGAAATGATGTTGATCTTCCAGCTCGGGCGGCCCGACATTCTGCCGGTGGACGACTTTGGCGTGCGTAACGGATTCCGCCTTGCCTACGGCCTGAGGAAGATGCCGCATCCGAAAGCGCTCGCTCTCTTCGGCGAGCGCTGGGCGCCGCATCGCTCGGCGGCGGCGTGGTTCCTGTGGCGCGCGGTGGAGCTGCATCGCGCAGGCACGCTGCCGGCCCCCAGGGAGCCAACGAAACTCCCGCGCATCGCGAAGCGATTGCGGCGCGTGACGAAGCGGCTGAAGAAACAGGTCAGCGCGAAGCTGAAGAACGCGAAGCGGCGGCTCGACGCAAAGCGGACCCGCGTCACTCGGCTCGCTGCAAAGCCGGGGCTCGTCGCCAAGCGAC
>JBDZVF010000224.1:0-9901 GCA_040255575.1 Pseudomonadota bacterium | reverse complement strand
AGGCACTCGTCGCGGAACTTGCCATTGAAAGACTCGTTCGAGCCGTTTTGCCAGGGCTTGCCGGGATCGATGTGTGCGGTGTCGATGTGAACACTGTTCAACCACCTCAGGACCGCCCTCGAGACGAACTCCGGGCCGTTATCCGAGCGCAGATACTTCGGGGCTCCGTGGACGCTGACCAGTCTGGAGAGCACCTCGATCACGCGGGCCGAGCGGATGCTGCCGGCCACATCGATGGCCAGACACTCGCGCGTGTACTCGTCGATCACCGTGAGGCACTTGAGCTGCTGGCCGTTCGCGCACGCATCGAACACGAAATCGTACGCCCAAACCTGTCCCGCACCTGTCGCGGGTAATGGTCGCGGGCGACTGCTCGCCACGCGCCTTCGTGGCCTCCGGCGCGGCACCTGCAGCCCCGCCCGCCGCCAGATCCGATGGGCCCGATCGGCGCTCATGATCTGTCCACGACGCTCCAGAAAGACCTGGATGCGTCGATATCCGTAACGCGGGTACTGCGCCGCGAGCTCACGCATCGCCGTCAGAACTGGAGCATCGCGCGCTGTCAGCCGCGACTCGTACCTCAGCGTCGACCTAGCCACCGATAAAAGCGCACACGCCCGCCGCACCGAGATCCCTCGCTCTTTGGCGAAGGCAACCTGGTGCCGACGCACGCGTGCGCTCACCATTTTTTTCGACCGATCTCCTTCATGACATCGATCTCAAGATCCCTCTCGGCCAGAAGCTTCTTCAGCTTGGAGTTTTCGGCTTCCAGCTGGCGTAGCCGCTTCACGTCCACCGCCTCGAGCTGGCCGAAGCGCTTGCGCCACTGGTAGATCGTCTGATCGCTGATCCCGTGCTTCTTCGCCACGTCGGACACGGGAGCGTTGTCCGCCTCCCTCAGGATCTTCACCATTTGCTCTTCGTTGAATCGGCTCTTCTTCATGGCTTCCTCGTCGCCCGGAAGCCATCCTCTCAAGAATCAGCTGGTCCGAAAATCCCCGGGCAGGTCACTACTGGCGGCGCCGACCAAGTGGCCCGTCTCACTCGTCCGTGATGATCGCCTGCGCCTTCCGCTTGGCCTCCCTCCGATCATCCCGATCGAGCAGAATGGACGGAATCAACAAGCTCGCCAGACTCAGCGAGATGAACAGTATGGCGAACCCAGGCAGCAGATCCTTCATAAAGCCTCCAGAATCTTGAAACACCGGTACAACCGCACCACCACCGCCGCAAGCGCCCCCGCAAGCACCGACAGCCCAAACAGCGCCATCAGGAAGATGACGCGATTGACGATCCCATAGTTCTGCACCAACCAGACCACCAGCGATGTGAGACCCGCGGTCAGCAGCGCACACAGCGCTTTCAACCAGCCGATCTCCTCCTTGAATCGTTCGGGTTTTGACATGCTGTGGGCGTAAGGACGCGCACTGCGCAGCGTGACGCGAGAGCTCGCGTCGGCGTCGGGAGGCGACGCCGACGCACGCACCACTCGCCGTCATCCGCGAGAGCTACGCGGATCCTCCCTGTAGGTGATCTCGGTCTGAATGCGCCCACTGCGCCCATGCACTTTCACCTGCCCGAGCGCCGCGGCACGTGCGAGGCGTTTGGCGCGCTCGATGGCGTCCGTCTTGGTCAGGTGAAGGCTATCCGCACGTTTACGCCCCTCGCGGCGAACGCCCCACGCGTCGCCTACCGGTGTGACGTGATACACGCTACGAACCATGTGATGACTCCTGCATCGTAGGATGAGAGAGGGAGAGGCCCCGCCCGCGCGAGGTGCGAAGGCGGAGCCTCGCCAGAGGTGTTACTGCGTCACCTCCTTGGTTTCCTTGCTCTCCCTGTTCTCCTTGGCCTTCTCGGCTTCGCGCGCGGCGCTCTTCAGCTTGCGGGCGGCGCTCACGATGCTGGAACGCGCGGTGTGGGGCACGTACCCCATGTCCGCGAGCAGCTCGCTGTCTTCGCCCTCTTCAGGGTCGCCCTTCACGCCATTCACCACGCGCAGCACAGAGCGCCGAGTGACGCGATCTGCCCTGTTGCGACTCTCGAGGACTTCCGCCCTGCGAGTGTCGAGCTGCGTGAGCTCCGTGCGTGCCGTGCCACTGGGCGCCACGGCCTTCTCGAAGTCGGCGAGTGCCATGCCGAAGAACTTCTTATCCGGACACTTCGAGCTCCAGACGCTGATGATCACCAGCGCCTGGTCGTAGATGTCGGTCTCGATCATAAGGCTCATTCCTCCAGGTGGGATTGATGACATGTCCCGTACGCAGACGTAACGAAGTTGCTCGGGAGCACGCGTTTGGTTCCTGCGTGCGGCTTCTGCATTGCAGGAGAATGCATTGCACGACAGACAATTCCCGCTGAGAGAAGCTGCAGCGAGATGAGGCAGATCGGGCGCCGTTCAGGAAGGCTGGACTCCATTGAGGAAGGACCGGACTCCGTTGAGGGAGGACGGAATCGATCGAGGGAGGCTGGGGTCCGTTGAGGAAAGCTGGAGTGGGATTAGGGAAGCAACTGCACTTTCGAGACAGGTTTTTCGAGAATGAGGGAACCTCCAGAAGAAGCACCCTGTCTCAACGCCCGCGAGAGAAGCAGTAGAAGAAACGACCGAAGATCGACGTACTTCTCCAAACCAGAAAGGCAACGGATGACTTTCATGAACGCGTCGAAGATGGCCTGCATCACACTGTTGGCGTATGCGCTCGTTCCACGTGCCGCCGCCGCTGCTGCAGAACGGAACAACTTCATCCTGCTCATACCGGAGGCAATGCAGCCTGCGAACGTGAATGCTGCAGACACGCCGGCTCTGGCGCGGCTGCGCGAGGAAGGGGTGAATTTCACCAGGAGTTTTGCGGCGCTGCCTGATCTGAGCCACTCGGCTCAGCCGAAGACGGCAGGCACTCGAGCCGCTGACCTGGCCTTCCGTGCGTACGACACTTATGCCAGCGAAACAGTGTTCGACTACGCGCCGAGCGAGGCGTCCATCCGGGATACGCTCGACGCTCTGACACAGAAGGGGCGGCCGTTCATCCTCGTCTACCGCCTCAACACGCTGCCCACCCAGGCTCTTGCGCCGGCGAAACCGCTGCTCTCCGGGAACCCAGGCGGTGAGGGTGCGGCGGGCGTGCTGCTGCTCAACACGGACCGCATCCTTTCCGTCATGGAACGAAAACTGAACGAACTGGGCCTGTTCAACCCAACGAACATCGCGGTGATTGCCGAGCACGGGCGCTCGACGGTCTGGAAGCACAGCCGATCCAGCTATACCGGCGAGATGTCTTTCCCTGGAATTCCCTCCGACAACCTGCCGCCGGGCTTCTTCGCGATCGATGTGCTCAAGGCCCTGCAGCTGAAAGATGGCAGCCTGCGCCTTTACGATCCCGAGAAGAAGGATGAGCCTGTGCGTTGGTGGGCAGGGCATTACCCCAGCGCGGGGCACGCAACGATTGGTGTGCTGCCGCATAGGCCTCACGTCATCATCGAGGCGCGCGGCGGTTACGACATCATCTACCTGGCCACCACGGACAAAAGACGCGCGGCTCGCCTCGGGCGCTACATCGTCGAGCATCTTCGTGTGCAGGACTACGTGAGTGGCACCTTCGTGAACGAGGCGCGCCTGGGCCGCATCGGTGGCGCACTTTCACTCAAGTATCTCGGGGCGAGCGAAGGCGAGCATGGCGAGCAGGCGCCAGACATCGTCGTGAACTTTGTGTCTTCCGTCATGCGCTGCGGCCACCCGACGATCTGTGCCGTCTCGATTGCCGATTCGCCCGTGCAGGAAGGGCTGGACATGGCCGAAGGATTCAGCCGCGCAGAGACCACGACCTTCATGGCGGCGCGTGGACCGGACTTCCGCGTGTCATTCAGCAGCGAAACGCCTGCGAGCCCCGTCGATATGGTGCGCACGGTTGAGTACCTGATGGGGATGACGCCGCCGCAAGGCGCGAAGGGTGACGGGCGCGCGCTGCCGGAAGTGCTGCGGAAATTCGAAGGCGAGCGCGCGCCGCGAGTCCGCGAGCGAGTGGTGAGCTCGAAGCCCACGAAGTTGGGAGATCTGGTCGAGGCACGTCTCGTGAGCGTGAGCGGGGTGAACTACCTCGAGTCCGCAGGCGGGCCGGGGCGAACCATCGGTGTCCCCGTAAGAGACCCGCCGTTCGTGTGGGATTGGCATTGGCCGTGGAAGACGTTCGAGATCTCACTCAAGCCCTGAACGAGCAGATCGGGGAGTAGTCATGACATCGTATGTCCGCGTTGGGACGGTGGGCATAGTTCTCACCGTAGCACTTGCGCTTTGTGCTTGCGTTGATGTCAGTTTCGGGCTTGCGAATCTCATGCACGCCGACCGGTCGCCGCAGACTGTTGTTCTTGCGCACGGCTACGTCGTGCAGGACGCGGTCATTCATCGCGGCGATCGGCGCATCGGCATCACCTACGCGCACCACCCGCAAAGCCAGGCGGTGATTGTTTTCTGCGGAGGTAACACGTTTCACCGCTCGATCGAAGGTGGGGACGCGCTTCAGACCTTGGCTCATGATGCTGACGTCGTGCTGTTCGACTATCCGGGTTACGGTGATAGCACAGGCCCGGCGACCGCTGCGATCGTCCTGGAGGACGCGCTAGCGGTCTACGACTACGTCATGGAGATGGAGTCGTCCGCGGAGAAGAAGCGGGTGCTTTATGGCTTCTCGCTCGGTGGCATGGTCGCGGCGCAGGTTGCAGGCCAGCGCGCGGTGGACGGCCTCGTGCTGGAAGCCACTGCGCCAAGCGTCGAAGTTTGGGCCCGGAGTCAGATCCCGTGGTACGCGAAGCCGCTTGTACGGCCCCGCATTGAAGCGGGGCTCGCTTCGATTGATACCATTGTCGCGCTTCGAAGCTTTCGTGGTGAGGTGCTCGTGATGACGAGCCCGGCCGATGAGCAGGCGCCGGCGGCACTCTCCATTGCCATGGATCGAGAGTTTCAACGCATGGGTTTGCACACCGTGCTGGTGCAATTCCCCGGCGCGTCTCATGGGGCTATTCCGCGTTCCGCCGAATACACGGCGGTGCTCGCAGCATTCCTCTATCGGGTGAAGGCTGCGCAGCGTCCGGATCGTGTGGACGCAAACCTGGACGTGACGCAGCATTCTGTTCGCGACTGAGTCCTTGCGCCTCCGAAGGGCGAGCTGCGAGGACTCCCGCCCAAGCTACCGGACGCCTCGCGGTTCGTTTTGTCCGCCCTCAGCTACCGGCGACTCGCCGCTCGTTTCGCCCAGCTCAGCTACCGAACCCGCCGCTCCACATTCCGCCGCCCCACCGCCGCACCGCCAATCGCAGCCAGCAGCGAGAGCAGCAACGCTGCAAATGCCATCCACGCTGTTCTCGTGGCTCCGGGCTGCATCTGCGCCGCCTTCTGCGACACATTCTGTTTTGCGCGAGCAGTGAGATCCGCCATGCCTTGCCGCGCCTGTGCCGCCGCCTGTGCGGGATCATTGCGCGCAGCTTCCACGCGACCACTGATCCGCGACAATTCTTGCGAGGCTTCCTGTTGCGACATGCCCGTGGCGTTCGCAACCACGCTCGCCGTGCGTGGATCGCGCAACTTGGCGAGCATGTCATCCACACTGCCGGAGGACATCCCGCTCGCGTCCAAGGCTGGGGCCATGGCCGCGCCGGCGCTCTGGGCCGCCGACCCCAACAGGCCGAACGCACCGCTCGCGACGAGACCGATGCCGTTCGCCGTCAGGTAAAGAATCAGGATCAGGCTCATGACCCACACGAGCGCGCCCTCGAACAGCGCCGTGGTTCGTTCCCACAGCATGCTGAGCCGAGTGGACGCCCATCCCGCGACGAAGAGCGAGATGAGCAGGCTGAGCGTGGTCCAGATCGCGGCGCCCGTGCCAATGGTCCCTGCGTCAGGATTTCGCGGATCAACCGCCGAGATGCCAACCGCGAGACCCAGGCTCGTCAAGAGCAACAGCGTTCCGATGCCCGCAAGCACCCCGCCGAACACGCCGCCCCATGAGATCTTCATCCCTTCCGGGATGCCCGTTTGCTCGATGAGAATTTCGCGTTCGATAGCCATGTGAGTCTCCCCGACGATGCTGAGTCTCCTGACGCGTGTTCGGTAAGCAGCAATGCGCGTACCGCTGCGGGGGCAGCGAATTAACCTGAGTGAAGCGCGCTAGGCCGAGCACGCACGCGCATCCCCGCAGATTGAGCGCGCACGCGTATCGGCATCGACTGAGCGGGCACAGGCCTCGGCATGGATTGGGCGCGCACGCGCATGGGCATCGCTTTAGCAGGCTCGCGCGTCGGCATGGAATGACCAACGCGGCGGCCGTGCCATTCCCGACACGGCCGCCTTACACCCTGCATCAACCTCTTCGCAGCCTTCGACCCTGCATCACCCGGTCCGTATCAAGGCTCCCTCCGCGTCACGCATGCCTTCCGGATGCGGCCGCAGCAGCCACTGATGCAGGCGGCCCGTGAGCACAATCAACAGGTGACGCAGGCGGCCGGGGGGTGCGAAGTGCGAAGCGAACTCGCGATTGATCAGCAGCGGTCGCCAATAGTCGCGCTCCCACTCACGAAAGCTCTTGGCGAGCTCCCGTGTTTGCTCTGGCCGCATGGCCAGCAGCGTGCAGTCGCACGTGGCGCGCAGCTCGACTTCGTCATCGGCTCGGAATCTGAAGCCGTGAGCGCTGCGGGGGTGGTTCAACCAGCCATCGACGAGTTCGAACTCATCGGGTGCTGTGCGGAGGGCCGTGATCATCGGAGTGAGATCGAGGTACGACATAGCGTTGCCTCCATTGGAAGCGGTGGCGGCTGTGCCGAGGACGGCTGGGGCTTGCGCAAATGCCCCGATCGTCTGGGGGCACGGAGTTATCGAAAAGAGAACGACGCCATACTTCACCACCCGCGGAGCCCGCCCGCAACAGCCGAAGTCGAACGCGTCCTGTGAAGGCGTCCTGTGAAGGCGCCCTCGTGGCGGAGGCGACGCTCAAGGAGTGGCATGATCGTCTGGCCCGGACTGCACCGTTCAAACGTATCCGTGAGCGGAGGGCCGCTCTTCCGTTGAAGGGCGCTACCCTTCGTTGCATGGGCGCATCGCCGGGCCGGTGCGGGCCAACGGGAGGAGCCGCTTGCCCGGCTCCTCGCCTAAGCTCTCGCAGATCGCGCTCACCATCGCTCGATCATGTAGCCCGTCTTCGGCGCTCCGGTGGAAACGGCCGTCGGCTCGACCGGCGGGATGGCCACGCACACCCCCGCGGAGAAGATGTTCGGGTACTTCTTCGATCGCTGGTTGTGCCATGTCAGGCCTCCTGGCGCGCAAACGGCGCCGGCCTTCTCTTGAGATATGCGTAGTACAGGACGGGGATCACGAGCAGCGTGAGCACCGTGGAAACGAGGATCCCGAAGATCAGCGAGATGGCGAGACCGTTGAAGATCGGGTCGTCGAGGATGAAGAACGCGCCGATCATCGCGGCGAGCGCGGTCAGCGCGATCGGCTTGGCGCGGATCGTGCCGGCGCGCAGCACCGCGTCTTCGAGACCGCGCCCGGCGCGCAGCTCCATGTCGATGAAGTCGACCAGCAGGATGGAGTTGCGCACGATGATGCCGGCGAGCGCGATCATGCCGATCATCGAGGTGGCCGTGAACTGCGCGCCGAGCAGGGCGTGCCCCGGCATGACGCCGATGATCGTGAGCGGAATCGGCGCCATGATGATGAGCGGTAACGCATACGAGCCGAACTGCGCGACCACGAGCAGGTAGATGAGCACGAGTCCCACGGAATAGGCGAGGCCCATGTCGCGGAAGGTTTCGTAGGTGATCTGCCACTCGCCGTCCCACTTCATGGCGAGCTCGCTCGGGTCGTCGGGCTGGCTCACGAAGTGTTGTGTGATCGGCGTGCCGCCCGGCGGATCTTCGGAGATGCGGCTGACCATCGAGAACATGCCGTAGAGCGGGCTGTCGAGCGGCCCCGCCATGTCGCCCATCACATAGGCAACCGGCAGCAGGTCCTTGTGATAGATCGCGGCATCCCACGTCGTCTTGCGCACCGTCACGAGTTCGGAGATTGGCACCGCGGTTCCGTCGCCCACACGCACATCGAGCGCGAGCGTCGGGTTCAGGTCGGATTTCGCGGCGATCGGCAGCTCGAGCCGCACCGGAATGGGATAGCGCTCGCGACCGCTGTGCACGTAGGTGGCGTCGTTACCGCCGAGGGCCGTCGCGACCGTCTGCACGATCGCTTCCTGGGAGACCTCGAGCAGCGCGGCCTTCTGGCGATCCACTTCGAGGACGAATCGGGTTGCGGGGGCTTCGAGACTGTCATCGACGTCGACGATGTCCGGCGTTCTGTCGAAGAGCTTGCGCACTTCAGCCGCGACGCGCCGCTGGTCTTCGTAGCGCGACCCGTACACCTCCGCGACCAGCGGTGCGAGCACCGGCGGGCCGGGCGGCACTTCGACCACCTGAACGGAGGCATCGTATTTCTTCCCGATCGCCGCAAGCGCGGGGCGAGCGGCAAGCGCGATGTCATGGCTCCTGCGAGAGCGCTCGCTCTTCTCCACGAGGTTCACCTGAAGATCGCCGAGCTCCGGGCTCTCCCGCAGGTAGTACTGGCGCACGAGGCCGTTGAAATTGATCGGTGCGGCGGTTCCCGCGTACGCCTGGTAGTCGCTGACTTCCGGGATCTTCTCCACCTCGTGCGAGAGCTCGTTCAGCACGCGCGCGGTGCGTTCGAGCGGTGTGCCCTCGGGCAGGTTCACCACAATCTGAAATTCCGACTTGTTGTCGAAGGGGAGCATCTTCAGCACGACGAGGCGCACCACGGTGAGGCCCACGGCGAGCACGATGGCCGCGAGCACTCCGAAATACAGGCGGTGACGGCGTTTCCGCGCGGGCTCGTCGCCGAGAAAGGGACGCAGGAATCGCTCGAAGAGACCGCGCAGTCGCGGGCTCTCGCCTTCCTCATTCGCAGGCGCGTGGGCACCGAGGAGCTTGCGGCTGAGCCATGGCGTGAAGACGAGCGCCACCGCCAGCGAGATGAGCATGCCCATGCTCGAGTTGATGGGGATGGGGCTCATGTAGGGCCCCATGAGGCCGCTCACGAACGCCATCGGCAGCAGCGCCGCGATCACGGTGAATGTCGCGAGAATGGTCGGCCCACCGACCTCGTCGACCGCGCTCGGAATGATCTCGCTCAGTGATCCGCCACCGAGCCTCATGTGACGATGGATGTTCTCCACCACGACGATCGCGTCGTCCACGAGGATGCCGATCGAGAAGATGAGCGCGAAGAGCGAAACGCGATTGATGGTGAAGCCCCAGGCCCACGAGGCGAAGAGGGTCGCGGCGAGCGTGACGATCACGGCGGCCCCGACGACCACGGCCTCGCGCCGCCCCATGGCCAGCACGACGAGCAGCACGACGGATGCGGTTGCAAACAGCAGCTTCTCGATGAGCTTCTTGGCCTTGTCGTTCGCAGTCACGCCGTAATTGCGCGTGACCGTCGCCTCGACACCCTGCGGGATGTAGAGGCCTTTCAGCTGCTCGATTCGCCGGATGACGTGGTCGGCGACGTCGATCGCGTTCTCGCCCGGCTTCTTCGAGACCGCGATCGTTACCGCTGGCGCATGCGCGAGCTCGGGCAGATCACGAGTGGCGGCACCAGGGCCGGTGCCCATCCACACATAGGAGGTCGGTTGGTCGGGCCCGGCGGAGACGCGCGCGACGTCCTCCAGGAACACGGGTTTGCCGCCGCGCGCGCTGACCACGGTCGACGCGACGTCGTCGCGATCGGCGAGGAAATGACCGGCGTCCACTTTGGAGATCGCATCGTGCTCCACCACAGCACCGGCGTGCTGAACGACATTCGCGGCCTGCAGCGCGCGCGTGAGCTCCGCGACCGTGAGCCCGTAAC
>JBDZVF010000223.1:0-9910 GCA_040255575.1 Pseudomonadota bacterium | reverse complement strand
GGCCCCGTCGCGGGATGATGTCGCACTGGATCGACGCGCTCGCCCCACGCCCGTGCATGCAAGTGCTGATCGTCCGTTTGCACTTCAAATCGACTGAACAGCATCCTGCGAGTCGCCATCGCGTAGATCAGGCCGTTCAGCCACTCGGCCAGAAGCAACTCGCGATCGGGCGCTTCGCAGTCGATTGTCACGAGATTGCGTGGCTCGACCGCGGCGATATCGGCTACGACCGCGGTCAACGCAAGCGCTGCCTGCTCGAAAGCCCGCGCCTGGGTCGAACCGAACCCTCGTACTCCCATGTCGGCCTCGTGCGGGAAATGTTCCCAGCGATCTGTCATTCAATAATTCTCCGACGCATGACTTGCAGACGCATCCGCACGGCTACGCGGGTCATCCGGATAACCCCGCAGTACTGCGGATTCCATCGCATAGCGCGTCCGGATACTTTTCCCCAACGGAAGCCCTGCTATCCGACAGCAACGCCGGTCTGCCGAACGCTCCTCCTCGAGCGCGGCAGTTTTCCAATCTACGGCGTACGCAGCTTGGCGATTCCGGCCGTTGCACCAGGGCCGCGCATAGAGGCGGGTCGCAAGTTCAACCTGCCCTCGCACACAGCCCGCGGACTTTTAAGTAAACCCGCCGTGTCGTTACGTAAAGCAGCGGATTGAGACGCCCTTGGCGCGCGATCAACCTCTCCCACGTTGACCCGCGCCGCCACGCGGCGCCAGATCAAGCCGCAGTGAAGGAGGAAATCAGATGAGCCTCATCCGTTGGGATCCTTTCAGTGACATCGACCGCACCTTCAATCGAATGATGCGTGGGGCATCCGCTGCCATGCCGCGCCTCCCCTGGGAAGGCGACGGCGGGACAAAGCTCGAGTGGGCGCCGACCGCGGATATCAGCGAGACCGAGAAGGAGTACCTCATTCGCGCCGAACTTCCGGCAGTGAAGAAGGAGGACGTGAAGGTCAGCGTAGACAGCGGGATGATCACGATCGAAGGTGAGCGCAAACAGCAGAAGGAAGAGAAGACGGAGAAGTTCCATCGCATCGAGAGCCTCTACGGCAACTTCACGCGCAGCTTCTCGCTCCCGGACGACATCAATGTCGAAGGCATTCGGTGCGAGGACAAGGATGGTGTGCTGACCGTGCACATCCCGAAGACGCACACCGAAAAGAGCAAAGCGAAGCAGATCAAGGTGGAGTGAGTACCGAACGGCAGCATCCCCCTGCTGCCATCTTGCGGGCGACGGCATAACCGCCGTCGCCCCGTCTCCCGGTGCCTCGGGATGTTCGCGGGGCCTCGTCGCCCGCGCTCATGCCTTCGCCTGCTCAGGTCGGTGCCATATGAAAATGCTCAATCGAACGTATGCAGATCGCCAGGAAGCCGGCGCAGAGCTCGGTCGGGCCCTTTCGAAGCTCGCATTGCGAGCGCCGATACTGGTGCTCGGGCTCCCTCGTGGTGGCGTACCCGTCGCATATGAAGTGGCAAAGGCCCTGAACGCACCGCTCGATGTGATGATCGTGCGCAAAGTGGGAATGCCCGGCCAGCCGGAGCTGGCGATTGGCGCGGTGGCCTCCGGAAACGTCGTGGTGCACGAGCCGCACCTCTCGAGCTATCTCGCCGGGCTCGGAATTGACTTCGATGAGCTCGCCCGGCAGCAACGCGCCGAAGTCGAGCGGCGCGAGCAGCTCTATCGTGCCGAACTCCCGCCGCTGGACCTCAAAGGCAAGACGGCTGTTCTGGTCGACGATGGCCTTGCGACCGGCTCAACGATGCTTGCCGCCGTGCGCGCTGCGCAGAAGGCCGGAGCTGCGGCTGTCATCGTCGCCGCACCCGTGGCCTCTCGTACGGCACACGCACTCGTGAGTCGCGAGGCTGATCAGCTCGTAACGCTTCAGACGCCGGAGTTTCTGATGGCGATTGGCGAGTGGTACGTCAACTTCGACCAGATCGAAGACGAAGAGGTCTGTCGCCTGCTATCCCTCGCACGCAAGGAAGCGAGCGCGGTCCGACGGAAAGGTACAGATTGAGGGGACGTGCATCATCGCGAACGGGAAGCGTTCGGAGGTCGCTCAACCGAAACGGTCCTGCTCACGTCGCGCCTGCGTTCCAAGGAGCTGCGCGAGCATGGACAGATTCTCCGCGACGACAGGTAGTAGGTCATCGAGCGTGACGATTCCGACCAGATCGCCGGTGCTACTCACCACAGGGGCCCGGCGTACGTTCCGAGCACTCATCCGCTCGATCGCCTCGCCTACGCCGCAGTTTTCCTCCACCGTGAGCGGTGCCTTCGTCATCACGTCGCCGACGCTCAGGCAGAACATATCTGCACTACGGACCAGCTGCCCTCGCACGACATCCCGATCGGTGACGATACCGATCGGCCGGACCAGATCGGCTTGCGACTCCACGACCACGACGGCACCCACATGCCGCTTGTCCATCTCTCTCACCGCCTCGGCCAGAGGCTCCTCCGGCCGGACGATGTAAACCTCGCGACTGCAGATATCGCCAACTTGCATGACACGGCTCCTCGCTTTTGCGTATTCATAAATCGCCTCGCGCACCGTCGAATCAGGAATGCTACGCAGTGGGTCACGGGATGACACGGTGGCAAGAGCGGCACTCAAAGAGTTTGAATCCACCAAACCGTGCGCGACGTGAAGCGGAGGTGTTGCATGAACGTGGGACAAATCTGTAACCGCCATCTGTTGAGTGCGCCTGCAAGCGCGCCACTTTCCGAGGTCGCGAGGCTCATGCACGAGGCGCACGTCGGTGCGGTGGTGGTGACCAAGGCACCGATCGATGCGCCGGTGGCCGTTGGAATGATCACGGACCGCGACATCATGCGCGCACAGCTCAATCGCGTGGCCGACCTGAGCCGGCTTCGCGCGGAAGACGTCATGACGCGAGACCCTCTTGTGATCAACGAGAACAGCTCTGTGGAGGACGCCATTCGTCAGCTGCGGGTTCGCGGCGTACGGCGCGCGCCGGTTCTATCCGAGAGTGGCGCTCTGGTGGGGCTCATTTCCACGGACGATCTGGTCGCACAGGTGGCTCGTGAAATCGTCGGGCTGGCCCGTGTCCTGGAGAGACAGCCGACCATTGAGAGCGCAGCAGGTAGCCCGCGCCCGAGGTAATCGGGCTGGCCTGATGCCGGACACTGCGTGATCGAGATATAGATGCGCGTTCTGCGCGAGCTCCTGCAGTTACGCCTGTGCATCGAGCATTCACTCAGCGCCTCTTTCTGTCTCGTTGGAGCAAAAGCAACCCAACCTTCAGCTGCTCCAGCTTCTCGACACGATGAGTCTTCGAGCATCGTTGACTTCGGTTGAGATTGTCGACGAAGAGTGCGATTCTCGCGCCCGGGACCGCGCAACTTCGTAGACCATGCTGTCATCGGATCTGGTCCGCCGTGTTCTCGACTCCGCGCCAGACGCGCTGATCATCCGCAATCCGCGGGTGCGCCCGATGGGCTCGGGGTTCGACCTCTTCGCGCGCCGACATGATGGCTCGGAGTTCCCCGTCGAGATCAGTCTCAGCCCCGCTGAGGATGAGGAGAAGACCCTGACCGTCGCGGCGTGTGACAATCGTCTACGCACCGCGAGCAAGCCCATCAACCCCGACGAGCTGCTTTCTCTGGTGCGCGAGCTCAGCGCGGCCTGCGGAACCAACGGATGACGCGGGACGCACCGCCGCTGCTCTGCTCGCTCAGCGAAAGCCAGAAGCTCGGCGCGCAAATCGCAGCTCGCGCGCGCATCGACATTCTGCCGCTCGAGGAGCGCCCCTTCGAAGAAGGCGAGTTCAAGCTTCGGCCGCTCGACTCGGTGAGGGGCCGAACGGTGTTCCTCGTTCAGTCGCTGGCCGGATCTGCCGAGGCGCCGGTTGCGCAGCGGCTCGTGCGGCTGCTCTTCCTCCTGTTCGGTCTGCGCGACGCAGCTGCCGCTCGGGTTGTCGCGCTCATTCCCTACCTTTCATACGCCCGCAAAGATCGGCGCACGCAGTTGCGCGATCCCGTGAACACCCGGTATGTCGCGCAGCTGCTCGAAGCGACTGGTGTCTCGAGCCTGGTGTGTCTGGATGTGCACAATCCCGCCGCACTGGACAATGCGTTCCGCGTGCCGGTCGATCACTTGTCGGCGCTGCCGATGTTTGTGCGGCACTTCGCGGATACGTTGCCGAAGTGCGACCTGGCCGTCGCCTCCCCGGACGTCGGTGGCGTGAAGCGGGCGCAGATCTTCCGCGAGCTTCTCACGAAGCAGATCGGCCGCGAGATCGACCTCGTGTTTGTCGAGAAGCGACGTGCGCAGAAGGTCGTGTCGGGCGGCACGGTCGTGGGTGCGGTCGACGGCCGCACCGTCATCGTGCTCGATGATCTCTGCGCCTCCGGGCAGACGCTAATCCGCGCGGCCGGCTCGCTGCGTGAGGCCGGGGCCGCGGCCGTCCATGTCGCCTTCACCCACGCGCCGCTCGCACGCGGCCTCGCCGCGGTCTGTGCCTGCGACGAGATTGCGTCCGTGATCACTACGGACAGCGCCCTCCCATCCGTTGCGCCGAGCGAGCGGCTAACGCAATTGCACGTGGCCCCACTCTTCGCGGAAGCCGTGAGCCGTATGATCGCCGGTGCGCCTCTCGCGCCGCTGCTCCATCGCTGGCCACCGATCGGCAGCTGACGCTCCCCGGGTGATCAGGCGCCGCGCGTTGTGAGGTAAGCGGCGACGTTCTCCAGCTCGCCTCTTGTCAGCGATGTCTCGAGGCCGACGTGGCCGGGAATCATCGGGCGCCGTTCGCCGCTTCGGGCAGCGTCCATCTGCTCGAGGATGTACTGGTAATGCTGGCCTGCAAGCCGCGGAGCAAGCGTCTCCTCCTTCCCTTCACCCTGCGCGCCATGACATCGTGCGCAATTCCGTGCGTAGGCCGTCGCACCCTCCTCGAGATTCATGCCCTTCGGCGGCGGTTTCGGCGGTGCGCGCGGCAGCCGCGCGATATACAACGCGACGTCCGCAACGGGCTGCGAGAACGAGAGATGCTTCCGGTTTGTGAAGTGCTCCATGCCCACATCGCTACGCAGCCCCGCGCGAAAGTCGACGATCTGCTTTGCGACCACGGTGTACCACTGCCCCCCGATGGCCGGGACGGTGCCATCGCTCGCACCTTCACCTTTCAACCCGTGGCAGGCTGCACACGCGGCGTACAGTTCTTTTCCGTTCTCCGCGTTCGCCGTTCGGGTGAGCACGAGGCCGAGCTCCCACTCCGCTCTGGGGGCGGCAGCAAGTAGAAGAGTCGGGCACAGCAGTGCCGCAAGGACCAGGCGGGAAGCGCTCACTTTGCACCGCGTGTCGTGACGAAGCTTCCGTTGCATTCGTCATGAGGCCATCCATCAACTTCGACGCTTTCCGCACCCGGTTTAGTCGCCTCGCGCGACCTGCGCAAGGCCGGCAGATCCGCCGGGGCCATCTCGCATTGAAGCGCCATCAGGCAAGCGCCGGTCGGGACAACTCTGGCGGCCTGCGACGGATCGCGAGAGCCGCTAAGGGATCTTTCGTATATTCGGTCGAACCCGCCGGTGAAAGCATGGTGCACCCTCCTGGGCGATGGCACGAGCACCTCGACGGTGCTGGCGCATGCCATCTTTTCCGACGGCGTGCGCAACGTGGCCGCAGGCGCGAGCGCCATCGACCTGAAACGCGGCCTCGACCGCGCGTTCGAAGCCGCCACCGGCTCGCTGAAGCAGCAGTCCCGTGCCGTAAGCAGCCGGAAAGAGAAAGCTCAGGTCGCCACGATCTCCGCCCACAACGACACGTCCATCGGGGAGCTTGTCGCCGACGCGATGGAAAAGGTCGGGAATGACGGTGTGATCACCGTCGAACAGTCGAAGACCATCGAAACGTCGCTCGAAGTCGTCGAGGGCCTGCAGTTCGATCGCGGCTACCTGTCGCCCTACTTCGTGACGGACCCCGACAGCATGCAGAGCGTGCTGGAAGATGCGTACATCCTGATCACCGATCGCAAGCGTTGTTTTGCACGTGCCTCAGGCGCCAGTTGCACGGAGAATTATGTCGGCAGCGCGAGCAGGGAAATGTGATGTGCCTAAAGTTGTATGTCGTGGCCCTTGGCGCCGCTGTCATTTGGCGACACGCATCACGGGCTGGTTCGGTTCGCTGCGCGCGTGGCGGACAATCGCGCGCGCTTACGCGGTGCTCGCGAATGAGCGCGATGACGAGATCCGGCCGGGAAAGAAAACGCGACCGATAACAAACCAGTCACATGCCGTTTGGCGGCACGTGCATAGTCATTCGGTATTTGTCGGCGTGGCCACGGATCGGCTGTTTCGGCGACCCGAGTGGCGGGCTTGGCAAATGGTAGAGCGTCGCGCTTACAAGGCGAATGTCGTGTCTCGAGCTCCTCGGAACTCGCCGTCGCTGTGCCCATGGTCGGCATGGGCGTGTTTCGTTATCTCGCCAGTCGTATTGCCGCACCTAAAGGCGATTCCCAATCAACACCCTCTGGATACGGCGCCGGATGTAGCAGCGCTGACAGTTGCGCGGTATCAGTTTCTGTAAGTGCCGCACGCGAGATCGCGCAAGAGTCGGAACGACCAGCGCTCGTCTCGCGGATGGGTCTCCGGGAGGGGTTCACAGTTGGCGAGCGATAACGCGGAGGAGTTGCCAGGGCTGTCGCTGGCGCGGGTTGGGCTGCACGAACTGCAATACAGCAGTTCGCGCCGTTTCAGCGTCCCGTTAACCCTTTTGGCGCAGTGAAATCCGCTCGCTCGATGCCTTGAGGCGCACTGCCGCTTCGCTGCGTTTCAGTGCGCGCGCCAACTTGGACAGGCTCGTTTTGCCGCCGCTCTGACGCAGCAGCTTCAGATCGGAACTGCTCCAAAGAACTCTCTTGCGTCGTGAGTTCTGCTTTGCTTTCCGAGCCGCCTTCTTTTTCGCCATTGGTGTCGATGTGCCTCGTCAGAATAAGGGCCGCGGATTCTACGTGGAGTGGGCTGCTGCAAGCCAGGCGGATTCTGCGGTGGATGGCTCTGGCGCTTGTGACAAAAGCAGCCGCGAGGTTAGACATCATGGCCTGACCAGGAGGGTCAGTATCGTGAGAGGAATTAGGGGAAAGAGGTCCGAATATCGGCAAGCGGTTGTCGAGGCACATCAGCGTGTGCAGCGCCTGACCGAAGCATTGCGCGGCGAGTGCGAGCGGTGGCGCATGAGGCCCATCGTGGCGGCCTTGTCGGCGCTGCGAGGAGTCGACTTCCTCGCCGCCGTCACGCTGGTCGCAGAGATCGGCGACTTCAGCCGGTTCGCGCATCCGAGCGAGCTGATGGGATTTCTTGGCCTGGTACCTTCAGAGCATTCCACCGGAGACTCGCGCCGACGTGGAAGACACGATTTTCGGATGGCGGCGAATCGTGTCTGCCAGCTCGCGGCACCAGCTCTCTTTGAGCAATACGCGGGAGCCGGCGCGGCCTTCGGCGGGCCGATCGAGGTGGCAGGTGAGCTGGTTGCATTCGGTTGCTGCAACCACATCGGGGACGATCACGAAGCCGAGATCGCGAAGTTGCTTCCGAGCTGCTTCAGCGGAAACGGCCTCACTCATTTTCCAAGGCGGCGCCAGGCTATGCACTGGATAAAAACAGCACCACTTTCCCACAAGTGGTGCTTTTTCTGTCCAACGTGCAGGTTGCATCGTTGGCTCGATCGATCAGGCGGCGAGCTTCACCTGTGGATGCAATCCAGCCCTGGCAGCGAGCCGGAACAGCAGGTCGATGCTGAAGCGACTGATCTTGCCGCGCTTGATTTCGGAAACCCGCGCCTGTGTGACACCGAGAGCCTTGGCAGCTTCCGTCTGCGTCATCCCAGAATCCGTGAGCCAACGTTCAAGACCGTGAAGCAAAGTCGCTCGGACCTCGAGCTCCATCGCTTCCTCCGCTTCGAAAAGGTCGAAGAACACACTTCGTCCCGCCGGCGTGATGTGGCGCGGCCCGTCGTCATTGCGAACCCGCTTCTTACTCTTCACTTCGCACCTCCGGTCTTCGGGATCGCGCGGAATCTACGCGACGCCAGGTCCAAGTCTCGCTGACTCGTCTTCTGAGTCTTCTTCTGAAAGCAGTGAAGCACGTAGACGCCTTCTGGCCGTGTAGCGAGATACATCACTCGGAACTCGCCTGAGTCTTCGTGCACGCGAATCTCGCAGACACTCGCCCCTACGGTTGGCATCGGCTTCCAGTCAGGAGGATTTGCTCCACGCTGAACTAGCCTGAGCGAATAACCTGCGTCCCGCCTTGCCTCGTCCGGAAAGCTCCGCAAGTCGTCTCTGGAGTTTCCCATCCAGACAAGAGGCTTCATGGGAGACTATGCCCGATTTGGCATAGGCATGCAAATTTTGGCATAGCTCAACTTCCGCTGTTGGTGGTCTTCACAAGACGAGCTACAGCCGCCGGCCCGTTACTTTCTCAGTTCAGAGTTCCGCTCAGCGTTGCATTCCGTTGCATCGAGTATCCCGTGGCCTGAAAGCTGCATCGTTTTGCGCGGAGTCACTCTCGAGTTTCTGGGCCAAGACATGACAAACTCAGGGCTGACTTCTTGAGAACGCGCGCCGATCATGTTTCGCGGGAATCTCGTGCGGGAAGACACACATGTCCGCGACCACGCAACGACAGCTGTCGACGCAACCGAAAAAACCGCGAAGCAACGCCGCGCACGCAAGATCACTGAGATCCTGACGGAAGCGCGAGCCGTCCGCGCCGATCGATCAGGTACTGAGCACCCGCCAAGTCCTCCAGATCACTGGCAAACATCGCGTCACGATCTATCGGTGGATTCGCCCCGGCATCTTTCCTGAGAAGCACGAGACTGGCGGCCACAAAGTCGGCTGGCTTCGTTCCGATATCGAAGCGTGGTTACAACGTGCCCCGCCGCCGAGGTCGTAGGAATCGTCTCCCCTCGAAACGGTGACCCTCTGCGCGGCATGCGCCCGCCCAAATGGCCACGGCTCGTCAGCCACGCGCGCCGCCTTTTCCAAAGGGAAAGTGCACCGCAAATGCGGCGCGATCAGCGCGTCAATTCGATGGGATTCTTGGCATCACGAATCACTCCTTAACGGGACCACCAGTGGGACCACCGAGCGATTCAGAGGAGTTTTCGGCTTTTTCAAGCTCTTGTTTTAACAATTTTTAACTGGTCGGAGTGCCGAGATTTGAACTCGGGACCCCTTGCACCCCATGCAAGTGCGCTACCAGGCTGCGCCACACTCCGACCGAGGGCGGCGATTCTAGCATGCTCTAGAGCAGGTGCTCAGTCTCCGCGCCGGCGTCCGCGTAGGGACGGCCGTACCGGCTGGAGCGTGATCGCCACAAGCTGCGCGCGAGCGACAGGTACGGCAGCGCGCGCCGGACCGTGGAGATCAACAAAATCATCCGCATCAGAAGCCCGCGGCTACGGCCCCCGCCGGCAGCCAGCCCCGCGGCGGCGCGACCACCCATGCCAGCCGCGACTTTTCCGCGCCCACGAAGCAGCTTCAAGAGTAATAGTCCGGCACCAGCGAGGAACACCGGTTTCGCCGCCCTCTTCACCCGGTGAATCGCGCGCTCGATGCCGCTCAGCGCCTCCAGCATGACCTCCTGATCCGCGGCGAGCTCGGCACGCAGCCGATCGCTGCGGATCAGCAGTTGCCGCCGGCGCGTCGCCAGCTCTGCGAGTCGGTTACTCATGCCAGCCACGCCTCACGCTATTCATCGCGCGTCTCATCGGGCGTCTCATCAGGCGTCTCATCAGGCGTCACTCCCTGCGCGCCGTCATGCGCTCCAACGCGTCCCGATCCCGCTTCAACTCACCGATGCTCGCCGCCATGAAACGCGGCTTGGCCTTCAGGCGCGAACGGGCCAGCAGCGCGAAAATGAGCGTCAG
>JBDZVF010000222.1:0-9969 GCA_040255575.1 Pseudomonadota bacterium | reverse complement strand
GCCGGATTCGGTCTTGCGGATCAGCCGCTCGAACGCGCTCCAGTCGAGGAGCGTCGTGACGGTGCAGGAAATCGAATCCGCCAGATCGGCCGCCTCGAGCACCGGCGGCTGCGGGATCGCGGCCCGCGGCGGCGTCAGCGCGACGACAAACTCGGACGCCAGCGCCAGCAGCTTCTGCGACTCCGGTGCGCCGAACTTCGGCTCGTCGATGAGGCGTGTCGCGATGAGAATGCCGAGCGGCAGGCCGTTCGAGCTGCGCAGTGACACCGCGATGAGGCGCCCGCGCACGGGCCCCGTGGCATCGCCCTTCACGCGATTGGTGCCGAACACACCGGCTTTCGCCTGCGTTTGCTCCTTCAGCGCCTCGAGCCCCGTCGAGCAGATGTCTTCGAAGAACTGGGCGGCGACGGCGCTGCGGGTGAAATAGCGTGCAGGCCCTCCGGCCACGCGCGTGACGCCGAGCGCCGAAGCGCCGAGCTCAGCGAGCGCGCGACGAAGCAGGTCGGTCAGTGCCGGGACGGTGGACTCGTCTTCCGATCGACGCTCTTCAGCGCCCGCGGAAGGCGGACGTTCGCTCTTCTCCATGAGGTGATCCGAAACAAAGACAGCCCGGACTTTAGTCCCGTGGCCGCCCGGTCTGTGGGAGGCCGTTCGCTCTCCGGTGGAGAATCCGTATGATTCGGGCGTCTCTTGGCAATTCTGCGAACCGGCTCACACCGAGGGTGGGCCGGATGAATGCCCGTCATTGCACTACACGCGAGCCTGCCCATGCCCAATGCGATACGCATCCACCAGACCGGTGGACCCGAGGTCCTGAAGTTCGAGGAAGTGGAAGTCGGCGCACCCGCGCCCGAGGAAGTGCAGGTACGACACACGGCGATCGGCGTGAACTTCATCGATGTGTACGACCGCACCGGGCTCTATCCCATGCCGCTGCCGGCCGGTCTCGGCCGCGAGGCCGCGGGCGTGGTCACGGCGCGCGGCAAGAAGGTGCGGGACATTCGCGTGGGCGATCGCGTCGCTTACGTGAGCGACACGCCGGGTACCTATAGTGAATTGCGCAACGTGCCGGCGGGTCGGGTCGTGAAAGTGCCGAGCGGCATTTCAGACCAGCAGGCCGCCGCGATCATGCTCAAGGGCATGACCGCGCAATACCTCCTGCGCCGGACTTATCGCGTGAAACGAGGGGATTTCGTGCTCGCGCATGCGGCCGCCGGTGGCGTGGGCCTCCTGCTCGGGCAGTGGGCGAAAGCACTCGGTGCAACGGTGATCGGCGTAGTCGGCAGCGATGCGAAGGCGGAGCTGGCGCGCAAGCATGGCTACAGGCACGTGCTGATTTCAGGGCGCGACGAGATCGCCCCGAGCGTGAAGAAGCTGACGAAAGGCCTCGGCGCGCACGTGGTGTACGACGCGGTGGGGAAAGACACCTTCTTCGACTCCCTCGATTCGTTGCGGCCGCTGGGAATGATGGTGTCGTTCGGGAACGCGTCGGGCGCGGTGCCGCCGTTCAGTCCGCTGGAGTTGTCGAAGCGCGGCTCGCTGTTTCTCACGCGGCCGACGCTGTATCACTACGTCGCCAGACGGGAGGATCTGCTCGCCACCGCCAGGGAGCTGTTTGCGGCGGTGAAGAGCAGGAAGGTCAAAGTGCGGGTCGACCAGACGTATGCGCTGAAGGACGCGGCGCAGGCCCACAGGGACCTGGAGGCGCGCAAGACGACCGGCTCGACAGTGCTGGTGCCTTAGGTTCGCTGCCTTGGGTTCGCAGGGGGCGGTCAGCCTGGCCTCAGACCGAAGAAACCCTCGATCGCCGGGCGGCTGAGAGCGCTCCATTGAGCGCGGCAGGCTCAGCGCTCAGCGGACGACACGAAGTCCGCGCCCGGGGCGACCGACGCCCAGCGCCCCGCTACGCACGACTTCCAGCAATTCCGCCTGCCGTGCGAGCTCGCCGATGAACGCGTTCACCTCGGGCTCGCTCGCCGTGAGCTCCACGACGAACCCATCCGTCGCCGGGTCGAGCACCCGCCCGCCCGTGCGCACGACATAACCCCGCACGGCGTCCGTCTGCTCGGGCCGCACCTTCAGTTTGAGCAGCACGAGCTCACGCTCCACATGCTCCCCGCCGGTCATGTCTTCCACGCTCACCACGTCGATGAGCTTGTTCAGCTGATTCACGATCTGCTGGATGACCGACTCCGAGCCCTTGGTGACGAGCGTGATACGCGAGACCGTCGGATCGTCCGTCGCCGCCACCGAAAGCGACTCGATGTTGTAGCCGCGGGTCGAGAAGAGGCCTGCTACGCGCGTGAGCGCGCCGGCTTCGTTCTGCAACAGGATGGCGATGATGTGCCGCGTGGAGGCAGCGGCGTTCGGGGCTGTCACGTTCATAAGGACATCGGAGAATACAGGCCCCGGCGGCCCGTGCGCACCCCGTGTGGGGAAATTCAAGTGTTTTCCGGGTTTTCGCGCTCGCCCGTAGCTGTTAGTCTCTCCTGCCCCCGCCCCTTTCCGGGGCTCTTCACAGCACTCCCATGAGCGACACGGTCATCCAGCCCCGCCCCCTTGGTCATCCGCTTGCCGGTCAGAAAATGACCGGCGCCCAGATGGTCATGCAGGTGGTAGCGGATGAAGGCACGACTGCCATCTTTGGCTACAGCGGTGGCGCGATCCTGCCGACGTACGACGCCGTGTTCCTCTACAACGCGGAAGCGGAGCGCACCGGCGGCCGTCCGATCCCGCTGATCGTGCCCGCGAACGAGCAGGGCGCGGGCTTCATGGCCGCGGGCTATTCGCGTTCGAGCGGGCGGGTGGGGGTGTGCCTCGTCACCTCCGGCCCCGGCGCGACCAACACCGTCACCCCCGTTCGGGATTGCATGGCGGACTCCGTGCCCATGGTGGTGATCTGCGGCCAGGTCTCGCGCGCCGCCATCGGCACCGACGCGTTCCAGGAGGCGCCGGTCCCCTCGATCATGGGCGCCGTCGCGAAACACATTTTTCTCGTGACCGACCCTCTCAAGCTCGAAGCCACCGTGCGCACGGCGTTCGAGATCGCGCGCACCGGCCGTCCCGGCCCCGTGGTGGTGGACCTGCCGAAGGACGTGCAGAACTGGGAAGGCAATTTCGTCGGGGCCGGCACGCTCCCCATTCCCGGCTACCGCCGCCGCATGAACGAGCTGGCGAGCCGCGTGGTCGACGATGCCGAAGCCGCGCGTCTCTTCGAGATGATCGGCGAGGCGAAGCGCCCGCTCATCTACGCCGGAGGCGGTGTGGTCGCCGGCGGAGCCTGCAACGGGCTGCGTGAGTTCTCCGAAACCTTCGGCATCCCCGTCGTGACCACGCTGATGGGTATCGGCGCGGTCGATACGTACGGCCCGCTCTGCATGCGCATGCTCGGCATGCACGGCGCGGCTTACGCGAACTATGCGGTGGACGATTGCGACTTCCTCTTTGCGCTCGGCTCGCGCTTCGACGATCGCGTTGCTGGCGTGCCCGCGAAGTTCGCGCGCAACGCGAAACGCATCGCGCATATCGACATCGATCGCGCGGAAGTGAACAAGGTGAAGCGCGTGCAGTGGTCGCACGTCGGCTCCATGTCCGAGGCGCTGCGCGCGCTCACGGCTTACGGCAAGCGGGAAAACTTTCAGCGCGACTACACGGCATGGCACGCGCATCTCGCCGAGCTGAAGGCGAAGTACGCGATGAACTATGACCGCAACAGCGCGCTCATCCAGCCGTACTACGTCATCGAAGAGATCAACAAGCACGCCAGGGGCGAGGCCATCATCGCGACGGGCGTCGGCCAGCATCAGATGTGGGCCGCGCAGTACTGCGATTTCCGCGCGCCGCGCCTGTGGCTCACCTCGGGCAGCATGGGCACGATGGGTTTCGGCCTGCCGGCCGCCATCGGCGCGCAGATCGCCAACCCCGGTCGGCTCGTCATCGATATCGATGGCGACTCGAGCGTGCGCATGAACGTGGGCGAGCTCGAAACCGTGACCACGTATGGCCTGCCGATCAAGGTCGTGGTGCTGAACAACTTCGGCGACGGCATGGTCAAGCAGTGGCAGAAGCTGTTCCACAAGGGTCGCCTGTCCGCGAGCGATCGCTCGCTGCACAAGAAGGATTTCGTGAAGGCCGCGCAGGCCGACGGCTTCCGCTACGCCGTGCGGCTCGACCGCAAGGAAGACGTGCCGCGTGTGATCGAAGAGTTCATGAAGTTCGAGGGCCCCGCGTTCCTCGAAGTGATGATCGATCGTGATGCCGGCGTGTATCCGATGGTGGGCCCGGGCCAGGCGTACGAGGACATGATCACCGGGGAGTTCATCGCCTCGCGCCACAAGGTCGAGATCAAGACCCCCGGCCCGTCGGAAATGTTCTGACCATGAAATACCTGCATACGATGGTGCGCGTCACGGACCTCGACGCGTCGCTGAAGTTCTATTGCGACGCTCTGGGCTTGCGCGAAATCTCGCGGAAGGAAGTGCCGCAAGGGCGCTTCACGCTCGTATTCCTCGCCGCGCCCGGCGACGAGGACGCGCAGGTGGAACTCACCTACAACTGGGATCCGCAGGAGTACACCGGCGGCCGCAACTTCGGCCACCTCGCTTATGCGGTCGACGACATCTATGCGGCGTGCAAGCGCCTGCAGGATCACGGCGTCACCATCAATCGCCCGCCGCGCGACGGGCACATGGCGTTCGTCCGCTCGCCCGACAACATTTCCATCGAGCTGCTGCAGAAGGGTGGCGCGTTGCCGCCGGCGGAGCCGTGGAAGTCCATGCCCAACACAGGGCAGTGGTAGCCGGGTCGAAACTCGCGGACCCCCACAGGGAAGCTCACCGCTCACGGCTGAAGGGCATCGCTGCCATGCTGGTGGCGGTGGGCGCTTTCGCCTTCATGGATTCGCTGCTCAAGCTTCTGACCGAGCACTATCCGACGATGGAGGTCAGCGCGGTGCGAGGGTATGCCTCGCTGCCGTTCGTGCTCTTGCCGGTGCTCTACAAGCGAAGTTTCGCGGAACTGAAGCCGGTGCGCTGGAAGCTGCATCTGATGCGCGGCTTGCTGTCGGTGTTTCTGCTCGCGACGTTCGTTTACGCGATTCGGGTGCTGTCGCTCGCGGATGCGTACTCGATCTTCCTTTCCGCGCCGCTGCTCGTCACGGCGCTGTCGGTGCCCATCCTGGGCGAGAAGGTGGGTTGGCATCGGTGGGTGGCGATCGGCACTGGGCTGTGCGGCGTGCTGGTGATGCTGAGGCCTACGACAACCAGCATCATTACCGTGGGGGCGTTGGCGGCGTTCGGTGCGGCGGTTGCTTACGCGATCAGTGTGGTGAGTGTTCGGGTGCTCACCAAGACGGATACCAATACGGCGGTGGTGTTCTGGTCTATGTTGATCATGACGCTCGTGAGCACGCTCTTTGCGTTGAAGGATTGGGAGCCCGTTCGCCCGGAGCATTACGGGGTGATCGTTGCGACGGGTGCGCTGGGGGCGCTCGCTCTGTTTTTGCTGACGCGGGCTTATCGGTCTGCGCCGGCGTCGATGATTGCGCCGTTTGAGTACACGGCGCTGCTCTGGGGAGTGGGGATTGATTGGTTTGCGTGGGATACGTTGCCGGGGGCGCGGGTGTATGTTGGCGGCGGTATCGTGGTTTTGAGCGGGCTCTATTTGATCTGGCGGGAGAGTCGGCATCAGGTGGAGCTGACGCCCACTGCTACCAGCGGTGCCAGTGGGACCTGAGGCTCGCGACAGGAAGCACGGCGTCCCATAACGGCCCCAAGGTTCGCGTAAAGAGGCGCCCTTTCGCCGGCGGCCTCCGTCAGCGAGCGGTCCCGAAGCTCGTCAGTGAGCCATCTCGATCACGAGCTGCCCATCCCGTTCCGTGCTCCGCAGGCTCGTCGTGGGCATTACGGCCGCCAGGGCTTCATCCGGGTCGAGACCTGCGATTGAGCCACTCAGCACGGCGCGCTGCGCCTCGGCGGCGCTCTCGGCCGAAGCGAACACGACCTGCAAGCCCGTCTCCCGTGCTGCCCAGGCGAGGAACGCGTGCAACGGCTTCCCATTGATATCGAACTCCGGCGCGGCGTCGGAAGCCCAGTCCCACTCGTCACTGCTCGGCTCGATGCGCCCGCGTTCCTCCACACCGCTGCTCGACACGACGATCTGATCTCCCACTTCCAGCGTGCGAGGGGACCCATTCGAGGGCGTCACATCCACTCGCCCCTCGCGCACCCGAATGCGCGTGCCGCTGCTCAGAATGCGCGCCTCATACTGGGTGCCAATGTGTCGCACGACACCTGCCGGCGTGCCCACCTCCAGTCGTGCCGCGCTCGATCCCGAAGCGCCTGAGTCGATGTAAACCGCGCCCGAGGTGATATCCACGCGATCCGCGCTCACCAGTGCGACGCGAGTGTCATGATCCAGTCGCAGCGAAACGCCGTCCCGCAAGGCGAGCGCCACGCGCCCATCGGCGCCGGTCTGAACGCCCTCGCCAACGTGCAGCGTCTTTTCCCCCGCGGCGCTACGCCAGTCGGCTGATCCGCCCTCACGAACCTGCACCACGCCCACGCTCTTGCTCACATCAGCCATGAGCGCGGCTTGCGGGGGCACGAGGTTGCGGCCCACGAACAAGGCAATCGCCGTCACGGCCACCGAAGCGGCGACCGCAAGCCACACGCGCTGAGCGCGCTTGCCGTTGTGCCGCTTCACCGTCGCACGCCATTCCGCGTGCACGGCCTCATACACCGCGCGCGTCATCTCATCTGACGGGCTCGCGCGCGCACCGGAGGCGCGCAGCACGCGAGCGACGTCTGAGTCGTCGTGCTCAGTCATGTTCTCTACCCCTTAGGTTTCGAGCGTCCGCGCGATATCTTCCGCCGCGGCCCCGAATACCTGCTCCAGCGCCTCGCGGAACGAGACGCGCGCGCGGGCGAGCAGCGACTGCGCTGCCGTGTGCCCGATGCCGAGCCGCTGGCCGATCTCCTCGACCGAGTGGCCCTCCACATACTTCCACTCCAGCGCGTCTCCATAGCGCGCCGGCAGGCGATCGAGGACGGATTGAATGAGCCGCCCGAACTCCGCCCGCCCGTAACTCTTCACGAGGTCGTACTCATCCGGCGCCTCGATCGCTTCCATCGCCGCGCGCAGCTCGGGCTGGTCGTCGATCAGCACCACGCGCTCGGAGCGCCGCTTCTCCGCTCGCACGCGGTCGACGATCTCGCGCCGGCAGATCTGGCACAGCCACGTGAACAACGCGGCCTCGCCCCGGTAATCGGCGAGCTTGCGCATGGCCTTGGTGAGCGTCGCCTGCACGACGTCGCGCGCCGCCTCTTCATTGCGGTCCACGCGCGGCAGGGCGAAGCGGTACAGCCGCGGGAACAGGCTCTGGAAGAACGCCTGGAACGCCCGCTCTTCACCGGCCAGCATGCGCCGGATCAACTCGGACTCGTGTGTCAGCTCCGGTTCCACGATGCCCCTCGAACAGGCGCCTAGTTATAACGCCGCTGCCGGAATAACTCGAACGCCGTCTGGTAGTACGCCACCGCAAGATCGTTGAGCTGCGGGTTGAGCGGCGCCGGGCGATAACTGTCGGTCTTCTCGTCATAGAAGACGTTCTGCACGGTCTTGTTCAACCCCAGGATGGCGAGTTCCCCGTCCTGGTAGAGCGCCACGTCATGGTTGTGGCTGAAGAAGGCCACCCGCTGCTCTTTCGATTCATGGAGCACATCTTCGCCGAAGAACGGCGCGCGGTACTCGAAGCCCAGAAGACCCAGCACGGTCGGGGCGATGTCGATCTGGGTAGTCAGCGAATCCACGCGAGCCGGCCGCAGATGCTTCGGCGAGTAGAACACCATCGGAATCTCGTAGCTCTTGAGCGGAATGTCTTCCCGCCCATACACCCGCGCACCGTGATCAGCCACGATGATGAACAGGGTGTCATCGAACCAGGCGTGCTTGTGTGCCTCGCGGATGAAATAGCCCTGCGCGTAGTCCGCATAACGCACGCCGGATTCGCGCCCGCCGCCCTTCGGCTTCACGCCGGGCACGCCCTCACGGAACGTGAACGGCTTGTGATTCGAGGTGGTCATGATGATCGAGAAGAAGGGCTTGCCGGTCTGCGCCTGTTCGTCGAAGTAGCGCAGCGCGGAGTCGAACAGGTCTTCGTCGGCGACGCCCCAGATGTTCTCGAAGCGCACCGGCTGCGGAATCTGCTCGCGATCGCGCACTTCGAAGCCGTTGTGGCCGAAGAAGTAGTTCATGTTGTCGAAGTAGCCATAGCCGCCATAGAGGAAGCTCGTGCTGTATCCGTGCTCGCGCATCACGCTGCCCCAGTTCGCGATGCCTTCGTTGCCGGGCCGGCGCAGCACCGAGACGCTGGGGATCGGCGGCAGTGACGTCGCGATGGCCTCGAGCCCGCGCACCGTGCGGGTTCCCGACGCATACATGTGCCGGAACCACACGCCCTGCTGCGCGATGCGATCGAACTCCGGCGTCCAGTCACGCGATGAGCCATAGAGCCTGCTGAACTCGGCGCCGAACGACTCGCTCGCCACGACCACCACGTTCAGCCTGCCGAGCCCGTTGGGGTTCGCGGCGAAGCTGCGATCGAGCCGGCCTTCCGCCAGGCGCGTGAACTCGCCACCTTCCCTCCGCAGATGCGCGACGAGGTTGTGAAGGTTTGTCTGGGTCGGGCGGCTCGCGTAGTAAGTGTGATAGTCGATCTCGTTCGTGCGCAACGCGCGGAAGAAGCTGCTGGAGCCGTTGGCGGCGACCTCGTTCGCCACCCGGTTGTCGGACGAGGCGAGCGAGTGCGTTTCGAACGCGACACCGCAAGTCAGCGTGAGTGCTGCAAAGGCGCCGAACGCCACGCTACGGCCTTTCAGGGTCGTGACGAGCTGCGGTTGAGCCGTCAGCCGGTCGCGCAAGGCGTAGACGACGAGCGCCGTGACCGCGCCAACAGCGAGGAGCACCTTCACGACCGGATACTCCGCCCAGATGTCCCCGACCACCTCCGTCGGATACATGAGGTAATCGACCGCCACCAGGTTCAGCCGGGCATCGAACTCCGCGAAGAAGAAGTATTCGATGGCGGCAACGAACGTCAGTGCGAACATCCACACGAAGGCGCCCCCGAGCAGCGCGGCGTGCATGAGCTTCGAACGGTACGGCCGATCGGGCATCAGCCACAGGACGAGGGCCAGGGGCAGCAGCAGATACAGGCTCTGCACCGCGTCCGCCAGAGCCCCGGCAGGGAGTATCCAGGCGAGTGCCCCGGCGCCAACCTGCTGGCCGCGGGCGAAAGCAGCCCACAGAACAACCCGCAGAACGAGACCGAGTGCGACGTACCACGCCGAAAGTGTGAGCAGCGGACGAAACCGATCCGAGCCGGCCCTCCACGCGGGGCGGGCCAACAGTGAATCCATGATGCGCAGAACCTGGTCGAGAAGCCGTTGAAGGTAGGACGCTACCGGTCGCTGGAATCAGTCGCGGAGGCGTTCAGGAGGCGGTGCCGCTGCGTGCTAGCATTTCGTATGCACGCAGCGTGTCGACATTTGGCCACACTCATCAGCGCGCTGTTGCTCCTCGGCCCACACTTGGCGGGCGCCGTGACGCAAGGGCAATCGCTTACCGCGGCACTCGAAGAGCTGCGCTCACGCGGCCTGCGTCTCATCTTCAGTTCCGGGCTGGTGCGGCCGGACCTCACCGTCAACGTAGCCGTCGGGCCGGCCGATGAAGCCGAACCGCCCGAAGACACGGCTCGACGGATCCTCGCCCCGCACGGACTCACGCTCGAGCCGGTGCGTGCGGGGCTCTACTCGGTCGTGAAGATGGCCCGCGCGCCCGCACCGGCGGGCGGCAGTGCGCAGGCAGCAAAGGCGGCGGCCGGCGCCGAGGACGCGAATGAGCCGCTGTACGAAGTCGGCGTCTACGCCAGCCGATACCTCATCGATGAAGAAAGCCCCGCGGCCTCGCTTG
>JBDZVF010000714.1:0-1936 GCA_040255575.1 Pseudomonadota bacterium | reverse complement strand
CCCGCGAGCGTCGCGCGGCCGCATAAGCGGCCGAGAGTCTGCGAGACCGGAGCGGCTGGGGCCTGGCTGAGAGCGGCACGGCTGGAGTCTGGCCGAGCGCAACTGAATCGACACTCTCCGGCCCGCGACCGCTCAGGCGGCGAGCGCTTCCGCCATCTGCACGCAGTTGCGGCCTGAGCGTTTTGCCGCGTACACCGCTTCGTCCGCGCGCGCGATCAGGTGCTCGCCCCACACGCCGAGCGTGTCGCTCGCCGCAACGCCGATGCTGCAAGTCAGCCGAATTGGCGAGCCGTAGCCTTCCACCCGCACGCTGGCAACACGTTCGCGAATGCGTTCCGCGATCATGTGCGCGGCCGACGCGCTCGCGCTGCTGAGGATCACGATGAACTCTTCACCGCCGTAGCGCCCGATCACATCCGACTGCCGCAGCTCCGCCTGAATAGGAGCGACGACCGCGGCGAGGCACGCATCGCCGGCGAGGTGACCATACGAATCGTTGATCTGCTTGAAGTGATCGAGGTCGATGAAGAGCAGCGCGATCGGCATGTCGCGCGCCTGCGCCCCCGGGCACGCCGCTTCCAGCCGCTCGATGAGCGAGCGACGGTTGAGCACGCCCGTCAGCGGATCCGTTTCGGCGCGGCGCTCGGCCTCACTCAGTGCACGCCGCTGCTCCAGCAGCCGATCGGCAACGCCGAGCGCGATCAGCACCGCCGCCATCACCATCGAAAGCGGCAGCCCCGTGTGCAACAGGAAGTCCTCATCGCTCGCATCACGGGTGAGCAGGCGCAATGCGGCGGCGATCGTGAATGCTTCGAGCAGCGCCCACGCGATGAGGAAGAAGCCCGCCGCGCGCCCGCCCCGTCGCCACGCCAGGAACGCGACGACGAGCGTGAATACGGCAGACCCAACGAACATCAGATTGCCGACCGCGGCGACGATGGCGCCGAGCCCGAACTCGCTCAGCACGTTCGAGGCGGCGAGCACCAGGAAGGCCACTGCGAACCAGCCGAACGTGGCATGCACGCGCGGCCAGAAGCGTTTGAGATCCGCGATCTCGCGCACGAACATGCAGGCGGCCGCGCCGCTGATCGCGACCGGCACGTTCCAGGCGTGCTGCTCGAGCGGCTGTGCCCACGACAGCAGCGGCCAGTCGAAGCCGTGCCCCGAGAAGAACGCGACGTACAGGGCCTGGCTCGAGAAGAGCACGGAGTAGTAGATCAGCAGCCGATCCGAGAGCACGAGCCAGATGAGCAACGACGTGAGCGCCATCGCCATGAGCGCGCCGAACGCGACGGTGATCATCCAGGCGTGATACGCGCCGTACCGGATCACGTCCTGGAGCAAGCCGGTGGAGAATTGAAGTATCTCCGCGCCGCTCCCGTGTGGTTCCACTCGCGCGTAGAAAACGTCGCCCTCGGCGAGCGAACCCGGGAGCACAAAGACCGCGTCGTGCGCGGCGCCGAACGTCGGCTTCGTGGCCGCCAGG
Source organism: Pseudomonadota bacterium (assembly GCA_040255575.1). Taxonomy (GTDB): domain Bacteria; phylum Pseudomonadota; class Gammaproteobacteria; order Steroidobacterales; family Steroidobacteraceae; genus JADGHX01. The sequence continues at coordinate 450 of JBDZVF010000714.1, read as the reverse complement.
GCTAGCGGGCCCGGGGCGCGCGGTGTATGCGACGACGCTTCACCTGCGCCGGAGCTCGAGCTGCCAAGCTCAGCGACAGCCGGCCAGATCTCCAGTTGGAAGTGCCGCCCCTTGCGCACGATCAGCGCAGTGCCCGCCTCGGCACGTGCCGTGAAGCCCTCCCTCGCCTCCAGGCGCAACCAGAAGGGGGTGTCTGACTTGCGGGTCTCGCGCAGCTTGAACGGCTCGAAAAAGGAGTCGAGGGAGCCGCTGGTGATGTTCTCGACCGAAGGCGCAGGCGCGCCGGACGACAGCACCCGCACGTCGAACCCCGGCACCTCGAGTGCCGTAACGGCAGCGCCGGCCGCCGGGTCGCCGGGCATCGGATCGCCGGCCGCCCCGCTGGGCGCGGAAAACAGGATCGCGGCAAGAGCCAGGAGCCACGCCGCCAGCAAACCACGCACTTGGATC
>JBDZVF010000221.1:0-10027 GCA_040255575.1 Pseudomonadota bacterium | reverse complement strand
GGAGACCCGTGCGGGTTCGAATCCCGCTTTCCGCACCACCCGAAATTCCGCGTCAAATCAAGGAAAATGCGAAACCCCGGTCTCGGCGGCCGGGGTCGTTCGCGTCTACTGTAGCCAATACTGTAGCCAAACTTTTTGGGGGCCGAAAAGGGCGTCCATCGCGGCCGCGGCCTGGGCATGCAGGACCGGCACCAGATGACTGTAGGTGTCCAGCGTCAGGGTGATGGTGGCGTGTCCCAGCATCTCACTCACGACCTTGGGATGGACGCCTTCGGCCAGCAGGAGAGTCGCGGCGGTGTGCCGGAGATGGTGGAACCGAATCACCGGCAGTTCGGCCTCGCGCGATGCCGAGGCGCGATCGACTGGAGCAGAGCCACTGATTACGTTCAGCGAGTGTTTATTCGTCGCATTGAAGCGAGGACTCTCAAATCCCGGTAGCCAGGCGCAGTGTCTGACCTAATGACTGACCAGTTCCGCCGCGACACCGAAACCCTCCTGTCGCAGGAGCGCGTCGACGCCTTTCCACTCGGTATCCGTCGTGTACGTGATACGGACGATCGCTCGGTCCGGCTGGCCTTTACATGGAGTCGCGATTTTGATCTTTACTCCCGGACCAACATTCTGAATCCGAGTCACCAGATCCTGATGCGACGCCATAGCATCAGCAACTGACTGTCTATCGGGAAGTTGCTCGCAGGGTGGACGGGCAGAGTCATGCCCACGCGACAGCGGGATCACACCGGTCAGCACGACCGCCCCTGCCATCAACAGCGCGCCGACCAGGCATAACAAGAACACCCGTGACCGATCCAATTGAGCCCTCCCGAAGTTGCGTTTCCCACCGTCGATGAGGTCCGGCACTCCGCGATATCACCAGCTCGCGGCCGCGCTGGACGGTCCCGGATGGATCACCTACTGACCGCCGATTCCGCGGAATTCCCCGCCTCGGCAATGCTCTGGCGCAGCGAGTACCGGAGGCTGCAGGCATCGATCATCTCGGCGTCATGGGTTGCTACCACTACGACACATCCGCGTCGCGTCAGTGACGCGAACAGCTCGATGACCTTCGCACGATTGCCGGCGTCGAGGGAGGCCGTGGGTTCATCGACGAAGATGGCCTGGGCGTTCTTGTAGATCGCGCGAGCAATGGACAGACGCTGCTTCTCGCCCCCACTCAGATGAGCTGCCAATTCGCCATCCCGCCCGCTCAGCCCGGTCGCTTCGAGCGTGGCCTTGAGCCGCCGGTGGTCGCCCACGACACGGGCGCCGAAGATGCTCGATGCCATGGTGACATTGAACGCAACCGACTCTTCCTCCATCACCCCATATTCCTGCAGGACGAACGCGGCATGATCCCGCCAGAAGCGCCGCCGTTTCCGAGACCCCCAACCCGTGGTGTCTATCCCGGCGATCCGCACACGACCTCTGGTCGGTCGCTGCAAGAGACCCAGGCAGTGCAGCAACGTCGTCTTACCGGAACCGCTGGGTCCGACTAGTGCGGTCATGGCCCCCGGCGAGCAATCAAGGCTGGTCCTATGGACGACCTCTCGGCCATCGATGACCACTGTGACGTCATCGGCTTCGATGTTCATCTCTTCAACGTCCTTTCTGTCTATAGCCTACGCAGACTGATATTTGTGAAGGCCCATCGTGCGGCCACGAGATGTGTCAGAGGCGATATGAGCAGTCCGACCACCGCAACGGCGGTGATGAGGGCACCGCCCTCTAGGCCGCGGACCAGAATGACCAACACGGTCAGGGCGATTCCGGCGATCCATTCTCTGGTCACTCGGTCGGTAAGGATCTCCATCCAGGGCTTACCAGCCAGACGCAGGGGGAAATCGCGCCTTGCCTTGAGCACGGCTGTAATGAACGCTCCAATGAGGGCTGACACGATCATCGCCACGATCAGCGCTACCAGGGAAACGCCCTGCAGCCAGGCAAGGTACGCCGTGAACTGAGCAACCAGGATCCCTTCCTCGGCGACGTACTTCACTTCTGCCTTGTGCTGCAGTCCATGTTGCGCAAGCAGCGCCTGCGTCGGCCCGAGCCCTGTGAATACGAGGTTCCGGGACGACGCCACGGACACAAGAAAGCTGTCATTGAACATCTCGTGCACGCTCGGCACGAGCACGACGAGCGCGTCGTCGGGGAACACCAAGCCCCCACTCCCACCCAGTGAAAGGGGAAGACTGAGCGACCCCGAGGACCGGTAGAACGAGAGCTTGCTCAGGGCTTCGGCGGCGGTGAGCTGCTGGCGCGACGACAGCTCCATCTGCCCACCGAGCAACTGCCGGGCACCGTCTGGCACCTTATCGAGGGGCAAGGGGATCAGGCCGGGCGCCGGTTGGCTCCCTCGTGGCTTACCGTCGCGACCCTCCGACAGCATAAGGTCAAGCCATCGCTGATTGACCAGTGACACATAATGGTAGGGTCCGAGATCGAGTTTGTCCGGACCATCGTCAGCCCAGGTGTACGACAGCGCGACCGTGTCGCGTGCTTCCGCGTCGTCCACCATATCACCCACGCTGGGCATGATTTCTTGGAAACCGTGCTCAACCTCCTCACCCGCCGCCGCTGGAAACACAAATGCGAGAACCACTTGATCGGCTAGGGACTTCCACTGGGCCTGCTCGTCCGCGGTGTCCCTGGCCTGGGTGTAGGCCGTAAATGCGGGAGAGACCGCCGCCAGGACCAAGGCGAAGGTGGCCGCCTTCAGGACGACCGAGACGGCCCGAAGGCTCTTGACTGCGGGCACACGCGCCGCGAGCATCCTGATGCTTGGCCAGGAGGCGATGGACATTGCGGTCGCACACACCATCGTCGCGAGGATCGCAATGGCAGCGAAGGTGAGTAACGCCCAGGCGTAGTAGGGCACGAAGTCCCAGCCGACAGCCAGGCCCACATAGATCGAGGCGACCATGCCGCAGATCACTGCGGCGACAGACAGCGCCGCCAGGAATCCAACGAGGTCTTCGTACTGGATGCGCCAGGTCGAGACGCCCGCCAAGACGCGCAATGCGCGACTCTTGGCCTTGACCGAGAGCCAGTACAGGACCAGGGACGCCATCAGCGCGATGGCGGCGAGGAGGCTCATGGCGAAGCTACTCTGCCTCACCAAGAGCTCAAGAGTGCTACCGAGACTAGCATCGGTCCACCTGTTGCCGATCCGCCGCGTCGTTAGCCAGGCCTTGAACTCGGCGAGGCGCGTTGTCGCGCCAGTCACGAGATATTCTCCGCTGGCATAGGAATGTTCCAGCGCCGTGCTAGCCCTGACCAGCGAGTCAGACTCATCCCCGAAGCGTCGGATCTTGTCCGGAAAGTGGCTCTCGGTCCCCAGCACCACGAAGACCTGCCCCGACTGGTCCCCGGTCAGATCCGGTGCAACCTTGACCAGCCCAAGCCCCAGACGGTCGCTGAGCATCCCGAGCTGTCGAAACGCCTCCTCGTCCGGCATGCCCGATTCACTGAAGTCGAGCCTGACCGCGGACTTGGCGCCCAGTTGCTCTGGATAGCTCCGGTCATGCAGATCAGCAACAATCGCCGCTACGACGGCCAGGAGGGCGAACAACACCGCCGAGATCACGACGGCAATTCGCTTATGCATGATCCTTCTCTTGCCCCAGCTTCGGGATTCACGATCTCACGAAGCGCGACTCATCTCTACAGGTCAACGCTACAATAGGGTCAGGGGATTGGGCATCGGGCTACGGGCGGAAAATGGCGCTCCAGATCAGCCCTGAGGCCGTCAGCCCTTAGTCCGATGACTGCAGAGTCACGAAGGGGTAGAGTCAGAGCATGGCAGCTCCCGAGCACCCTACCCGGCGATTGCGCGTCTGGCCCGTGCCAATTGGCGCGCTGCTCGTCGTGCTGATCATCAGGTTTATGCTGGGGCTGACTGAGCGGCACGCCATGATCCTTGTGGTCGGTACCGCCCTGGTGGTCGCGGTGTGGGCTGTCGCGCGGCTGCGCACGGAGCGATCTGCGCATGAGGTGGCACTGGCGAACTGGGCTGCGTCCGAGGCCATCGTTGCTGAGCGCCTTCGTATCGCTCGCGACCTTCACGACATTGTCTCTCACGGCCTCGGCATGATCACCGTGCGCGTGGCGACCGCCAAGCACCTCAACGCGCAGAACGCGAGTGACGGAGCGCTCCTCGAAGCCATTGAGGACGTGGAGGTCCTGAGCAGACAGGCCACCCTGGAATTGCGCCGCATGCTGGAGACCTTGCGTGAGGCGGATGAATCGGCCCCACGCCATCCCACCGACACCTTGGCATCGCTGCCCGAGATCATCGCCGGCGCGAAGCGGGCCGGTTTACACGTGGAGCTTCATCAAGAAGACCTCGGCTCGGTGTCACCGGGTGCGCAACTCGCGGTCTGCGCAATCGTTCGCGAGGGGCTGAGCAATTGCGCCCGGCATGCCGGCTTCACCCGTGTCCAGGTCAGTCTCTCCCGAGAGCACGACACGGTATCCATCATCATCATGGATGACGGTCCGAGCACAGGGTGGGCTGCCGCGCCTGGTGCAGGACATGGTCTCATCGGGTTACGGGAACGTGTGAACAGCCTTGGAGGCGCCTTGCATGCGGGTCCTCATGAGGCCGGGTTCCGCCTCGAAGCCACTATTCCGGAAGGGATACCATGACGGGCACGGATGAACAGGTGCGCGTCGTCCTGGTCGATGACCAGCCGCTCCTCAGACAGAGCCTCGCCATGATCATTGACGCCGATCCCGGCCTCACCGTGGTTGGCGAAGCGGGCGATGGCGTCGAGGCGATAGAAGTCGTCACGGCCACCATCCCCGACGTGGTGCTCATGGACGTCAGGATGCCCCGGCTCGACGGCATCGAGGCAACCCGGCGTATCTGCCGGATACCGCGACTCGTGCGGACCAGGGTGCTCGTGTTGAGCATGTTCGAGCTCGATGAGTATGTCTATCATGCGCTCCAGGCTGGGGCCAGCGGGTTCCTCCTCAAAGACAGCAGGCCACATGACCTCATCACCGCGATCGAACGCACCCACGATGGTGAGTCCCTCTTCGCCCCATCGATCCTGACGCGGTTGATCGAGCACTACATCAGCGCCGCGCCCATCGCTACCGCCAGGATTTCAGACGCGTTGTCAGCGGCGAAGCTGACGGAGCGAGAGATCGAGGTACTCGGCCTGGTCGGACGGGGCCTGTCGAATGACCAAATCGCCCAGCACCTTACGATCTCAATCAAGACCGTCAAATCCCACATCTCGAACCTGCTGAGCAAGCTCGACGCTCGCGACCGGGCGCACCTCGTGATCGCCGCCTATGACGCCGGTCTCGTGACCCCGCGCAACCGCTTCTCGAAGTAGGACGCCGTACTACTGGCAACTACGGCAGTTAGACTGACCAGGAGCCTGGCAGATCTTACGGCGGTGCAATCGTTATGGGTACTGGTAAGTGGGGAACGCCACGAGGAGGAGTACCGCGCCATCTTGTGACCGAGGAGACTGGCCTGCTGGAGTTGGAGCAGCTCTGGCGGGGCCATTGGGCGATCAAGGATCGGATGCATCCATGGTGTGACGCTGGGGGGCATGGAGCCAAGCCTATCGGGATGGCATGTCCTGGGACTTGGCGGCCCCACGCAACGCCAACCCCACCCTCCCGCGTGCCCAGTGCTTGGCGTGAACCGCCGATGCGTCGTGGTAACTCGTGGGGTTCACATTCTGCTTTCGGCACCATCCAACATTCCACGTCAAATCAACGGGAGACGCAAAACCCTGGGTTGATCGGCCGGGGATGGTCCGGGTTGATGCACAGCCAAGGTCACACAGAACCGAAAAGCGCATCCATCGCGGCCGCGGCCTGGGCATGCAGGACCGGCACCAGATGGCTGTAGGTATCCAACGTCAGGGTGATGGTTGCGTGTCCCAGCATCTCACTCACGACTTTGGGATGGACGCCCTCGGCCAGCAGGAGGGTCGCGGCGGTGTGCCGGAGATCGTGGAACCGAATCACCGGCAGCTCGGCCTCGCGCAGCGCCGTTTTGAACACAGCCACCTGCCAGCTCGGATCAACCGGCCCGCCGGTCGGGTTGCAGAACACGAGATCCTGATCCTGCCACTCGGGGCCAAGGGCGAGCCGGGTCGCGAGCTGGTGGGTCCGGTGCTCGCGAAGGGCGGCTACCGCGTACCGGCTCAGGATGATGGTCCGGCGGGAGCGGGCGGTCTTCGGCTCGATGAATACCAACCCCTTGCCGCGCTGCCGCTGCAAGCACTGCCGCACGAACAACCGCCCCGCCTCGAAATCCACATCCGCCCATCGCAATCCGAGCAGCTCTCCCTGGCGCATGCCGGTGGTGACCGCGAGGACGTAGAGTGCGTGCTGGGGATGCCGGCTGGTGGCCTCGAGGAGCGTGGCTACCTGCTCTCGGGTGAGCACCCGCATCTGGGTGCGTTCAGGGCGTGGTGGGGTCAGTCCGTCACAGGGATTGCGCGCGAGCAGGCCCCAGCGGACCGCCATGGTGAACGCGCGATGCAGCACCCGATGCGTGTGGTGGGTGCTGCGATTGGTGAGCCCACTGGCCTGGAGATCGCTGTAGAGGGATTGCAGATCCAGTGGTGTCAGGTTGCTGAGCCTGCGCCGGCCGATCCGGGGCACCACCCGTACCCGCACGATGCTCTCATAGCCCTCGTAGGCCTTCGCCTTGACTGATGGCGTGACGCTCGCCGTCAGCCATCGCTCGAGGAATTGAGCCACCGACAGGCGCTCCGGCGCGACCGGGATGCCTTGCTGGTGATCGCGGAGAATTCTCGTGAGCTTCTCGGCGACCTCACGGCGCGTCTTCCCGTAGACCGTCCGCCGCTTGCGCTTGCCCCGTTCGTCGTAGCCGAGGCTGACCGCGCCGGTCCACAATCCGTCGTCCCGCCGGTAGATGCTGCCCTCGTCGTGTCCACGTCGTCTCCTTGCCATCGGTCAACCTCCTTCCGCGGACTGTGAATCAGGATCGCGGCCCGCCCGATGGCCGGCGATTGCGTCACGAGCCTGTGGCTCCGTTTCCGTCGGGTCAGTGTCCGATACCAGCGCTCTCACCGGCGCTCGCCGTCGATGAGCTTCCCTATTACTGAGATATGCTTAAGGATGCCGGACATCGTGATTCGGCGAGATCCTGTGGATCGGCTGCGCGGACGTTCAGCGTTCAGACTGTTCGTGGAGTTGCCGCTCGACCCAGTCCTCGAGCCCTACTCGCGGAACCCGTACCGCCCGGCCGATCCGCACTACCGGCAGCTCGCCGGCCTGGATCAGTTCATACACGGATGACCGCGCCAAGCGCAGCTCCGCTGCCACCTCAGGGATCCGTAGGAGCAATGATCGATGCGAGTCGTGCTTCATGCTGCCTGACGCTCCTTTCTCCAGACTCGTGCCATCCGGCATTCTGGTCTCGTCATGCGGCTACCGTCCGAATATCACCATGTTCTCGGCACGTTGCGATCGATTCGGTCCAGCGGCCTGATCCAATCATGTTGCGAGCGGGCTCAGGCCCGGTGCGACCAACCACCGGCACCGCTGGTCGCTCCCTGGTTTCAACCAGATTCGCCCCAGTAAACCGTCTCGATCACCGATGATGCGATCCCAGGTGGTGACAAGGACTGGGAGCGCTTGCACTCGCCCGGCCCCGGCTGCCGCCGCGGTCCGGAGAATTCGCTCCTCGGTACGCGGATCAGTGGTCACGTACAGGATCGTCGGGAATTCGAGGTAGTCCCGCTCGTAGCGCCGGCTGTCGCGATAGGCGTAGTACGTCGCGAACTTCTCGATGCAGTCGCGAACGCTGATGGTGCTGCGGCCGTAGTCCAGGAAGAAGTCATGGAGGCGTCCGTGGTACCGGTAGATGCCATAGCCGGCTGGGCGGAAATGTCTGCGGCTGGCAACCGTGCGGTTCTGCCACTCGACCAATTCGTCGTCCCATCCAGCGGCACGACGGCGCCGGGCGGTCAGCGCCATGTGGACGAAGACGGCGTCGGTTCCCAGGGTGTGGGCGAGGCGCTTGACCAGAACCGGGCGCGTGCCGACGGAATCCTTCGGCCCTCCGCCTGCCAGACCGCCTATATGCACCGCCGTCATCAGCGTCAGCCCCTGTTGGGCAGCTGCCAGCTTGAGGCCGTCGAGCGTCAGTTCGACGAGTTCCCGTTTTGCCAGGTCCCCGATCTCATCCGCTCCGGCCAGTCGGAGCAACCCCCGAGCCATCAGTCGGTTCCGGCGCTGCCGTAGTGTTTTCGCGTTCGTCTCGCTGAGTATGGCGAGACTGTCGCTTGGCAGGAAGGGGTGCCGTCCGATGAGATCCAGCAGGTGGCGATCGGTGGGGGTGAGTTCCAGCGCGAGCCGGCTCAGGCGTGCTCCCTCAGGCTCGCCGCGCGACGTGATCGCCAAGGGTTCGCCGATCACCCGTCGGATGGGTTTACCCGACTCGCTGTGGCTCACCGGCTGGAGTGGAACGCGCTGGAAGAGCGCGTCGATCGACTTCCCTGACTTGAGGGTGCGAACCGCGGCCGGGTCGAGCCCGGTGCGTAAGGCTTCCCAGGTTGTGATCCAGGCCGTAAGGGGCACCTCGCATCGTTGCCTGGCCACCGCTTCGATCGACTTGCGCCAGGCGATCGCCCGGTGCTCATGTTGCGTCACGATCAGCAAGGGCGGGGCATCTCCATCTATGGCTTCTCGGAAGACTTGGAGCCCGGAGATGAGCGGGTGATAGACGTCCAGGGGGACGGTCGTCAGGTCAGGGACGAGGAATGCGCTGACGGCCTCGCCACCGTCCCAGGCGATCGTGGTGTAGATGGGCGCCGTGATCGTCACTTCATCTTTATGGGACGGCGACCGGAAGCGCCGGTGCCAGGGGCGTTCCCAGGCAAGGAGGCGCGGTGTGCCCGGCTGACTCGCGGCGAGGTGGACGAGGAGCTCGTAGTTCGCCAGGAGATGTGGAAGCCTCGGAAGGCATGCGAGCAGATCGGCACGGCGGAGTCGAAGGTGTTTGGCGAGCTGAACGTGATCCCGCTCAAGGTGGAGTCCGACGACGGCCAGCCCGAGGTCGGTGGGGTGGTAGAGCTGCGGCGAATGGCCCCGCTTGAAGGGCGGCTGGATCGTCGTGACGAGACCGGCCGATTCCAGTCGTTCCAATCGTCGGGAGATTGACGTACGGGCGACCCCGTACAACTGTCGTATGGCTGCCTGCCAGAGGAAGGGGAGTCGCACCAGCAGGAGGAGCAAGCAACGATCCCCGTCCAAGAGCTCCCCCGCTCGGTAAACGTCGTGCCACGTGGGTCGATCGATCTTTCTCATGTGCAGACCTTCCTTTCCCAATAGATCTCCGTTCGCGTCGTCGGGATCCGCGCGAACCAGGTGACGCCATCGCCGGGGCATCGGTTCGCGAACGGCGGCCGTCGCCGGTGATGGAAGGGCTATCGATCGGGTGCCTTTCATGGTTGATGCGGACGAACCGCGGCGCATATCACCAGGGTAGCGAGGCAGCGTTACTTCACCGTTACTTTTGCGTTACTTGCAGACCGTACTCCCCTTGGCACGATTGGGTTGGGCTTTCGTGGGGAGAGGCCGTCAGAGAGCGCTAAGTATGTGCTACCGTACGTTCACCGGACTTAATCATGGTGCGTTACTTGAGCGTTACTTTTGCGTTACATGGACGCGCCGTGCTGGTTGGTGACCGGCAGCGGCGCCGGGTAACGATCTGGGGAAATCGATCGGTTGTTCCCTGTGATCGAGACCGACGAAACGCGAAAGACATCACCAGCCTAGCGACGTTCAGTCACCGTTCAGTCACTTTTGAGTCACTTGAGCGCCGTTCTCTCGGCACCTTGGGAGTTAGCCGTCCAGAGGAGAGGCCGTGATGGAGCGTCAGGGGGCTTAAACCGTGCGTTCGCCGGGGTTCAGTCACTGGAGAGTCACCGTTGAGTCACCAGTGAGTCACTTGAGCGAGTCATGGCCGGATAGCGTCCTAAAGTGATACCGTTGGCGAATTCGGCAGAGCGGCGTTGCGCAGGAGTCA
>JBDZVF010000713.1:0-1940 GCA_040255575.1 Pseudomonadota bacterium | reverse complement strand
TATCGCGACGGGCGGGTGGTCCATCCCGACGAAGCTATCGCCGCGCCGAAGCCGGGGACACACCGTTTCCGCCGCCAGGAGGGAACCCCAACCGAGACGCTAGCGCCGTGGCTCAGTATTCCCGGATGCGCGTGCCCATCACCTGATGTCCCTTCAGGATTCCTGGTAAGACCAGAGTTTCGCTCGGGGCAGCAATCGGTGTTCGGCGGCTACGCGTTCGTCGTCCAGTACGGCTCTCAGGCCATTCTGCTAACGGCATTGCATGTGATGGATGAGCTCATCAAAGCCAAAGGGCTCGATACGACTGCGGGTAATCACAGTTACACGGGTGCAGAGTTGCCCGCGCACGTGACTTCTGTGCGGCTGTACAACCTGCTGAAGAGCCCATGGGCACTGCACGAGCTCAGCCCTGCCGGGCCGATGCTCACACTTCCCAACGCGCGTACGGCTGACGACGAACCATATTCCCATCGCGATATCGCCGCTTTCCGTGTTCCCCATCCGCGCGGGCTGCGTCCGCTCCCGCTGGCTGGCAGAGAACCTGCGCCAGGCGACCCGGTGTGGCTCGCTGGCGCCATGCCCGACGGCACCCTGACACGTCGTGCCGTGTGCGTTGAGAACACCGCGCGCACCTTCATTTTCCGCTACGACGAGGTGAAAGAGCTTCCGAAGTACTCCAGCGGCTCAGCCATTCTGGATAAGGAAGGCACGGTAGTGGGAATCAACACAGGCCTCGGGTGCTTCGGCGGTTACGAGTTTGGCCACGCCAATCCGCTAAGCAGCATCCGCGCGCACCTGGAACTGTGTGACCGGCCTGCTCAGGATTCCTGGCCGGGCATCGCCACAGCGTGATGAAGCTTCCCTTTGCTGAAGGTGTAGTAGTCCACGCCCTTGTGGATCGGCTCGAGTGAGCCATCCGCGTGCATGGCCAGTCCGCCGCCGCTCGGGATGCCTAGCCCGGCCGCTCCGCCCTCCAGCAAGTGAATCGTGCTGGAGAGCGTCTGCCAGTGCTGTTTCTCATCGTGCACATCCACGATGTACGGCACGAAGCCAAATGTCTCGACGAGACGGCTGGCACCCGATCCCGCGGACAGCGCTGCATGCGTTCCGCACTGAACCGCGCCAGCTGAAACACCGATGATCATCGCGCCCCCGAGATAGAGATTGCGGATCTGGTCCTTCATGCCACGCCCGCGCCAGAACAAGAGTTGACTATCTGTCAGCAAATAGAGGGAACGCGCCTCACGCCTGCTCATGTAGACCTTTCACTGTCTCTATGCATGTGACGGAGCTTGGGGTGCCTTTGTGCCAGCGTCAATTCAATCGCGCGAGCGCGCTGCCCGAGTTCCTTGCGTCGCATAGCCAGCCGATGCATTCTCCCTCGCCGCGCGCGGAGTCCTCGCGTGCGGTCGAAAGGGATTGAGCAATCACAGCAAGGAGCATCATCGTGAACGATCTGGTCAAGCGCTTATCCGAAGGTTCGCATGCGGTCGAGGTGAGTCTGCGCCCTGAACGGACGGTCAAGCTGTTCAAGGAGCAGGTGGAACGAAGCTACGTACTCATCAAATTTACGGAGACGCGGGGCGGCACGGAACTGGGCGTGCCGCTCGACAAGACGCGCAGCGATCTCACGGAATTGAACTTCGATGCGGAGACGGGAAAAGGCAGGATCGTTGGGGAGCTGACGCTCGACTACGTGCCGGTTCGGGTGGTTGCGGAAGTGGAATTGCCCTCGATGAAGGGACAGGGGCATCTGGAGATTCTCGGGGAAGAGCGAGTGGGCTGATGACTTTGCGCCTGCCGACTTACCTGCTGCGCCCACGACGCGCGTGTTTCCTGGGTTCGTGGGCAGTTCGAACGTGCTGCGAGAACTCGCGGGGCTCTGGATCGGCGTGGGCGCAGGACGCCCTCAATCGCCGGGCGGCTCGGAAGCGCTGCGC
>JBDZVF010000712.1:0-1943 GCA_040255575.1 Pseudomonadota bacterium | reverse complement strand
CCGAAGGCCAGATCACCCGCCTGAAAGCCGTGAAGCGCCAGATGTACGGGCGAGCGGGCTTTGCCTTGCTGAAGCAGCGGGTGCTGGCGGCAGCCTGATGGGCGTCATCGAGAGTGAGCAAGAGCCCATACCGGGGCTCAACGTCACTTCTGGTGCACATCATTAGGCAGCCGAGAGAAGTCGTGCCTTGAGCAACGCCAAGGATCCGCGGCCGTACATTTGACGCTTGGCCACTTTAAGCCGGTTGATTTGTCCCTCGGTCTGCCCATTACTCCACGCGAGGGCGAGTGCGGCGTCGACCGCCGCCCGATCCCGATCCAGGACCGTCACGAACGCCCGAAACTCCGGAAACACGCTCTCGGACGCACGCTTCATCCAGGGCGCGAGGGCGGAGCCATCACGCTCCCTGACCAGCCGACCAAAGTCAACGGCTAACGTACGTGCCGCCGCAATTTCGGGATCACCGTCGAGGAGAATCTCCCGGTCCATCCGCTCCTCCAGGCGCAGTTTGTCAAGGTCGCGTAGCAAGAGCCAGCGTGCCTGGCGCGGTGAGGGCACCGAGAAAGGAGCGGGTGGGATCGGTCCTGCACCGGAGCCGCCCCGCGGCGATCGGGATGCGGGGCCCCGACGACCGGGCGCGGATCGCCACCGGGCGACGAACTTGCGCAGCAGCGAGGCGGCACCAGGGAATCCCTGTGCTTGGATCTCCCGCCACAGTTGCAGCGAATTGTGACAGTCTTCCTTCCAGCGCTGGCGCAGACACGGCTCATAGGCATCCAGGATCGAGCGCTTCCGCGGCGCCGGGGCGCGCTCGGGAAAGGCATCGGCGTGCAAGAAGCGGCGCACCGTCTTGGCCCCGATCCCGATCCGGCAGGCGATCTCCTGCTGGGTCAGCCCGTCGCGGTCCAGGGCAATGACGGCCTCATATCGTTCCACGCGCGCCGCCCGGTTGGCGCGCCGCGCTTGATCGGTGCGGCCGCCCGCTGTTCCAACGGCACAGCTCCCCTGCGCTGCCAATGAAAGGGGCTGCTCAAGCGCCACGGCCGGGCTCGTCGGGCGGACCCGGCCGGCGGCTTCCTTCAGCACGCGGCGCTTACGCGACAGGACACGCTCGAAGACCTCCCCGACGTTGGTCGTCAGATGATAGCGATCGGCTACCTGAATCGCATTGGGCGCTCCCTGGCGTGCTCCCTCGGCGTAGGCACCTGCCCGGTCGCGGGTGATCACTTCCACGCCGGGATGCGCGCAACCAGATTGCCAGGCTCGACGCCGTGCGATCCTCCAGGAGATCAACGACGTGGTGCCGCTCGAGATCCACCAAGATGGTGCCGTAGGTCTGGCCACGCCTGCGCGCCCAGTCATCGACGCCCAGCACCCGCGGGGTCGGATGGCTGGTGACTGGACGGGTTCGGACCAAGCGTAGGATCGTGGACGCGCTTCCCTCCAGCCCCCGTCGCTGGGCCAGCCGCGCGCCGCCCGCCCCTCCAGCCTCCAGGCCGTATTCCTCAAGGGCGAGTCGTTGCGCCTCCGTCCGCCGCGCCCGCGCCCGGACTACATCTGGGAAACGCTCGGTGAAAATGCGTTGCGCGCAGCGCCGGTTGGCACAGCGGAAGCGACGAGCTTGGAGGCGCAGGCGGACCGGACGCGTCCCCCATGGCAGATCGGCCAAGGTCCGTTCGTAATGGCTATGCAGCCGCGAGGACCGGCCCCGACACTGCGGGCAGACAGCGGTTCGACGAACAGACATGACCACCAGAGTGAGGCACTCGGCTTCGATGATGAGTTGCCGAAGGCAGAGGCCGCCGAGGTGCGGGAAGAGACGGACAAGGTGCATGGGCGGAAACTCCTGGGATGAGATGAGTTGAAGTGACGGGATTCATCAGGAATACTGCCACAAATCACCTCGTTCGCAGCACCAGAAGTGACGATGAGCCCTGAAATGG
>JBDZVF010000220.1:0-10092 GCA_040255575.1 Pseudomonadota bacterium | reverse complement strand
GGGGTGGCTGCCGGCGCTGTAGCCGCGAAACTTGCCGCGCCCCCAGTGATTGATGAGCGCCTCGCCGAGAATGCTGCGTGCGGAATTTCCCGTGCATAGAAACAGCACGTTATAGATACGGGGTTCGTTCATGGCGTCGCGATCCGAGCTGAAGGAGTTGAAGGATGAGAACCCACGTCAGGGCGCGGGTCATCGATGAAACCGTCTCGGTTGGGCATCCGGACACGCGGAAGGGTCTCGCGATCGAGCACCTTGCCCTCCGAGACAATGCCGTTGAGAAACAGCACATAGGCTGTAACCGCGTACACGTCATCTGCACTCAGCGTGCCTGCGTCTGTGTACGGCATGGCGCGGTTGATGTAATCCCAAACCGTCGTGGCGTATGGCCAGTAACTTCCGACCGTCAATAGCGGTTGCTCGCTCTTGAGCGACCCACGGCCCCCGACGAGCGGCGGATAGTCACCAACCCCCTCGCCTTTGAGGCCGTGGCAGGCGCCGCACTTTGCGTCGTAGATCGCGCGCCCTGCGCGTGCGGTGCCCTGTCCGAATGGCAATCCCGTGCCATCCGGCGCTACCGAGATCGCTCGCTGCTCGAGATCCGCTTCTGAAACCTCCCGGCCGATGCCCAATGTAGGCGCATCGGCGCGGGCGACCAGCGCCGTCATCAGGATGACGGCTGCGAGCGCGATCCGTTCAGCCATGGCTGATGGCTCCGTCCCTATGGACGTACCAAAGCTTGATGCCGTTGTAGTGATCGCTTGCGTTCTTTCCGCGAACGGCCAGCAGGGCATCACGCGTCGGCTGCACGTACCCTGTTTCGTCTGTGCAGCGGGACTGAATCGTCGTCTCCTCACCTTGCCAGTGCCACGGAAGGCAAAAGCGCGTGGATGCTTTCGGCACCACCGGCCCTTGCAACTCTGCCTCGCGCCAAGTGCGGCCCGCGTCGGTCGACACTTCAACACGCGTGATGCGCCCACGCCCGGACCACGCAAGCCCGCTGATCTCGTAAAAGCCCTGCCCGTCCAGTCGCTGCCCGCCGGAGGGTCTCGTGATGACGGACTTCGCTTCCATGACGAAGGTGAACCGCCGCGCCTTTCCGCTCGGCATGAGATCGGTGTAGAACGCCGCCTCATCGCGCGTCATGTAGGGCTCTGAAGTGAGCTGCATGCGGCCGAGCCATTTGATGCTGACGTTGCCCTCCCACCCCGGCACGAACAGTCGAAGCGGATAACCTTGAGAGGGTCTCAGGGCCTCGCCGTTCTGAGCGTAGGCGACAAGTACGTCATCGAGTGCCTTCGACATCGGGATGCTGCGATTCAGGCGGGAAGCATCGGCGCCCTCGGCCACGATCCAACTTGCGGATGGCCTGACGCCGACCTGATCGAGTAACACTTTGAGCGGGACACCCGTCCATTCACTGCAACTTAGAAGCCCATGGCTCTTCTGGGCTGTCTCACCCGGCCGCCCTTCGTGCTCTCTTCCGCTGTTGCCCGCGCATTCGATGAAGTGAATGCGGGAGACGGACGGCAGGCGATACAGATCCCGCATCGTGAAGACGAGCGGCTTGTCGACGAGCCCGTGAATCGTGAGTTCGTGATGCGCGGGATCGATATCGGGTATACCCGAGTGATGGCGCTCGAAGTGCAGCGATGACGGCGTGATGATCCCGTGCAAATCCTGCAGCGGCGTACGGCCCGAGCCCGTGGCTGGCGTAGATCCCGTGAAATAGCGCTCAGCGGTTTCATATTTCGAGCGGTCACTGTAGCCGGACCGCGGCGCGCCGAGCTCGCGCGCATTCGCGTCAATTGGCCGGAGGATCGCCGCGCCGAGTGTCGTGCCTCCCAGCGCCAGGAAGTTGCGACGTGAGTTGAAAGGCTTCATCGGTCAACTCACCAGCGCCTTGACGAGGAACGCAGAACTTGCGGGACAGAGATCGGCGAACTCGCGCGTTGAGCGTATTTCGGGTGGCGCCGCTGCCCGAGCGGCTGCGACGTAACCACGTCGCTTGAAGAAATCCTCGGCTGTCGTCGTAAGCAAGTAAATCGATGTCACGCCACGCGCGTGCGCATATCGCTCCGCATGCCGAACAAGATCACTTGCGAGCCCTCCCTGCCGACGTTCGGGAACGACGACCAGCGAGCGCAGAAGTGCGCTCCGCCCATACAGCTCGAGCCCGACTACTCCCTGTGGGCTCGACGTGCTGCCCGCATAGAAGAAGTGATCGAGGACCGAGTCCGTGACGTCCTGACTGGGCAAGCCCGATGACTCAAGCAGGTGCACGACCGCTTCGCGCGGCGGCCGGCATTGAATGAGATGCGACGATTCCATGACGTCATGCCGCTCGCGATGACTTCTTGGCTTTCTTGACCTGACTGACCGGCACGCACTGCTCGGCCGGAGCGCACGTCGCTCCGCTTCCTGCGCAGCAGTTTTCAGTGAGGTAGCCGACGAGGCCGTTCATTGCGCCGAAGTCGGCTGCGTAGATGATTTCGCGACTACGTCGCTCCTGGGTGACGAGCCCCGCACGATGGAGTTGCTGGAGATGAAACGTGAGCGAGGACGGCGGGAGTTTCAGCCGGCTCGCGATCGTGCCGGCGTTGAGGCCTTGCGGTCCCGCCTCAACGAGCAGTCGGTACACCCCGAGTCGGTATTCATGGGCCAGAGCGGCCAATGCATCGACAGCCTGCTTTGCGTTCATCACAATTCCACTGTTCGACTATATTCGAATTATAGAACGGGGACACGGCCGGCCGTCAAGTTGTGCGGGAGGGAAGGCCCATCTTCCTTGGCAAAATGCCTGGGCTAAGATCGTCGGGAGCAGGAGGAGCCGTGCAGATGATGCGACCCAGTCCCGAATTGACCGTTCGATCCGCGCATCCCGAGGATGCGCTTCAGGTGAGTGAGATCTATAACCACTACATCAAGACGAGCACTATCACGTTCGAGGAAGAGCCTGTTTCAGCCTCTGAGATGGCATCGCGGTTCAGCGAAATTCAGTCGCTGTCCTACCCGTGGCTGGTCGCAACCACTGCGAACGACGTGTTGGGCTATGCGTACGCCGGGAAATGGAAGGTCCGGGCGGCATACAAGCATTCCTCCGAAATCACCGTGTATGTTCGCCCCGGCCAGGAGCGCTCTGGCGTTGGGTCGGCGCTGTACCACCAACTTCTGCCGGTCTTGAAAGCTCGCGGTGTGCACGCCGCAATCGGCGGAGTGGCCTTGCCGAACGACGCAAGCGTGCGCCTGCACGAGAAGTTCGGATTCGAAAAATGTGCGCACTTCAGAGAAGTAGGTTTCAAGTTCAATCGCTGGATCGATGTCGCGTATTGGGAGCGAATTCTCTAGAGCAGCTTCGTCTTCATCGAAGTTTCAGTTTTCACTCGCGGCGCTCTTCATCGCAATCGGCGAGAATCCAAGCAGCGATTCGCCATAGGTGGCCGCGCTGTTGAAGGCTCGGTTGCCCGACTTCGGCCGAAGCTCATGACCTTCGCGACTCGCCGTGCAAAGCGAGTCGCGCTGGCTTCCAATCGCACCTTGAGCGCGAACTGCTACTTGAGGCGATGGCGCGTTCCTCTCGATCTGGAATCAGGACGGATCATCGGGAACAGCGAGATTCTGCTGGCCTTCCGCGCCTGAGTGACGGCCCTTCAGCCCCACCGTCGGCTGGTAATCGCAGATGTTGAACTGCTTACACAGCATCTCGCGCATATCCTGGATGTCATTGATCTGCGCGTGCACGATGCCCGAGCAGTATCGATGGAGGGCATCGTGGGAGATATCCGAAGCGGCCTGGCATCGCGAGCTTGGTTCGAGGGCCGTAAAGTGATGGCGACTGAGTACCTCCATGAAGAGGTGATCGAAACTCGCTCCAGCAGGTGCTTTCTCGAGTAACGCGATCTGCTGACTGTTCATCTCGCGCACGCGTGGCAGATAATCGATGCCATACCAGTCGTGCAGGAACGAGAGGCCCGTCAGAATCTCCTCTCGCTGCATGCGATTGTTACGGCGAGCCATCGACTTGAGCTCGTCTGATACCGCCTTGGCCTGAACCGCCGTAGTTGACGGAGTGGGTGACGTGCCTTCGGCCGGTGAAATTGCAGCGTCTCGCGTCGCATCCGTGCCGGCCGCGAGTTCCGTCATGCGCAGCGCTGCATAGTGATGATCCACGATGAACTTCAGATATCTGATCTCGAACGAGGCCGTCAGTCCCCGTCCGGGCTCATCCGCGGGCACGGCGGATGCCGCGCCGAGCGTGACGGCGCCGAGCGCGCTCAGCAATGCGATGTGAATACCTCTCGGTCGCGACACACCGCGCATACGCGATCTCCTTCAATTGAAAATGTTACTTTCGAGTGGTCAGTGCGCGGGAGCTGCCACGCCGCTACTCTGGCCAGGACGCGGCATTCTGGATGCCATGCGCCGGCATTCCTCTGCGCACCGCCGACACGCTTGCGCGCACTCCCGGCAATGCTCCATCGGGTGCTTCTCGCATTCCTCAGCGCATGCGTCGCATATCTGCGCGCAGAACTCGCAGATTCCGCCCGCGAACTCGCTGCCGCGTGACATGAAGGCGGCACTGGTTCGACAGACCTCGGCGCAGTCGATGTCCAGCGCGATACATCGGGCGAGGTGCTGCACGTCCGTTTCGGACAGGCACGCGGAGGCGCAGTGATCGCAGGCCGTTGCGCAGTCGTTGCACGCGTCGATGCAGCTCTTCATTGATTCATGAGCCATGGCGGGTTCCTCGCAAAATCGGAAGAGCCTTCATCGAGCAACAAGCATTCCGCGAAAGTCTTGAGTCTGAAGTGAATTCCAGACTTATCCATGCCGATGGCCGGCATGTTCGGCGGCACCCCGCCTGCTACGGAATTGCCGGATGCGTTCATTGCCGCTAGGCTTGCCGCCGTGCCCCGATTTGCTTACCGCCGTCTGATCGCGCTCGTCGTCCTGATGTGCCAGGTCGTCACGGCTGGCGTCGTGCACGTGCCCATGGCTTACGCAGACGCTCCGGCGCAGACCACGACAGCGCCACCGTGCCACGAGCACTCGCATAGCCTACCGACCGACAGTAGCGACGCCGCGACCGGGGCTGCGAGCCACACCTCCGCCCCCGCAGACGACGGCGCCGGCAACCTCGGTGGTCACTTCGGGTTCTGCAAATCAGGGCTCTGCCACTGCACCTGTGCGCATCCCCCTGCCGCGCTGAGCACGCTGCCATTCGAGCCCGCGGCGACACCGCACCCGCCTCTGCCCCCAACGCATCAAGTGCTTCCGGCGCCCAAGCGTCCAACCGTCTTCTTCCGCCCGCCCATCTGACCTGCCGCGATCTTCCGCGGAAGGCTCCCAGAGCACGTTGACGTCCAGCACGCCCGCTCATCGGTTGGCGCGTGTTGCTCCCGCTTCGCGGGCCTATGACTCCAACATTTGACTCTGGAGCGCACTCCAGACCGCAGACTTCACGTCGTCGCATTGCGCGCGACGTGAGTCTCCTCGGAGAAATGGGATGGAACGGCTTTCAATTGGAAAACTGGCGCGCGCGGCCAACGTCAGCGCTGACACCGTGCGCTATTACGAGCGGGTGGGCCTCATCTCGCCCCCGCAACGCGCGAGGTCAGGCTATCGCTCTTACGCCGATGCCGACCTGCGTCGGTTGCTCCTGATACGCCGTGCCCGCGCGATGGGTTTCTCGATCGAGGAGATCGTCGAGCTCATGGCACTCCGTGCCGGATCGGACTCCGCCCGCGCGCGCTCAGTAATCGATAGCAAGCTCGAAAGCATCGACGAGAAGCTCGGCGAACTGCGCTGCTGGCGCGCGGCGCTCGCCGAGCTCAGGACCCTGAAAACCGGCGTATCGCTCGAGGCGCTTCTTGCGCCTCACCTCGAAAGCGACACGGCACAAGTGCCGGCACACGACGACTAATGGTGGATGAAGCAATGTCCAAGTCACAATTTTCGACAGCGAACCCCGCGTATTTGTCACGGCGGAGATTCGCTCAAGGGTTGGCCGGCGGTGCCCTGTTACTGTCGTCCGTACGCCATGTATCGTGGGGCGCACAGGAGCACTCCGGGTCCTTCCTCGAAGGCCCCAATTTTGATCTCACGATCGGTGAAACACCGGTCAACTACACCGGTCTCGCCCGCACGGCGACGGCAGTCAATGCGCAAGTGCCCGCGCCGCTGCTCCGGATGCGACAAGGCGATACCGTCACGGTCCGCGTCACGAATCGCCTGCCAGCACGAAGCTCGATTCACTGGCACGGTTTCATTATTCCTGCTGACATGGATGGCGTGCCGGGGCTGTCCTTTGCCGGCATCGCACCTGGTGAGACGTTCGTGTATCGCTTCAAGGTGAACCAGTACGGCACCTACTGGTATCACGCGCACTCGCGCTTTCAGGAACAGACCGGGCTGTATGGACCCATCGTGATCGAGCGCTCGGGCGGTGAGCGCCACAAGGCCGATCGGGAGCACGTCATTCTGCTCTCTGATTGGACGGACGAAGATCCGGAATACATTTTCGCCACGCTCAAACGCCAGAGCGACTACTTCAACTTTGGAAAGCGCACGGTCGGCGACTTCTTCGCGGACGCACGTGCCAAGGGACTGAAGGAAACCCTTGCGGACCGGCGCATGTGGGGCCAGATGCGCATGAATCCCACCGACCTGGTGGATGTCGGTGGTGCGACCTACACATATCTGATGAACGGTGCGACGCCTGCGGGCAACTGGACCGCACTCTTCAACCGCGGTGAGCGCGTGCGGCTGCGGTTCATCAACGGCTCTTCAATGAGCTTCTTCGATATACGCATACCGGGTTTGAAGGTCACTGTCGTCGCCGCGGATGGCCAGGACATCGAGCCTGTGACGGTCGACGAGTTCCGGATCGGTACGGCTGAAGTGTTCGACGTGATCGTTGAGCCGAAAGACGATCGCGCGTACACGATCTTTGCGCAGTCGATGGATCGCTCGGGTTACGCGCGGGGCACGCTCGCGCCGCGGGCGGGCATGAGCGCGGAAGTGCCTCCCCTCGACCCGCGGCAGCTCCTCACGATGAGCGACATGGGCATGAGCCATGACATGGGCAACATGCCCGGAATGGATCACGGCGCGATGAACCATGGTTCCGGCACCGACGCCGGCGGCATGGCCGGCATGGATCACAGCACGATGCCGAACATGGACCACAGCAATATGCCGGGGATGGATCATGCTAAAGACCAAGGCTCCATGGCCGGCAGGGACCACGGAGCAATGGATCATTCGATGGCTGGCGCAAGGTCCGGCGCTTCCCCGCGACATGCTCCGCAGGAGTTCGGCCCCACGGTCGATTCGACGGCGATGCAGGTTTCGCCACGTCTCGACGATCCGGGGCCGGGACTTAGGAACAACGGACGACGCGTTCTCACGTACGCCGACCTGCACACGCTCGGCGGCCCGATCGATCGCCGGGAGGCAGGTCGCGAGATCGAGCTGCATCTGACGGGGCACATGGAACGCTTCATCTGGTCGTTCAACGGCCAGAAATTCTCCGAAGCCGAGCCTCTGCGCTTCAATCATGGCGAACGCCTGCGCATCGTACTGGTGAATGACTCGATGATGACTCACCCCATACATCTGCACGGCATGTGGAGTGAGGTCGAGGCACAGGATGGGTCATTTCTCGTCCGCAAGCACACAGTGACCGTGCAGCCCGCGCAACGAGTCAGTTACCTCGTGACGGCGGACGCGCTCGGGCGCTGGGCCTATCACTGCCACCTGCTCTATCACATGGAGGCAGGGATGTTCCGCGAAGTAGTCGTGGCACATCCGGGCATGAACGTGCCGGGGAATCGGTCATGAGCACCAGATTCGCTGCTGCAATCTTTGGTGCCGCCCTTCTCTGGAGTGCGTCCGCGCACACGCAGGAATCAGGCGAGCATCGCCATCACGTCGGTGAACAGACAAGCACGCCAGATAACGCCGCACGCGCTGGCGAAAGCGAGCGGGAGCATGTGCCGCCCGATCCGCCTGCAAACGAGATCCATGACATGCCGTACAAACCCATGGCCGAAATGATGGCCATGGACGACACGGACCCTTACGGCAAAGTGCTGCTGGACCAGCTCGACTGGCGCAACACGAAAGGCGGCAATGCTTTCACGTGGGACGCGCAAGGGTTCTACGGCACGGACTACAACAAGCTCTGGTTCAGAACCGAAGGCGAGCGAGCAGACGGCCGAACGGAAGAAGCGCGCGCTGAAGTCTTGTGGGATCGCATCTTCAGCCGCTGGTGGAGCACGCAGGCGGGCGTGCGTCACGACTTCGGCCCCGGACCGTCCCGCGACTGGTTGGCTGTCGGGGTGCAAGGTCTTGCGCCGTACTTCTTCGACATCGAAGCCACCGCATATTTCGGTGACGCCGGGCGAACCGCGGCCCGATTCAAGGCCGAATACGAGCTGCTCTTCACGCAGCGACTGATTCTTCAGCCCGAAATCGAGCTGAACCTCTACGGGAAGGACGACCCGGAGAAAGGTGTCATGTCCGGTTTCTCGGATGCGCAAGTCGGTTTGCGGCTCCGGTACGAGATACGCCGCGAAATCGCGCCCTACATCGGTGTGGCCTGGGTGCGTCGATTCGGCAAGACCGCCGACCTCGTGCGCGCCTCGGGCGAAGACGCGAGCGACCTTCAGGCGCTTGCCGGAGTCCGGTTCTGGTTTTGAGTCCACTCACTTCGACACAAAAGACTTCACACAGGAGCTGATAATGATTAAATCGAAATGGTTAATTGGTGCTGCCGTCGCGGCGCTCGCGTCGATTGCCCAGGCGCATACGCACCTCAAGGAAGCGATGCCTGCTGAAGGAAGCACGGTCAAGGCGCCTGAAAGCATCATGCTGATGTTTTCGGAGCCCGCAAAAGTCACCGCGCTCACGATTCAGAAGGACGGCGACAAGGAGCAGAAGCTCTCGCCGCTGCCCGCTGAGGCCGCCGCACACGTGATGGTTCCCGCCCCAAAGCTCGCCCCCGGCAAGTACACGGTGAACTACCGCGTCGCGAGCGATGACGGCCACGTGATGAGCGGCAAGCTTCACTTCACGGTGAGCGACGCGGCGAAATAGCTTTGCTGGTCGATGCGCTGTCGGCGACGCTTCGAGCGCTGAGCTTCGTCGCGATGTTCCAGGCGGCCGGGATGGCGATCTTCATCGCCGTCTTCGGCCGCCAGCTCATGCGCACACGCGATGTCTTGCGCCGAATCGGCCTCCTGTCGGCAGCAGGTGCCGTGGGTTTCGTCGTTCTGCACTACGCGCTCGAAGCGGCCCGCATGAGCGGCGAGCTTGCGGGCGTGATGGACGGTTCCCTGCAGAGTCTCGTACTGCATTCACCGGCGAGCACTGCGTTTGCCTTGCGCCTGGTCGGTCTCGTTCTGATTCTGATCGGCTTCTTCCGCCACGCATCGTTCGGCACCCTGCTCGGGCTGATCGGCGTGGCGCTCGCGCTGCTGGCATTCACCACCGTCGGCCACACGACGACGCACGCTCCACGCGCGGTGCTCGCGATGCTGCTGCTCATTCACCTCACGGTAGCGGCCTTCTGGTTCGGCGCTCTCGTACCACTTCTCGCCATCAGCGCACGCGAGCCGACGGCCCTCGCCGCCTTGATCGTCGAGCGCTTCTCGGCGTTCGCGGTATGGCTCGTGCCCGGCCTCTTTGTCGCCGGAGTGCTGCTGGCGGGCGCTCTCTTGGGGAGCTTTGCGGCACTCGGAAGCGACTACGGGCAACTTCTCCTCGTCAAAGTCGCAGGCTTCGCCGCGCTGATGGCGCTCGCCGCTCTGAACAAGTGGCGCTTCGGTCCGGCGCTCGCGCGCGGTGATCCGCGCATCGCCCGCGCGTTTAGGCGATCCGTACTCGCCGAATACGCGCTCGTTATCGCAATCTTCTGCGTGACGGCAGTGCTAACGAGCTTCTATTCGCCCGAAGGATGATCGTTAGGGAGACGCGCTCTGCGCCCCCTCAGCGCCCTGCTTGGATAAGCTAAAGCCGCTGCCTCTTGACTCTGGAGTGGGGTCCAGAGTTTAGGATGGCCCTCGTGAGATCAGGAGACGGTATGAACTCCAT
>JBDZVF010000219.1:0-10100 GCA_040255575.1 Pseudomonadota bacterium | reverse complement strand
CCCGAGCAGGCGTTCCGCCGCCGCGAAGCCTGCGCGGTGTTCCAGCACCAGGTGCCGGAGCTCGAGCGCTGGGCGGATGCAAAGCTGCGCGAGGGCTACGGCGTCGTGATCGCCGGCGACTTCAATCGCGACCTGCTCTCCGAAGCATCCCGTCGCGCGACCCTGTGGCCATCCGAGAGTCTCTGGGAAGAGCTCGACGATGGCAGCCCGCCAGAGGCCGATCTGCGCAACGCAGCGGAGGGCGAGGCCTTCCGTAACTGCACGCCCGGACAGGGATATCGCGGCTATATCGACAACATCGTGTTGTCGCGGACACTGGGCGCGGAAGCCATCGCCGGCTCCTTCGCGCGCGTGACCTACAGCGCAGCCGATGCGCGACATGCGCGACTTTCGGACCATTGCCCTGTTTCGATCCGGCTGAAGATTGAACAGAAGGCGGTGCCAGCGAAGTGATCGTGGAACGTCCGTGCACAGGCGCGGCTCTCCGGCTTGACGCCATCACGCGGTAGCCGCACGATTCAGCCTTGCTGCAGGCGCTATTAAGTTGAGTCGGCCACGCCGCAGCAAATGCGAAGGCATAATGGCTAGCGTCTCAAGCCGATAGAAATATAAATCGAGGCCACGTTAGTGGAACGCCGTCTGCACACCCGGCATCGAGCCCGTACTACCGTCTACATCAACATTCCCGGCGGCCGTCGCAAGCTGTGCCGCGCGGTGAATCTGAGCGCCACTGGCGTGTTCATCGAAACCTCCAACCTCGGGCTGCGGAAGGGGCAGCAGGTGGAGCTTTCGTTCGCCATCAACCTGGGCGCGGTCACGAAGCTGCATCGACGCACCGCTGTTGTCGCGCACGTCTCACGCGGCGGCACCGGGCTGCTGATGGAGGCGTATAGCGCGCGCCCGTCGGCTGCGGCGACGGGCTGAGGACTTCAGGGCTCGCGCCACCACCGCAGGAATTCGTCGAAGTTGATCGCGCCGTCGCGGTTGCTGTCGATTTCGTCGAAGCCGATCTGGCATTCCTCGGCGGTCATGTTCTCGTCGATGTTCCGCATGAAGCGGATGAACTCACCGAGCGTGAGCAGCCCGTCGTGGTTGAGATCGTTGAAGTCGAAGTCCTCTCTCAGGCGGCCGCGCTCTTCCGCGCCCGGTTTCACATAGTCGAGGGTGGTGCGGTCCCGGTCTGACATGGCGTGGCTCCTCTCGAGGTGAGTGCGCGCATTGTACTGGCGGCGGGGGATTTGCGGCGGGCGGCACCGCTCCTCCCCAGGCGCCAGGACGGCAGGAGCGCGTAGACGCTGCTCCCGCCGCGTCACACGTCCTGCGTCCTTCCTGAACAGGCCACGGCTCATCATGGTCAAGCGCAAGCCTGCGCCAGGGTCGCACATCGCGGGACGAAGAACGGAGTAACCCGCTGAAGCGCATGCCTTTTCAGAGCGCGCGGTGGCGGAACCCACGAATCGCGAGAGTCATCGCCACCATCACCACGAGCACGGCCCACCACAGCATCGCGGCGCTCGGCTCCGCGCCACCGGAGAACGGGGTGATCACGGTTTGCGCCATGAAGGGCGGCTGCAGGATCGCCAGCGCCTTGCGCCATATCGCGTCCACGGGCGTCACGAGGCTGATCGCCGTGCCGATGTAACGCGCGGTGACATTCCCGCCGATCATGCCGACTTGTTCGATCAATCCGCCCACGAAGGCGAGAACGAAATACGAGAACGCCACGATGCCGTTGGTGATGGTGGTGAACCGCACTCCGCCTGCCATCGTGACAGACAGAAGCACAGTGGCTTCCAGCTGCATGAGGCCGAGAGCCGGGAGCAGGTTTTGCTGACGGAACCCGGTCAAGGCATACATGATGGCGACGAGGCCGCCCGCCATGACGAGGATGTACGCCGCCAGCATGAGCCAGAATACGAGCCACTTCCCAAGGATGATGTCGGCGCGCCGGACGGGCTTCGACGCGAGCGTCTGAATCACACCGGATTCGATTTCTCCCGACAGCGTGTCCACCGGCAACAGCACGGACAGCGCGATGACGAGGAAGTTGATCGCGTACAAGCCGACCAGCGTGAGAACCTGCAGCACCATGCGCCGCTGCACGAGCGGCATGCCGATGGCGCGCTCCGAGTTCGAGTAGATCGCGAGCCCGAAGACGACCAGGAAACCGATCCCGCACAGGACGGCCGCGAGCACGATCTTGCGACGTCTCGCCTCGATCCACGTGAGCTGCATGATCGCGAGAATGCCGTTCACCTGGCGCTATCCTGGTCTCTGATCTTCGCCCATGATCTCGACAAACCAATCCTCCAGCGAACGGGCGCGGCTGCCGATGCCGTGAATACCGACGCCCTGAGCGACGAGCCACCGCGCAATCTCGGGGACCGCGCCTTCCGCCTTGGCTCGGAGATGCACGACTGTGCCGTTCAGGCGAATGTCGCTGCCGAACGCTTGCAGGCCTTGCAGTATTGCTGCGTCGGTGCGATCGATCTTCAGCTCGACATCGAGCGACGAAGCCGCGACGTCCCGCAGTGACAGCTCGTGGATCGTGCGGCCTCGCTTTACGAACGCCACGCGATCACAAGTGGCTTCCACCTCGCCAAGCAGATGCGAGTTCAGGAACACGCTGGCGCCGCGATCCCGCAAGTCTTCGATGAGGCGTCGCACGAGCAGCCGGCCCAGGGGATCGAGCCCCGATGTGGGCTCATCGAGGAACACGAGCTCGGGATCGCCGATGAGCGCCTGCGCGAGCCCCGCGCGCTGAGTCATGCCCTTGCTGAAGTGCCTGAGCGGGCGATTCTCCGCCTCACGCAGGTTCACGCGCTCCAGCAGCGCGTCGATGCGGCGTTCGAGAGCGCCGCCGCGCAGGCCGTAAAGGCGCCCGTGAACGCGCAGCAGCTCACGGGCGGTCAGCGAATCGTGAAAGCGAAAGTGCTCGGGAAGAAACCCGACTTTCGTCCGGGCGCGGTGGTCGCCGACGGGCGCGCCGAGCAGCGTCGCGCTGCCGCTCGTCGGCGGGACGAGGCCCAACAGCATCTTGATCGATGTCGTCTTGCCGGCGCCGTTGGGCCCCAGAAATCCGAACACCTCACCACGGCGAATGCGAATGGACAGATCGGCGACTGCGACGTTGCTCCCGAAGTGCTTGCGCAGCCCTCGTGTCTCGATAACGGTGTCGGTCATCCGGCGCTTGGCTCACTGCACGTTTTGCGCAATCTCGAACAGCTCCTCGGCGGGGACGTTTCCGGTGAGGGCAAAGACGGAGCCCTCGGCCGACCAGAGGATGTGGCGTACTGGTGGGCCCTCGGCGTGGCGCTCACTGCGCTCTCTACTCGCCATTTCGATGAGCAGGCCCTGGTTGCCTCGCACGTCGATCTGCCGGAACGAGGCCGCCTCCACCGGAATTGGCACGACCAGTGTCGATCGCCAGTCCACACTCTGGGCGAAGCGACGGGCTTCACCCTTCTCCATGCCGAGCACCCGCAGACCCATCTCGGCAAGGGTGGCGAGATCGAGGCCGGCGGGCAGCGACGCTTCCGGGCTGCGCCCCTGCATGAGCGAGACCTTGCGCGCATTGTCGCCGCTCCTCATGTAGCCAATATGCACGATCGGATGCACGCGCACGGTTGCCGTTTTGCCGTTGATGCTGTCTGGCACGCGCAGGTCATCGATGCCGAATGCATCGACCAGTTGGTTCAGCGTGCTGCTGTTCAGAGTGACGCGCATGGCGTGCTCGTCCATCACATCAATCCCCACCTGCTGGAATCCAACGGGCAGCCAGGCAGGTTCACGAATGCGGACACCGGCGGCGGCGGTCGCTTCCTGAATCGTTGCCAGTTGCTTCGGTGGCGCCGGCTCCTTCAGCACTTCAACCTGATCGCCGAGCAGCTTCGCCAGATTCATCCCTTTCTCGGGCGAGATCTTCCTCATCTGGTCGGCATGCACCGAAACCGGCGCGAAGTGCACGACCCGGAACAGATCGAGAAAGGCTTGCGCGCCGGCGCGCACCGAGGGCAGCGTGAACGCGCCGACCACGAGCAAGACGGTGGCCGCGTACGCGAGATAGCGCGCCACCGGCCGGGGGTGTTGCGTCACGAGCTCTTCGGATTCCACACGATCGAGATTCTGGCGCAGCTTTCGCGCGAACTCGGCGCGGGGCCGGCGCCAGGCGCTCAGCATGAAGTCATCGTCCATTGCGATCTCCTCGGGTCACCATCTCGTGCGCAACAGCTGAACGGTGCGATGTAGGATGGTGCCCACGTTCGATTCACTCAGTCCCGTGACATCGGCAATTGCGCGGTTCGTGGCGCCTGCGCCGTACTTGAGCGCGAGCAGCTCGCGGTCGCGTTCCGGCAAGACTGCGATCAATGCGGACAATCGCGCGAAGTTCGAGGTCAACACCGCCTCTTCTTCCGGCGATCCATCGGCGGGCGTTTCTGCCGCCTCTTCGAGCGCCACGTGCTCGTGCGAGGTGCGCTGATGATCTGTCGCCACGTTGCGGGCGATTCGCAGTAGCCATGTCGAATAGGCCGCCAGGTTGCGCCGGTAACGGTATCGATCGCGCCATGCCTTTTCGAACGTGCGCGACGTGAGGTCTTCGGCCAGGGCCTCGTTCCCCATGCGGTAGCGAAGGTAGTTGTATACGCGGGGCAACTGCTCCGCATAGACGGCTTCCCAGTCCGGTTCGGCGGCGGAGTCGCCCCACATCACCCGCGTTTCGCTTACGTCCGATGTCATCAGTGAAATATACGAGCGGCGGCGGGAAGTATCACAGCGGCCGCGCTCTCGTTGGGGTGGGCTCAGCCCGGTCGCGAGCGCAGTCCGCAAATGCGACAATGCGCGCCCGCGACCCGAGGACCAGAATGAGTACGCTGCCGCCCTGCCCGAAATGCAATTCCGAGCTCACCTACCAGGACGGAGCGATGTATGTCTGCCCGGAATGTGCGCACGAGTGGAGCTCCGCCCCGCCCGCGGCCGACGTCGCGGATAATGATGAGGCGCAGCTCGAAGTCCGGGACGCGAATGGCAACGTGCTCAAGGACGGCGACACCGTCATCGTCGTGAAGGATCTGCCGGTGAAAGGCGCCTCCTCCGCGCTCAAGGCCGGCACCAAGGTCAAAGGCATCCGCCTGGTCGAAGGCGACCACAACATCGACTGCAAGATCGAAGGCTTCGGGGGGATGAAGCTGAAGTCGGAGTTTGTGAAGAAGGCATAGCGGCGGCTGCGCTGGAGCAGCGGGGTGCGGCGTTTTGCGGCCTTTATAGCGGGCCCGGCTGCCAACGCCGATTGAAAATTGACCCACCTCGGCCTGTCCGCGGTCCCATGCGCATAGGCGGCTTGCGACGCTCCGGCAGTAGGTCAGGGTGAAGTAGCTCTGCCGAGCCTGCAGTGGCTCCGCCGAGGCTGAAGTAGCTCCGCTGATGCGCCAACGGTAGTGGCGGCCCTCGGGCACCGTCCAGTTACGCCAGAGCGAAGGGACAACGCTTCGCAGGGCGCTCGGTGCGCCTCGTCAGTGGACGCCGGCGAGCGTCGCCGCAACGAGTATGAGCGCCAGCATCGACATCTCGAACCAGGGTGCGCGCTTCATGTCAGTGGCCCTTAAAGCGAGGATCCTGAGAGTTGTCTGGATACACCACTGGCGGTAACAAATGGGTTCGATTTGCGGGGCGAGCGCGCCGACGATGATGAACCCGGTTTTGGCGTCGCAGAGGCGCTGGTCAGAGAGGCGGACTCCCGAGGAGATAGGCCGGGGCGTTCGCCTGGGCACGAACTGCGCTCGCGCTGCCGGGCGTGTCGGAGAGACAGAGAGAGTGTGATGAGTAAGCCCAATGCCGTTCGCCTCACAAGTGTCAAACACGCAGGCGAGTACAAGCTGCGTCTGCGCTGGGTGAGCGGGAAGACAATGACGGTCGACCTAAGCGAGCCAGTGCACCGGCTGAAGGGCATGCGGTCATTGAGGGATGAGGCGGTCTTTGCCCGCGCCGCGAAAGGCGGAGGCGGCCACAGCGTCGTGTGGCCGGGCGTGATCGATATCGGCGCGGATCGGCTCTGGGACATGTCTCACTGACGCCCCCTCCCGGCCCGCCGCCCTCGCCTGCGTGGCCGGCCGCGGCCCCACCAAGGCACATATCCCATCTCCACATACAGCTCACCGTTCCCTCCTTCGGCCGGATCGCCCTGCACAGCAAAAACGACACCTCGCACAATCCGCACGAACCGGCGGTCCGCCTCATTGCGCCTCCTGATCGCGTTACGCAGTCGATGCTGCAAATCTTCAATCTCCACGCGGGTATCCAGGCTCGGCTGGAAGGCCTGCTTGAAGCGTTCGAGCGTGTAGCCAAAGAAAGTGCGGTGCGGGCGCAGCCGTTCCCACGCATGGGTCACTTGCAGGAACCATTTGAGTTTTTCGGCCGGCGACTTGCGAGCCATGTGGGTTGCCTCCGATCCTCTGAAGCAGACAGGCGAGGGACGAGAAAAAATGAGGGGAACGGCGATTCCCCTATTTATTTTCGGCCGGATTCCCCGATCTCTCACGCTGCAAGGCGCAAGCGCCGCGTTCAACGCCGTGGCGCGAGGACTCTTGGGACAATTGCGGCGGGAAAGGTACGTCAGGTGCGAATTATCCTGGATCGGCGCGCCCCGTCCTCAAAGCGCCAGAAAAAAACTGGGGGAATAAGGATTCCCCCATTTTCACGGCCCGTTGGCTGGCGTTTCTTTTCTCTGTGCCGCCGACCCGCCGGTGTGCTACGCCGACCTTCAGACCGTAACGGCTCGCATCACCGCAACCGACAACACCGCACGTGCGGCTAGCCTTCGCGGCCAGGCAGCCACTACGCATTGCGATCCGCCGAGCCGCGCCGAAGCGCAACTAACGCCGGCGCGGCCGGCAATGCATCACTCTCGCGTTTCGTGGATTCGCAGGAAGGCACTGAGCATCGACTGCAGCACACGAATGTCTCCGGCAATCTGCCGGTCGATCGGCCGAGGCGTGTAAACGCCGGCGTTCAGTTCATGCTCCGCATCCCGCGCGAAGTACTCGAGCACTTCAACTGCGATGCTCACCTGCGCTCGTGCCTGCCAGAATCCTGGTAGCAGCCGAAGGGCATTCGTGGTGTTTTCGTGCAGAAATGCAGTTCGAAAGAGAGAGTCCCTGCAGGAATCTGACACGGGCAAGTCCGTTTACCCGATCTGGTACCTCTGGTCGAAACCTCTAAGCAGCGATCGGCTGCCACCCATGCTCTGTAGGAGCAAATAGCTGTTTGCTGGTAGTCGCATCGTCCATCTGTCGCAGTTGTTCCGCGAGCTTGCGCACGTCAACCTTCTTAGCCACGTGCCCCAGATATAGAACGCGCACAAGCAGCTCTGCGGGACCGGGAATTGGACATTCGGACTTTTCCCATCGCGCAACGGTTTGATCCGTCACGCGCAAGAGGTCACCCAACTCAGCCTGGGTGAGATCCATCTCATGCCGCAGGAAACGGATCTCCTTGGGGTTGAGTGCCTTTTTGGACGTGACAAGGTGCTCGCCAATGGCCCGGTGCAACCCATCCATATCGTGGATCACTACGCCGTCACCATATTCCGTCGTGGCTCTGTCGTAGCCGCTGACCAGGTAAATGTCGTCCAGCCCGCACAGGGTGTAGTGGTAGGGCGCTTTCGACGCAGCGCCTGCGTATCGAAACTCTTTCATCGCCGATCCTCCCACTCTGCCGTAATGAGTACCAAGCGACTGTTTTCGACGAGAACCGTCACAACCCCTGCTGCCCGACCGGTGTTCATTACACGTACGAGCTTGATCTTCCAATCTCCTGCTTTTCTCGCTTCCTGCGGTTCATCTTCGACATCGCCACTTCGAAGGATGCGTAGCACTGCATCCGAATCAATACCTCGTTCCGACATCCGCTCTTTGATGTGATCGGTCCAGACGAGATTGCCGGAACTGCGCGCAAGCTCGCGCACGCGCTGTTGCGCCATAGGCGCAGTGAGTCGAAATCTGACCACCTTCTGCCTACGAGATTCCTGCATCGACCTATCATGGTGATAGTCGACGGCAAGGTCAACAAGAAGTTCCGAGAAGGGATATCCAGTACTGTCACTGCTCGGGCCGGGTTCAGTAATGGATTGATCGAATACCAGGTTTGCGCCTTGGGGGCTGTCAGCCGACAGCTGCCACGCGCCGCGTACGCGATATGCCGGCTGAGGGATTCGAACCCCCGACCCCCTGATTACAAATCAGGTGCACTACCAACTGTGCTAAGCCGGCATCGATTGGGGCGGGGATTGTAGCCAGTCCCGGGGGGCCGCCGCCATTGCGGCGCACCCCGCGGAATATCGGCGAATTCAGGGGCTCGGGGGATCAGCCGGGTCAACTGGGCCAGCCGAGGCGGCCGGGCCAGCCGCGCCAGCCGGCGCCAGCGGCACGCCGCAGACCCGCGCGAGCGTCGAGTCGAGCTCCGCCGCTGCGGGCAGGGTCAGGCCCAACATCGACTCCAGCACCTGCCGCACCTCCTGCACGCTCCCAAGCACCCGTCGCTCGGAGGCGCCGTGCGTATGGTGAACAGTGAGCTGGTTGTTCGACAGAACGTAACGCCCGCCCGGCACCGGCAAGGCGGCAACGAGCATCGAGCGGAAGCGCGAGCCCGGATACGACGAGGTGTAGTGGTTCGCCATCTCGTAATCCGCGGGGAACTGCGGCCGCAGATCGAAGCGGTACAACGTCTTCCACTCCGTGCCCGCCAACCCCTGTAGCTTGAAGTCCTCGTCGACCCTCGTGAGCCGGAACGGTTCGTGCGCGGTCGGCTGCTCAACGTCGGTGACCAGGCGCACCGGCGTAGTCAGCGTCATGCTGCCGAAACCCACATCCGCAATGTACGACTCGCCGTCGACATCCACCTTCAGCAGCATGTGTGTGCGAGGGCGAATGGCGTCCTCCGGCGCATTCCACATCACGCGCGCCGCCAGGCCCGTCACCTTGAAACCGAGCTCCCGCAGCGCTGCGGCCAGCAGCGCGTTCTGCTCGAAGCAGTAGCCCCCGCGACCCGAGCGCACGAGCTTCTCTTCGATCGATGGCAGCTCGAGCGGCACGGGCAAGCCGAGCAGCGGATTCAGATTCTCGAAGGCGATGGTCTGCGCGTGCGCGAGGTGCAGATCACGCAATGTATCGAGGCTTGCAGTGCGTGCGCCGTTGAAGCCGACGCGTGCGAAATACGCATCAAGGTCCATCATTTAACCTGGCCGGGGCACTCCGGCATCCGCAGTCGTGGCGGCGGGCCGTGCGTCTCGCGGAACCGCTCCGGGCCGATTCGGCGCCGCGGGCTCACTCGCCGGGCACACACGAATTTCGATGCGCGAACCGGCATCCTCGAGCGACAACAAGCCTTCCGTGGGAATCGCGCGCTCGCCTGCGCCGACGTCCATGTCTATCCAATAAACCGTGCCGGGTTGTGTGCGCTCGGTGACCTCGGCGCGGAAGCCGAGTTTGTTCACGGCCTGCGCGCGCCTGTCGGCGCGTTCGCGCTCACTGAAAAGCCCGACGGAGACGCGCCTTCCGCCCGGCTCATCCGGCATGACGCGCGCATCGCGAATGCCGGCGCGCGCGAGCGCTTTCATCAGTCTCGTTTCATCTGCCGTCGTGCGAAGCCCGCCCACCGAAACCCAGTAGCCCTGCCACATCTCGCCCGGCTCGGCGCGCTGCTTGGATTCGAAGCCGCGATCCCGCAGCAACGCCGCGGCACGCGCAGCCTGCGCAAGTTCGTTGAAGGGGCCGATCGAGACACAACGCGAACTGCTGCTGGGCGACGTCGACATCACCGGCTGCGTCAGGAGCGAGGCATCGGACGACGCGGCGCCCGGCGCGTCGGCTCGCCCCCCACGCGGAAGGCTCTCCGACGCCAGCACCAGCTGAGGCAGCGGATCGGCGTTTTTCACCGGCGGCGGCGCAGGGGCAGGCGTATCGATCCAGCCGGCCCAGGCCAGATAGAGGATGTTCAACCCGATGAGAACGAACACGACGATGCGCACGGCTCACGGATTCTAGGAGCCCGCCACCGCATTGACCATGAATTACGTCGGGGCGCGTACACGCAACGGCCGTGTGGAC
>JBDZVF010000711.1:0-1951 GCA_040255575.1 Pseudomonadota bacterium | reverse complement strand
CCCCGGCCTTCCGCCCAAGCCGATGAACCGGCGACGAAAACCGGCACGTCCGAGCCGAGCGTGAGGCCGATGGCCGCGAGCTCCCCCGGTGTCAGGCCCGTCGACCACAGGTCGTTCAGTGCGAGCAACGTGGTCGCGGCATCGGAGCTGCCGCCGCCGAGGCCGCCGCCCATCGGGATGCGCTTGGTGACGCGGAGTGACGCGCCGAGCGGCGAACCCGTCGCGGCTTTCAACGCTCTGGCGGCTCTCACTACGAGGTCTGACTCCGGCGGCACATCAGCAGGGCCGGCCGTGCGTTCAATCACGCCGTCATCCCGCAATGTGATGGCGATGTCATCGCAAAGATCGATGAGCTGGAAAACGGTCTGCAGGTCGTGGAAGCCGTCGGGGCGTTTGCCCGTGATGTGCAGGAAGAGGTTCAACTTGGCCGGGGCCGGCCAGTGGGATTCGACAGACTGCCCGGGCCGCGCGCTCACGCTCAGCTCCCCCAATCATCAACGAACAATCGCACGCGCACGCCTTCTCGAGTGAGCGTGGCCTTTGATGGCAGCGATTGCCCGCCAACGTTAGCGTAGGCGGTGTAGTCGATTTGCCAGCCGTCCTGTTTCAGCGTGGCGAGCCGCTTCGAATCGTCGAGTATTTCTTCCGCTGGTGTGGCGGGGTCGGGCACACCGAGCACCCAGTAGCGCAGGCTCGCGATGGGGGGATCGAAGCCGAGCTTCGACTGGATTTCCTGTTCCGCCGCATCGCTATCCAGCTGCTCACCGCGCGCGTTCAGCACCTTCAGCGAGTCGCCGTTCGAGGTGATGCGCACCCCGCCGACCCCGAGCGGACCATCCAATGAGAGTTCCGATTGATCGTCGCGCTGGTGCCAGCGCAGCTTCGCATTGAAGCCTTCCTGGGCCACGGCGACCGCGATGCGTCCCTTCAGATCGAACCGATCGCGTGCCTGCAGCGCCGCCTTGCGCACGTCCCAAGGCGCGCTTTCCGGCGGCGCTGGGGGCAAAGTCTTGCAACCGGTGAGCGCAGTGAGGAGCAACACGGAGCCGAACAACAGCGCATGCCGCCACATGATCCGTGTGACGGAGGCTCCAAACGCCGGCATTTACGTCTTCTCGTGCGGGGCCAGGCGCGCGATCGTCTTCTTCAGCGTATCGGAGTCCGGATGTCGCGCCAGCGCTGTCGCGAGCACTGCGCGCGCCTCCTCCTTCGCGCCGGTCTTCCACAACGCCTCGGCCCAATGCGAGGCAATCTCGGGATCGTGCGCGAGCTGGTACGAGCGCTTCAGATAGTCGATGGCGCCCTTGGCATCGCCGCGCTTGAACCGCACCCACCCCATGCTGTCGAGGATCGCCGGGTTGTCCGGCATGACCCCGAGTGATTTACGAATGAGTGACTCCGCGCGTGACAGCTGCATGCCATGGTCGGCGAGCGTGTAACCCAACGCGTTCAACAGCGTCGGATCGTCATCCCGCTCCTTCAACAACGACTCCAGCACACTCACCGACTCTTTCGATTTGCCGGCCTTCTCCAGCATCACGGCACGGCTGTACAGAAGCGACGGATGCTGGGGATGCTGGTCGAGCGCCGCCGCGAGCAGCGCGAGCCCCGAATCGGTCTCGCCATGATCCGCCAGCAGATTGGCCTTGGTGATATTGAGCTCGAAGCCGCGTTCCGGATGCTCGGCGATGTAGTCGTCGATCATCGCCAACGCCTCACCGCGCTGCTTCTTCTCCAGCAGGATGGCCGCTGCCCGCGTACGCGCCGCGACCGCGAGCGAGGAATTGATCAGCCGCTTGTAGCCGGCGAGCGCCGTGTCAGTGTCCCCATCCAGCTCCGCGATGTCCGCCAGATACAGGAGCGACGCATCGGTCGCTTCGTCGCTCGTTGCGAGCTCTGCAAACCGGCGCTGCGCTTCGTCGTAATCCCCGCCCTGGTAAGCGAGCAACGC
>JBDZVF010000218.1:0-10150 GCA_040255575.1 Pseudomonadota bacterium | reverse complement strand
GCGCGATCCGCAGCATCGCGTCCGGGTGGCGGCGGAACACGCGATCGAACGCTTGCTGGGAGAGCCGCACGAGCTCGGTGTCGCGCAAGGCGACCACGGTGCCACTTCGGGGCCGCCCGGAAACCAGCCCCATCTCGCCCACGGTATCGCCGGCGACGATGCGACCGATGAAGCGGCGGCGGTCGTTGCCTGGCGCGAGGTACACGCCCAGGCAGCCGCTCAGCACGACGTACATCGAATCCGACGGTTCGCCGGAAGTGAACAGCACGCTGCCGCCGGGAAGGGAGAGCCACTCCACTTCCGCGGCGATCGCACTCAGGATCTCGGCGCTGAGCCCCTGAAACAGCGGCAATGCGGCAAGGACCGTGCGCAGGTCCGCGCGCAGGGTGACGGTTTGCTCGGGGAGGTCGTCTTCCACGTGCCAACCGTGACGTGAGGCGCTATCGCTCGAGAATCGCCGTGACTCCCATTCCGCCCGCCGTACACACGGAGATCAGGCCGCGCTTCGCATTGCTGTCGTTCGCGAGCAGCTTCGCGAGGCTTGCCACGATGCGCGTGCCCGTTGCCGCGAACGGATGGCCGACGGCGATGCTGCCGCCTTTCACGTTCAGCTTCGATCGATCGATGCTGCCGAGCGGGCCGGGCAGCCCAAGCACGTCCTTGCAGTACTCGGGTGTTTCCCACGCCTTCAGGGTGCAGAGCACCTGCGCGGCGAACGCTTCGTGAATCTCGTAGTAATCGAAATCCTGCAGCGTGAGGCCGGCGTCTTTCAGCATGGCCGGCACCGCATAGGCGGGCGCCATGAGCAGCCCTTCCTTGCCGCTTGCGAAGTCCACGGCCCACTGCTTGCCGTAACGCAGGTACGCAAGCACCGGCAGGTTGCGCTGCTTAGCCCATTCCTCCGATGCGAGGAGCACGGCGGACGCGCCATCCGTCAGCGGTGTGCTGTTGCCGGCGGTCAGCGTGCCACTCCCACTGAAGTCGAACGTCGGCTTCAGTTTGGCGAGCTTCTCCGGAGAGGTATCGGCGCGGATGTTGTTATCCGCTTTAAGGCCGAGGTAATCGATGACGAGGTCGCTGTAGAAGCCGTCCTTCCACGCAGCCGCCGCCTTGGTGTGACTTTCGTAGGCGAGCTGGTCCTGCGCTTCGCGCGGGATCTTCCAGGTCTTCGCCATGATCTCGGTGCTCTGGCCCATGGACAGGCCCGTGCGCGGCTCCACCACGCCCGGCATCACCGGTTTGAAGTGCTTCGGCCGCACGCCGAAAAAGGGCCCTATGCGCTGGCCAAAGGAGCGCCCGCGGAAGCTCTTGAGCAGCAGCTGCTGGTAAGAGCGCGGATAGACGATGGGCGGATCGCTGATGGTGTCCACGCCGCCTGCCAGGCCCGCGTCGATCTGGCCGAGGGCGATCTTGTTGCCGATGTCGATGGCCGCCTCGAGGCTCGTGCCGCAGGCCCGCTGCGCGTCAACGCCGGGCGTGTGCGGGTCGAGGCCTGAGGAGAGCACGCACTCCCGAACGAGGTTGTAGTCCTTCGAGTGCTTGATGACCGCGCCCGCCATGGCGTCGCCGAGGCGCACGCCCTGGAGCCTGTATTTCTCGACCAGCCCCCTGAAGGTGGCGGTCAGCATCTCCTGGTTGCCGACGGTGGCGTATGCGCCGTGCGCGCGGGCGAAGGGAATCCGAAGGCCGCCGACAATGGCGACCCGTCTGACAGCGGAACCTACGAGCATGGGGACCCTCCCGCGACAAGAGGGTCGGTAGGATGCCACGCCCCGGCCCTCTGGGCGCGATAAAAGCGGAATGTCGGGATCGAACCTAAGTGAAGGCCGGGCGGGGGGAATTCAATGCGCGGCCGTTCGGGCCGCGGCCGCTCAGGGGCACCGCGGCTACTCGCTGGGCGGAGCGGGTTTGGGGCTCTCCTGGTAGTAGCCGTAACCCAGGGTGTCGATCGCGACCACGCGGCCGCCTTCGAAGCGGATCTGGCGCATGAGCTTGCTCGGGCCGAGGTTGTACACCCAGACCTCGATGGGAACTTCGATGAAGCCATCCCCCACCGTATACGGTCGGCCGTTAATCCAGGTGACGGGTCTGCGCAGTATGGAGGTGGTGTTCTGGACTTCCGTGGGGTCGCCACAGTAGGCGATGACTTTGGAGCGCGTGTCGCCTTCGGTAATGAGATGGCTGCCGCACCGGAAGGCATACGCAGGGCTCGCCGCGGCAAGACTGAGCACGACTGCGAGGGTCCATTTGTTCATGCCTGCAACCGTAGCGCTACCCAAGTGAACTGACAATGAAGAGGACGATGGAGACGCATCGATTCCCGCCCATATGTCGCGAGCGGCAGACCGCATGAAACCGGCCGTCGCCCACCTGCTACGGCTCGCTTTGCTGGTCTGCTGCGTACCGGCCGTGTGCCGGAGCGCGGACTGGACGTTGTCAGACTCACAGCGGCTGCGCGTGGAGGCGGGCGGCATCATCGCCGAGGGGAACGTCGATGAGAGGGCGGCCGCAACCATCCGCGCGGCCGTCAAGGTTGACGCAAGTCCCGAACAGGTGTTCCGCACGATCACCGACTGTTCGCAGGCGCTTCGCTTCGTGCCCCATCTCAAGCGC
This sequence comes from Pseudomonadota bacterium, assembly GCA_040255575.1. Taxonomy (GTDB): domain Bacteria; phylum Pseudomonadota; class Gammaproteobacteria; order Steroidobacterales; family Steroidobacteraceae; genus JADGHX01. The sequence goes on along the minus strand of JBDZVF010000218.1, from coordinate 7,537 downwards.
TGCAGGGTGGTCGATACGGCGCCGGACGGGAGCTGGCAGAACGTGGAGCAGCAGGTCGACTACGGTTGGCTGGCCCCCCGCGCAAACTACGTGTTCCATGCCGAGTACGAGGCGTTCTCCCGCATCCGTTTCAGCAACGTGCGCGGGGACTTCCATGAGAACCGCGGGGTGTGGACGTTCCACTCCGCCGACGAGGGTCGCACGACCCTGGTGACCTACGAGGCACGCGTGGTCCCCGGGTTCTACGTGCCGCGGTGGATGATGCGGAACATGCTCAAGCGGGATCTCCCGGACCTCATGCGCGGCCTGCGCACCCATGCGGAAGCGACCCTTCCTGCCACCGCGACGAACGCCCCGGCTCCGGCCAACCCTTGACCTCTCCCTCTTGCCGGATTTGCGCACGGCCCTTGCCGGCGGCAAGATGCCGGCCCTCGAAGGGGCGTTTTTTGCTCAACCGATCAAGTGCTTCGGCGACCCACGGATGAGCGCGCAACGATTCGCGAGCTTTCATGATTTCTATCCTTACTACCTGCGCGAGCACAGCAGCCGCGCTTCCCGTCGCCTGCACGTCATCGGCACGTCGCTCGCGATCGTCTTGCTGATCGTCGCCCTCGTGACGCGGAGGTGGAGTCTGCTCTGGGCCGTGCCGCTCGCCGGATACCTGTTCGCGTGGGTCGGTCACTTCGTTTTCGAGAAGAACCGGCCCGCCACCTTCCGTCATCCCCTCTACAGCCTGCGCGGAGACTTCACCATGCTCCGTGACGTGCTGACCGGCAAGCTGCGCTGGTAACGAACCCATGGCCAGTGCAAGCGTGGATCGCGTCTTCGAAAGACGCCTCTCGGCCCTCATCAATAGCGGGGAGCCGCAGATCCTGCAGGGTGGGCGCAAGGGCGTGGAGAAAGAATCCCTGCGCGTCACGCCGAAGGGGGAGCTCTCGCGCTCGCCGCATCCCCGCGCGCTCGGCTCCGCGCTGACCAACGAGCACGTCACCACGGATTTCTCCGAAGCGCTCATCGAGCTCGTGACGCCCGCCTTCACGCAAAGCTGGGAGTTGCTGCAGTACCTGCTCGATCTGCACCAGTTCGTCTATCGCCATCTCGAGGACGAGCTGCTGTGGGCCACCAGCATGCCATGTGCCATCAACGGTGGGGACGACGCGATTCCACTCGCCCAGTACGGCACGTCGAACGTCGGACGCATGAAGACCATTTATCGCAATGGTCTCGGCTTGCGTTACGGAAGGATGATGCAGGCCATTTCCGGCGTGCATTTCAACTATTCGTTCCCGGCGCGCTTCTGGGAAGCGTACGCGGACTTGCGCGAATCGCGCGATTCGGGCCAGCAGTTCATCTCCACGAGCTACTTCGATCTGCTGCGGAACTATCGTCGCTACGGCTGGCTCGTGCTCTACCTCTTCGGTGTATCTCCAGTGGTGTGCAAGTCCTTCCTGCGGGGGCGGGACGCGACGGGCCTGCGCGAGCTCGGGCCACGCACGCTCTACGAGCCGTATGCCACCAGCCTGCGCATGAGCGATCTCGGTTATCGCAACCGGAACCAGGCGGGGCTTTCGGTTTCGGTGAACAGTCTCGACGAATACGTGCGGGATCTGACGCACGCGATCTATACGCCGCACCCGCCGTATGAAGCGTTCGGGGTGAAGGTGCAGGGCCCGAACGGTGAAGAGTGGCGCCAGCTGAACGCCAACATCCTGCAGATCGAGAACGAGTACTACAGCTTCATTCGCCCAAAGCGGGTCGCAAGATCCGGCGAGCGGCCGACGAAGGCGTTGAAGCGCGCGGGCGTCGAATACGTCGAGGTGCGTGCGCTGGACGTGAGCGCGTTCGATCCCGTCGGCGTCAATCAGAACAAGCTGCGCTTTCTCGAAGCGTTCCTCGCGCTGTGCGTGCTGAAAGACAGCCCGTACATCTCGACCTCGGAGGAAGAGCCGCTCGATCACAATCACGTCGTCGTGGCGAGGCGCGGTCGTGAGCCTGGCCTCACGCTGAAGCGCGATGGACGCGACGTCTCGATGAAGGATTGGGCCCGCGAGCTGATCGACTCCATGCAGGGCATCTGCGAGGTGCTGGATCAGGGCGATCCGCTGCGTCCGTACACCACAGCGTTGGCTGTGCAGTCCGCGAAACTCGATAACGTCGCGCTAACGCCTTCGGCCCGGTTGCTGAACGAGCTGATGTCGACCGGGGAGTCATTTTTTGATCAGGCTCTCAGGATGTCGACTTTCCATAAGGCGTATTTCCTCGATCTCTACGCCCCGAACCAGGAGCGTCTGGCCGAGTTCGCGGCCGAGGCGGAGGAGTCCCTGGCACGTCAGGCGCAGTTGGAAAGCCGCAACGACGAACCGTTCGAAAGCTACCTCGCCCGCTATTTTGCGAAATGACTCACAGTTTCGGTTTTTACATATTTTCAACAGATTAAATTCACTCGCTTTCGAGACATAGGTCGGTAAACTTCCGTTCCCTGCCGATAACAGGACCCGTCGGCAGCCAACAAAAAAGATTCCCCGCAGGTTTCCGACCATGAAAACCAGAGTCGACGCACTGACGACGTTTCCGCGTCCAGCCAAGGCCGCCAACGAAGAGTTCCTGCCGGTGCTGAGGGAGAAGGCTTCCGCCGGTTGGGATGCCTACGAGGTCTGGCGTACGCGCATCAAGGCCGAACAGCAAAAGAATCACAGCTCTCCTCGCGCACGTTGAAAGCGCGGGGCGGTGAAGACAACGACAGTCTCGTCCCGTGCAGTGAGCCATGTCTGAGCATGGTCCGCCGGAAAGCATTCAGGCGGCGCCCGAAGTGCCGCGCGCCGCGAAGCTGACCCTGCGCTTTGCGCAAGAGCTCGAATCCGAATACCGCGCTTCGCGCAGTGAAGGCGATCGGCGCTGGGCCCGCATGAGCCTGTACGTCGCGCTGTCCACCACGCTCGGTTTCGCGGTGATCGATCACTTCGTGCTCTCCGCGCCGCGCATCGGCAACTCGGACGTCGTGCGTTTCGGCCTGCAGCTGCCAATGGTGCTCGTGATGCTCGTGATCACCGGCCGGCGCCTGTTTGCAAAGTGGTACCAGCCCGCGATCCAGATCGCCGCGCCGCTCTTCGGCATCGGCAGCGTGATTCTGGCGGCTCAGGCCTCCACCGAGCAGCTGCCGCTCGTCGCCGCGCGGCTGGTGCTCGCCGTGTTCTTTTTCTACTTCATGATCTCGCTGTCCTTCTGGGCGGCGATCCGCACCAACGCGGTGCTGGTCACGGCGTTCTCGGTGCCGGTGCTCATGGGTTTCATCCCGCCGCAGATCGCGACCTACGTGCTGTTCGTCCTGCTCTGCGCGAATCTCATCGGTGCGCTCGGCTGCTACGCGCTCGAGCATGCGAACCGCGTTGCCTTTCTCGATCGGCGCCGGCTGGTGGAAGTGGCCATGCACGATGGCCTCACGGGCCTGCTCAATCGAACCGCGCTCGAAGAGCAGACGCGCAAGCTGTGGCAGCAGGCTGTGCGGGATCAGCAACTCGTCTCGGTGATCCTGATCGATATCGATCACTTCAAGGCCTACAACGACCGCTACGGCCACCAGGCTGGCGACCAGTGCCTGCGGGATGTGGCGAGCGCCGTTCGCGGGGCCGCGAAGCGCCGGCCGCTGGATCTCGTCGCGCGCTATGGCGGCGAAGAGTTCATCGCCGTGCTCTTCGGCGCCGATCGCAGCCATGCCGAGAGCGTGGCGCGCGGTGTTCTCGAAGCGGTGCGCAGTCTGCGCATTCCGCACACGGCATCGTCCACGCGTCCCTACGTTACCGCCAGCGTCGGCACGGCGAGCGTCGACCCCGCCGCCGAGTGCTCGCACGATCTCGCCATTCAGCTGGCTGACCGGGCGCTCTACACCGCAAAGGAAACCGGGCGCGACGGCTGGGCCTGCCACGATCCCGCGGCTTCCGTGCAGTTTTCCTCAGCCGAAGCCGATAGCAGCCTGCTCAAGACCGCAAGCTGAGGGCTGGGCGCGGAAGGACCGGCAACGTCTCTCCAATTGGGGAGAGCGATGCTCGGGGTTGTGACCCCCGTGTTACCCTCTCGCGCCCTATGCATGCCCTCTCCGTCCGCTCTCTCGTCAAGACCTACAAGAACGGCGTCCAGGCCCTGAAAGGCATCGATCTCGATGTCGAGCAGGGCGATTTCTTCGCGCTGCTCGGTCCGAATGGTGCGGGCAAGACGACGCTCATCGGCATCGCCACGTCGCTCGTCAACAAGAGCTCGGGCACGCTCAGCATCTTCGGTCACGACATCGATCGCGACCTCGAAGGCGCCAAGGCGTGCGTGGGCGTCGTGCCGCAGGAAATCAACTTCAACATGTTCGAATCGCCGCAGACCATCCTGGTGAACCAGGCCGGCTTCTACGGCATCGAGCGGCACGTCGCGCGCGAGCGCGCCGAGAAATACCTGAAAGAGCTGCAGCTGTGGGACAAGCGGGACAAGATGTCGCGCAGTCTTTCCGGCGGCATGAAGCGGCGTCTCATGATCGCCCGCGCCCTCATGAACGAGCCGCGCCTCCTGATCCTCGACGAGCCGACCGCCGGCGTCGACATCGAGATCCGCCGCTCGATGTGGGAGTTCCTGCGCGGGATCAATCAGCAGGGCACCACCATCATTCTCACGACGCACTATCTGGAAGAGGCGGAAACGCTCTGCCGGAACATCGCGATCATCGATAAAGGCCAGATCGCCGAGCGCGACCGCATCAGCAGCCTGCTACGCAAGTTGCACACGGAAACCTTCGTGCTGAGCCTGCGCAAGGAACTGCACGCCGAGCCGAATCTCGAAGGCTATCCCGTGCGGCTCGTGGACGATCACACGCTGGAAGTGGAAGTGTCGAAGGAACAGAACCTCAACGAAATCTTTATCCGCCTGTCGGGGCTCGGCATCGAAGTGCTCAGCATGCGCAACAAGGTGAACCGGCTGGAGGAGATTTTCATGCGGCTCGTGGAGGCGCGCGGCGAGAAGGCGAACGCGGCCCGGGGCGCGCGCTCGTGAGCTCCACTGTGGCACAGCACGCAACCACCACGAACGGCATCAATCGCTCGGCGATTCGCTGGGTCGGTTACAAGACGATCGTCATACGCGAGTTCGGGCGGATCATCCGCATCTGGGGCCAGACGCTCGTGCCGTCCGCGGTAACGGCGACACTGTATTTCGTGATCTTCGGCAGCCTCATCGGCCGGCGCGTGGGCAACATGGACAGCGTGCCCTACATGCAGTACATCGCGCCTGGGCTCATCATGATGTCGGTCATCACGCAGTCGTACGCGAACGTCGTCTCGTCATTCTTTGGCGCGAAGTTCGGCAAGCACATCGAAGAGCTGCTGGTGTCGCCATTGCCGAACTGGCTGATCATCTCGGGCTACGTCACCGGTGGTGTGATGCGCGGTCTCATGGTCGGCGGCGTGGTCACGATGGTTTCGGTGCTGTTCGCGCACCTGCAGGTGACCAACCTGCCGATGATCATCGCGGCGGTGCTGCTCACCTCGATCGTGTTCTCGCTCGGTGGCCTCATCAATGCGGTGCTGGCGAAGAACTTCGAACAGGTGAACTGGATGCCGGCGTTCGTGCTGACGCCCCTCACGTACTTCGGCGGCGTGTTCTATACGGTCTCGATGCTGCCCGAGTGGGCGCAGAAGGTGTCGTACGCCAACCCGATTCTGTACATGGTCAACGCCTTTCGCCATGGCTTCTTCGGCACCTCAGACGTCAATGTGAGCCTCGCGTTCACGATCATGGTCCTGGCGGCGCTGGTGCTGTTTGGCTCCGCGCTCACGATGCTGAACCGGGGGATGGGCGTTCGGGAGTAGGACGCGCACACACATCAAATGGCACGCGTCGCCTAGCCTTCAGAACTATCCAAAGTATTGCAGGCACTCGGTGCGCGCCTGTTGACTGAGCGATTCGCGAAACGGCCCGCTGCGAAATAGCGGCAACACGTAGCGTCCATAGCGCGCCAGGTACCCCGCCTGATCCGGTAGCGCCACATCCAGCTCGTTCGCGAGCGTGAGCTCACAGAAGGCGATCAGATGTGCGCTATCTGGATAAGTCACCGCGTCGGTGAACCGATCCTTGAACGAGGGCGCCTTCTCCCGAGCCAGCCGCGGATAGAAATACGCGCGATCGCAAGCCGCGTAGAAGTAGACCAGACGTTCGGCCTCAGAGCCGATCAGGCCGGCAACGTCGTTCCGACGATCGATCCCGAGCAGCTGTTCGGGAAAACCATAGGTGCCGTACGCGGCGTGAAAAAGACCGGACAGGCAAACCGCGTCTGTGTTGCCCCACCGGCGGAGCCGTTCGTATGTTCCGCGCAGATGTGTCTGGAGCGTGCCGTTGACGTGGTCGAGCTGATGCGCGCCGAGCTGCCGCAGCTGACTCAGCAGCCAATCGCTATCCAGTTCGGCGCTCGACTGGGTCATCTTCATTGAACCGCGGCAAGGCGAAGAGCCCTTGCCGCGATGAGACCTGCTCGTGTGCGCGATGAACTCGGCAGGCGTGTGCCCGTGGCGGGGTGGTTACTTCTGCTTCCAGGCGCCGCCTTCCTGATACCACGTGCCGGGGTTGGCCTTCGCGATCCAGCGCTTCGCGAACGTGTTCTGGATGTCGTTCTTCCACTCGGGGTGGTTGTTGGCCTTGGCCACTTCGGCGTAGAGCGCGTCACGATCCCGGTTCTCATCGGTGACGAGCGACTTCACCTTCGCCCGCTCGGGCAGCGGAATCGCGTTCTGATCGCGAATGTCGACGTGTCCGTCCGCCGTCAGGCCGATGGCGCCGGAGGCGAAATAGGGCTGCAGCTGCCCATTTCGATTCGCCAGCGATGCGACGATGGCGCGCACTTCCGGCGTGCTGATGTCGAGATTCGCGCTCTGGGCCTGCGCCACCGGGATGAGCGCATTCAGCGCCGTGCCGACCGCCGCGACGAGAATCGAATGCGACGGCGCGACCGTCGAGCCCTGCGGCTTGGGCTCCGCCTGACCCTGAGGCGGCGGGTTCTTCGGCCCCTGCATGATGGTGTCGATGACCTGGTCCGCTGCCGACTGAGCCGCGGCCGCAGGGAAATAGACGTTGACGGTTACGCACGCTGCCAACAGTGCGGCCAGCAGCAGGTGGAAGGGGAGGACCCGACGCATGGTGTGTCTCCTGTTACGCGCCACTCGGGAGAGCCCCGGTGGACGCGGAGGCGCATTCTCTTGACCCGAACATGAACGAAATCTGAACGGCGCGCAGTTTAACAAAAGCGCTCCTCAGGCCTGCGCCGACGGGTTCACTGAACCACGGGGCCGTTGGCGAGCCCGGACGCAATCTGGGACACGAGCTGCGGCCACGCGACCTCGCCCTGGTTGCCGATCACATCGATGCGCGGCACGCCGCGCCCCTTCACGAGGTAATACCCGGTGCGCGCGGGCTCAATGCCGCTCATGGTGCAGACGTCGTTCTCCAGCCGGCAGGCAATGCCCAGCCGTTCGTAACGGTAATCGTCGAAGAATTTGAGCACGCCCGATTG